>NZ_CP047146.1:900000-1045000 GCF_009834125.1 Streptomyces sp. GS7
GTTGCACCAGGTCGCGGACGGCCCGGCGCGGCCGGCGCCGGTCCGGGCGCCGCTGCCGCACCCGTCGCAGGTGCAGCCGGCGATGCCGGTGCCGCCGCCGGCGATCGGGCAGGAGCTGGAGCAGGCGTTCGGCCCGCAGGGGATATTCCGCTTCGATCAGCGGGCGGTCTCCCGGCAGGGCGTACCGGACGTCGTGGCGCAGATGCTGGTGTGGGCCGGGCTGCCGGTCGACTTCGGGCCGTTCTTCTGGGCGCAGGCGCAGCCGGGCCGCCCGGTGCCGACGCTGGCGGAACTGGCGGCGGAACGCGGTGTGCAGCCGGCGCCGGACGCGGGCTCGTACCTGGTCATGGGCAACGACTTCGGCCGTCAGCTGTGCGTCCAGTACGGGACCGCGAACATCGTGGCGGTCCCGCTGGAGGCCGGGCCCGGCGGGCAGCCGGTGGCGCCGCAGTTCGTGAACACCGGGCTGCCGGAGTTCGTGCGCTGCCTGGCGATGCTGGGGCGGATGTGGCGGCTGCGCTACGGGCTGACGCCGGAGCAGGCGGGCCGCTGGACGGTCGACTTCCAGGCGCAGCTGGTGGCGCTGGACCCGCCGGCACTGGGGTCGCCGGAGACCTGGTGGTCGGTGCTGCTGGAGCAGATGTGGGACGGCCTGTTGTAGGACAGGACCCAGGGCCGCGCCGGGCCGGCTGACCCGGCGCGGCGCACGACAGGGGCGCGGACGGCTCGGCCGTCCGCGCCCCTTCTTTCCGTTGCGCGCGGTGCGGCGCGCCGTCGCGGCGCGCCCGGCGTGCATGCCGTGACATCCGACCGCGTCAGGTCGTTGATACTCCGCACCCCCCTCGCGGGCGAAGATCCAATTCCGGCTTCTGTCGGCACATACCGCATCCTTGTGGGAGGGAATGGGCGGAGTGTCGTAATGGAGCCGCTTCGGGCCGATCCAGAAAGATGTGCGCGGGACTGTACGGAGGTATGCGGATCCGCGCGACTGCTGAGCGCAGCGGAGAGGGGCTTGAGGGATGAGTACTTCGGTTTCGCCTCACGGGTTCGAGACCGTACGAGGACGCGGCTACCGCCCTGAGGACGTGGACCGGCGCGTCGAGGGGCTCTCCATCGACAGGGACTCCTGCTGGGAGCGCGCCGCGCGGCTGACGGTCCTGTGCCACGAGATGGAGACCGAAGTCGCCGAGCTGCGCGCCTATGTGGCGCAGCTGCCGGAGCAGACGTACGAGGATCTCGGCGATCAGGCCCGGCTGATCCTGACGACGGCGGAGTCCGAGGCGGCCCGGCTGCGGTCCGAGGCCGATGCCGCCGCGGAGCGGCTGCGCGACGATGCCGCCGCGTTCGCGCAGCAGACGCAGACGGCGGCGGACAAGGCGTCGCAGCGGCTGCGTGCGGAGGCGTCGGAGGACGCGCGCCGTATTGATGAGACGGCGTGCGACGGGGCGTCGGCGCTGGTGGCCGGGGCGGTCAAGGACGCCGAGCAGTTGCGGTCCGAGGCGTCCGCGGGGCTGGTCGAGATGCGCCGCCGCACGGCGCAGCTGCTGCGGGACCAGGAGGCGCGGCAGAACGAGGAGTGGGACGGCCTGGAGCGGGAACTGACCAGCCTGGCGGCCGAGATGGACCTGCGCGTCGCCGAGCTGGACGCGCACGGGGAGGCCGTCGTGACCGAGCGCCGGCGGCTGACGGCGGAGACCGAGGAGTCGGCCCGGCACCGCCAGGAGGACGCCGAGGCGCGGGCCGCGGAGCTGCTGGCGCAGGCGCGGGTCGACGCGGAGCGGATCGAGCGGGCCACCGAGCGGATCGTGCGGGAGCACGACGAGGAGCGGGAGGAGGTCCGGACCCACATGGCGCATGTGCGCAACAGCCTGGCGGCGCTCACCGGCAAGGACCCGGCGGACTTCGCCGCCATGGGCGCGGACTCCGGTCCCGGGGCCGGTGGCGCCGCCCCCGAGGTCGATCCGGACGACGAGGAGACGGTGGAGACCCAGCGGCCCCGCATGGAGCGCGGCGGCGGGCGCTCGTAATTCGGGGCGACCGCTTCACCAACTGGTGCCGGTCACGCCGGGAAGGCGTGGCCGGCACCAGTGGTCCGGGTGCGAGCGGATTCCCGCTACGGAAATCCCGTGCTCGCCCGACAAGGGGCGGTGAGGTTCCCGATGTCGATACCTGCGGCTCAGGGGCTGTCCGGCGTGGCCGTGTCCGGGGCGCTCGCGCCCGTGCGGGCATCCGCGTGGACGGGGAAGCGGCGCGGTGCGAGCAGGAGCACGGCGAGCAGGGCGAGGGCGGCGGCAGCGGCGGCGCCCAGGTAGACGTGGTGGACGGTGGTGTCGACGGCGCGGCGCAGGTAGTCGGCGGTGCGGGCGGTGAGCGCACCGCCGTGCTCCAGGGCGCGCGAGACCGCGTCGAGGTCGTGCGGCAGACCGGTGCGGATGGCCGAAGGGGCGTGCGCGAGGCGGTCGTTGAGGGTGGCGTTGGCGATGGCGCCGAAGAGGGCGGCGCCGATGGACTGGCCGACCTGGCGGCAGAAGAGGATCGAGGCGGTGGCGGTGCCGCGCTCGGCGTAGCCGACCGAGGACTGGACGCCGATGATCAGCGGGAGCTGGAAGAGGCCCAGCGCGGCACCGAGCGCCAGCATCAGCAGCGCGGGCTGCCAGGCGGCGCCCGGGTAGGGGAGCAGCGGGAAGGCCAGCAGGACCAGGCCGGCGCCGGCCATGCCGAGGAGCGCGCAGTTCCGGATGCCGATGCGGGTGTAGACGCGGCTGCTGAAGGCGGCGGATATCGGCCAGCTCAGGGTCATCACGGAGAGCACGAAGCCGGCGGGTATCGGGCCGAGGCCGAGGACCGTCTGGGCGTAGGTGGGCAGGAAGACGGTGGGGGCGACCATCAGGAGGCCCAGGGCGCCGAGGGCGAGGTTGACCGCGGAGATGGTGCGGCGGCGCCAGACCCAGCCGGGGATGATCGGCTCGGCGGCGCGGCGTTCGATGGCGAAGGTGGCCGCGGCGCACAGCGCGCTGCCGGCGAGCAGCAGCAGGGAGGGCGCGGAGAGCCAGGGCCAGGCGGTGCCGCCCTGGACGAGGGCGGTGAGCAGCAGTCCGCCGCAGGCGAAGATGGCGAGCGCGCCGGGCCAGTCGACGCGGGGGCGGCGCCCGGCGGCGGTGGTGCGGGCCCGTTCGGTGTCGTGGCGGGCGTCGTCCTCGAAGAAATGGCGGACGATCAGCCAGAGGGCCAGCGCGCCGACGGGCAGGTTGACCAGGAAGATCCAGCGCCAGTCGCCGTACGCGGCGAGCAGCCCGCCCAGACCCGGCCCGGCGACGGACGACGCGGCCCAGACGCTGGAGAGCCTGGCCTGGATCTTGGGGCGTTCCTTCATCGGGTAGAGGTCGGCGGCGATGGTCTGCACGGTGCCCTGGAGGGCGCCGCCGCCCAGGCCCTGGAGGATGCGGAAGGCGATGAGGGAGGCCATGTTCCAGGCGCCGGCGCAGGCCAGGGAGCCGAGGAGGAACAGGGCGATGCCGGTCACGAGGATGGGCTTGCGGCCGTAGGTGTCGGAGAGCTTGCCGTAGACGGGGAGGGTGACGGTGACGGCGAGGAGGTAGCCGGAGAAGAGCCAGGAGAAGACGGCGAAGCCGCCGAGGTCGCCGACGATCTGGGGGATGGCGGTGGCGATGATCGTCGAGTCGAGGGCGGCGAGCGCCATGCCGAGCATGAGGGCGGCGACCACGGGCCCGCGCCGCGAGGTGGCCGGGCCGGTGGCGCTCCGCCCGCCCGGCCCCTGGTCCCCGGCCCCGTTCCGGCCGGCGCCGTGGCTGTCCTGTGTGATGCGGCTCACCGGGCCCCCTCCTGGTGTGGTGCGTGGCGCGGCCGTCGCGCGCCCGACCGTCCTGTGCGGCCGACCCACTACGTGTAGTCGGCACGATTCTGCCGACACCCTTCCACGCGCCGGCGCCCGGCGGAACGGGGCTTCTCGAAGGGTGGGACGGGCCGGCGGCTCGATACGGCGGCCGGTTGTCAGTGGGCGAGCGTAAGGTTGGCAACCCTGGTCCGTGCGCGCCCGTCGGCGCTGCCGAGGGAGTGTCGGACCGGTCGCGTTGTTCGCCTCGCTGGGACGGAATCTTTTTCATGAGCCTGACTGGTCTGCTCGACGCCGTCGTACGGGACCCGGCGCTCGCCGAAGCGGTCAGGGCCGCGGCCGACGGAAACCGGCCGCATGTGGACCTGGTCGGCCCGCCGGCCGCCCGCCCGTTCGCGGTGGCCGCCCTGGCCCGGCAGTCCGGCCGCCCGGTGCTGGCGGTGACGGCCACCGGCCGCGAGGCCGAGGACCTGGCCGCCGCCCTGCGGTCGCTGATGCCGGTCGGCGAGGACAACGCGGTGGTGGAGTTCCCCTCCTGGGAGACGCTGCCGCACGAGCGCCTGTCGCCGCGCTCGGACACCGTCGGCCGCCGTCTGGCGGTGCTGCGCCGGCTCGCGCACCCGCAGGCGGACGACCCGACCGCGGGCCCGGTCTCGGTCGTCGTCGCGCCCATCCGCTCGGTGCTCCAGCCGCAGGTCAAGGGGCTGGGCGACCTGGAGCCGGTCAGTCTGCGCACGGGGCAGACCGCCGACCTGGAGGAGATCGTCGACGGACTGGCGGCGGCTGCCTACGCGCGCGTCGAACTGGTCGAGAAGCGCGGCGAGTTCGCGGTCCGCGGCGGCATCCTGGACGTCTTCCCGCCCACGGAGGAGCACCCCCTGCGGGTGGAGTTCTGGGGCGACGACGTCGAGGAGATCCGCTATTTCAAGGTCGCCGACCAGCGGTCCCTGGAGGTCGCCGAGCACGGGCTGTGGGCGCCGCCGTGCCGCGAGCTGCTGCTGACCGACGAGGTGCGGGCGCGGGCCGCGGATCTCGCCGAGCAGCACCCGGAGCTGGGCGAGCTGCTCGGGAAGATCGCCGAGGGGATCGCCGTCGAGGGCATGGAATCCCTGGCGCCGGTCCTCGTGGACGACATGGAACTCCTGCTGGACGTCCTCCCGAAGGGCAGCATGGCGGTGGTCTGCGACCCGGAGCGGGTGCGCACCCGGGCCGCCGACCTGGTCGCCACCAGCCAGGAGTTCCTCCAGGCGTCCTGGGCGGCGAGCGCGGGTGGCGGTGCGGCGCCGATCGACGTCGGCGCGGCGTCCCTGTGGGGCATCGCGGACGTCCGCGACCGGGCCCGCGAACTGGGCATGCCGTGGTGGTCGGTGTCACAGTTCACCTCTGGTGACAGCGGACTCAGCACCTCTGGTGACAGTGAACTCGGCACCTCTGGCGACATCGGATACAGCGCGGCCACCGAGGAAGAGGCCGACGGGGACACCCTCAAGCTGGGGATGCACGCCCCGGAGACGTATCGGGGCGACACCCAGCGGGCGCTGGCCGACACCAAGCAGTGGCTCGCGGACGGCTGGCGCACGGTGTTCGTCACCGAGGGCCACGGTCCCGCGGCCCGTACGGTCGAGGTGCTGGGCGGTGAGGGCATCGCCGCCCGCCTGGAGGCCGACCTCGGCGAGATCGCGCCGTCCGTCGTCCATGTGGCCTGCGGCTCGATCGACAACGGCTTCATCGACCCGGGCCTGAAGGTCGCGGTGCTCACCGAGACCGACCTTTCCGGCCAGAAGGCCGCCGGCAAGGACGCGGCCCGGATGCCGGCCCGCCGCCGCAAGCAGATCGACCCGCTCACCCTCCAGGCCGGCGACTTCATCGTCCACGAGCAGCACGGCGTCGGCCGCTACATCGAAATGGTGCAGCGCACGGTCCAGGGCGCCACCCGCGAATACCTCCTGGTCGAGTACGCCCCCGCCAAGCGCGGCCAGCCCGGCGACCGGCTCTACATCCCCACCGACCAGCTGGAGCAGGTCACCAAGTACGTGGGCGGCGAGGCCCCGACACTGCACCGACTCGGCGGCGCCGACTGGACGAAGACCAAGGCGCGCGCCAAGAAGGCCGTCAAGGAGATCGCCGCCGACCTGATCAAGCTGTATTCGGCGCGGATGGCGGCGCCCGGCCACACCTTCGGCCCGGACACCCCCTGGCAGCGCGAGCTGGAGGACGCGTTCCCGTACGCGGAGACGCCCGACCAGCTGACGACCATCGCCGAGGTCAAGGAGGACATGGAGAAGTCCGTCCCCATGGACCGCCTCATCTGCGGCGACGTCGGCTACGGCAAGACCGAGATCGCGGTCCGGGCCGCCTTCAAGGCCGTCCAGGACGGCAAGCAGGTCGCCGTGCTGGTGCCCACCACCCTCCTCGTCCAGCAGCACTACGGCACGTTCACCGAGCGGTACGGCCAGTTCCCGGTCAACGTCAGGGCGCTCTCCCGCTTCCAGACCGACACCGAGGCGAAGGCGACGCTGGAGGGCCTGCGGGACGGCGCCGTCGACATCGTCATCGGCACCCACCGCCTCTTCTCCTCCGAGACCAAGTTCAAGGACCTGGGCCTGGTCATCGTCGACGAGGAACAGCGCTTCGGCGTCGAGCACAAGGAACAGCTGAAGAAGCTCCGCGCCAACGTCGACGTCCTGACGATGTCCGCGACCCCGATCCCCCGGACCCTCGAAATGGCCGTCACCGGCATCCGCGAGATGTCGACGATCACCACGCCCCCCGAGGAGCGGCACCCGGTCCTCACCTTCGTCGGGCCCTACGAGCAGAAGCAGATCGGCGCCGCCATCCGCCGCGAACTCCTGCGCGAGGGCCAGGTCTTCTACATCCACAACCGCGTCGAGTCCATCGACCGCGCGGCGGCCCGGCTCCGCGAGATCGTGCCGGAGGCGCGCATCCAGACCGCCCACGGCCAGATGGGCGAGTCGCAGCTGGAGCAGGTCGTGGTCGACTTCTGGGAGAAGAAGTTCGACGTCCTGGTCTCCACGACCATCGTGGAATCCGGTATCGACATCTCCAACGCCAACACCCTGATCGTCGAGCGCGGCGACAACTTCGGCCTCTCGCAGCTCCACCAGCTGCGCGGCCGGGTGGGCCGCGGGCGCGAGCGCGGCTACGCCTACTTCCTCTACCCGCCGGAGAAGCCGCTCACCGAGACCGCCCACGAGCGGCTGGCGACCATCGCCCAGCACACCGAGATGGGCGCCGGCATGTACGTCGCCATGAAGGACCTCGAAATCCGCGGCGCGGGCAACCTGTTGGGCGGCGAGCAGTCCGGCCACATCGCCGGCGTCGGCTTCGATCTCTACGTACGCATGGTGGGCGAGGCGGTCGCCGACTACCGCGCGTCCCTGGAGGGCGGCGCGGAGGAGGAGCCCCCGCTCGAAGTCAAGATCGAACTCCCGGTGGACGCGCACGTCCCGCACGACTACGCGCCCGGCGAGCGGCTGCGCCTCCAGGCGTACCGCGCGATCGCCTCGGCGAACTCCGAGGAGGACATCGCGGCGGTCCGCGAAGAGCTGACCGACCGCTACGGCAAGCTGCCCGAGCCGGTCGAGAACCTCCTCCTGGTCGCCGGTCTGCGGATGCTGGCCCGCGCCTGCGGCGTCTCGGACATCACCCTCCAGGGCTCCAACATCCGCTTCGGCCCGGTGGAGTTGCGCGAATCCCAGGAGCTCCGCCTCAAGCGCCTCTACCCCCGTACGGTCCTCAAGCCGGCCACCCGCCAGATCCTGGTGCCGCGCCCGACGACCGGCAAGATCGGCGGCAAGCCGTTGGTGGGGCGCGAACTGCTTTCTTGGGTGGGGGAGTTCCTGACGACGGTCCTTGGTTGATCCCCACGTAGCCGTCTTTCCCGCCGCGGGGGAGCGGGTGCGGTTTTCCCGCCTTCGGCGGGAGCGGAAGGGGTTGTGGGCCGGGGCGCCTTGTGGGTGGTGGGTGCCGGGGCCGGGCCTCCGGCGCCTGTGAGGCGCCCCCGCCCGGTGGGGGATGAGGATTTCCCGGCCGTCGTGGTGAACCCGGGGGCCAGAGGCGCGGGTTGGACGTGAGTGCCCGGGCCTCTCCTTCTCCCCCCAGGGGTGGGGTCCCGCCCACACCCGGCACCCACCACCGACAGGGGCCCCACCCCGAACACCCCCTCCGCCGAAGGCGGAGAGCGGCGCAAACCCCCACGGCGGGTCAGCCGACAACGTGGGAGGCAGGCCCGCCGCAGGCGCACGTGGGCGGGTGCGACGCCGTCAGTCCGCGGACGTCCGCTGGAAGACGACGATGTCCGCGGCGGTGCCCAGCGGGACGTAGGTGGATTTCGGGTGCCGGGCGGTCACGTCGGCGAGGGCCTGCTCGGGCGTGTGGTTGTCGGGGAGTTGGGCGGCGACGTAGTCGGGGGCCAGACCGCCGGTGTCGCCGGTCCAGTAGACGCGGGCGCGGCCCGCGAGGTGGCTGATCGGGCGGACGTCGGACTCCACGGTCGCGCCGTCGGGGACCCGGTCGAGCAGCCGCTCGGCGGCGGCCACGCCCGGGGGCTTGCGGTAGGTGGCGGCCTCGGTCAGCCGGGCCAGCGGGAGGCTGGTGGTCAGCGCCAGCGCGGCGGCCAGTACGGCGGCCGGCAGATGGTGCGCGTACGAGCGCAGCCACGGGCGGGCGGCGGCGCGGACGCGCGGCAGGGCGTCGACCAGGGCGAGGAAGACGACGGGCATCAGGACCGCGTTGTAGTGCCAGTCGATGCCCCAGTAGTGCGGGTCGTGGGAGAGGAAGCGCCAGCCGAGCGTCGGCAGCGCGACCAGGAGGAGCGGGGAGCGGAGGGCGAGCAGCCCGGTGGTGGGGAGCAGCACCCACAGCACGGTGCGGAGCACGACGTCGACCGGGACGGCGGGGGAGGCGCCGCCGTGAGCGCCGAGTTTGCTCCAGTAGTCGTACGAGCCGGAGCCGTTGAAGCCGGGGATGATCAGGCCGAGGGTGACGGCGGTGGCGGTGATGCCGAACGCGACCAGCGCGATGGGCAGCGGGCTCGCGCGCCGGGTGCGGAGCAGCGCCAGCGTGCCGATGGCGGCGGCGGTCACGCCCAGGTCCTCCTTGACCAGCACCAGCGGCGCGGCCCAGCACACCGCCGCGTTCCACCGGCCGCGCAGCACCGCTTCGAGGGCGAAGGCGATCAGCGGCATCGCGAACGCTATCTCGTGGAAGTCGAAGTCGACGGCCTTCTGTATGCCCCAGGACAGGCCGTAGGCGGCGCCGATGGCCAGGCCCTGGCGGCGGCCGAGGTGGCGGGCGGCGGCGCGGGTCACCGGTATCGCGGACAGCGCGAACAGCGCGGCCTGCGCGGCGAGCAGGGTCAGCGGTGAGGGGAGGAGGCGGTAGAAGGGGGCGAGCAGGATCAGGACGGGGCTGAAGTGGTCGCCGAGGATGTTGGTGCCGGGCCCCTTGAGGTCGACGATCGGTGCGCCGAAGTGGGCGTAGCCCCGTATCGCCTGCTCGAAGATGCCCAGGTCCCAGGACACGTCGGACAGGGAGCGGAAGCGGCAGTACGAGAGCGTGGCGAAGGCGAGGAAGCACGGCCCGGCGATCCAGTACGGGTCGAGGTGCGGCGCCCGGAGGGCGGCGAGGCGGGCCGCCGTCGGACGGGCCGGGGACGCGGTCGCCGGGGCGGCGGTGCCGCGCGCCGGTCCGACGAGGTCGCCTGCCGCCGGTGCTGCGGCCGTGTCCATGGGGGGTCCTCACTCTCGGTCTCCGAAAAGGTACTCGAACAGGCGAACGGGTCGGTCCGGTGTTCGCCGGGTGGTCCGCTTCCCTGTTCACCTGTCCCGCGCCCCCCGTTGCCACGCGTGGGAACAGCGGTGCGGACCGCGCCGTCCGCCCGCTCCGTGGCCCGGCCGCCGCGCGACCTCCGCGCCGCTCCCTCTCGCCGCGCGTCGGTGACTCAGACGTCACGGCGCGCCCGTCCGTTCCCGCGGGCGGAACGGGAAGGGGGATGGATCGGTCCGCGCACCGCGACGGCCTCCGGCCCGGACCGCGGTGACGCGGTGCCGGGCCGGAGGCCGTCGGGGAAGGCGTGCGGGGGCGGAGCCGGGCGGCTCCGCCGGGTCAGCTGGTGGGCAGCTTCCAGTGCACGGCCTGCAGGTCGATGTCCGGGGTGACCTCGATGTCCAGTTCCTTGGCGGTCGGCGGGGCGTCGAAGGCGACATCGACGGTGGCGGTCGCGCCCGGGGCTATCGAGCCGTCGAAGCCGATGCCGATCTTGCCGTCGATGATCTGCTCCGCCTTGCGGCCGTCGGCGCCGGTCTTCGCCTTGATCTGGGTCAGGGCGGGGTTGAAGGCGGCCTTGCCCTTGTTCTTCATCTGCACGGTGACCTTGTACGCCTTGTTGCCGGCGGTGTGTCCGGAGGCGATCTCGCCGACAGCGTAAGGCGCCGGCTTGGCGACGCTCACCTCAAGGCCCTTGTCCGGATAGGTCGCGAACTCGCCGGGGCCGTAGGACTTGTTGCCGCCGCCTTTGCTGCCGTCCTTGGGCTGCGCCGGTGCGCCGTTGACCTGTTTGTTGATCTCGTCGACGGCCTGCTTGGCGGCCACGACGGTGACGATGCCGCCGACGATCGCCAGGATGATCGCGAGCGCGCCCAGGATCGTGCCGGTGATCGCCACGCCCTTGTTCGTGGCCTGGCCCTTCTTGACCCGGCTCGTGCCGACCAGGCCGAAGATCAGCGCCAGGACGCCGAGCGGTCCGGCGATCCAGAACAGCAGCATCGGGATGCCGCTGAGAGCGCCGACGATGCCGAGGATCAGGGCGGCGACGCCCAGTCCGTTGCGCGCCGCCTGGGGGGCGGCGCCCGGCATGCCGTGGGGCCCCTCCGGGACGGGCTGGTACTGCATCTGCTGAGACATGCGAAGGGGCCCCTTCCGGGCGCTGGAATCGGTTCCGTCGAATCGGTGGGTCAATAAGAGCATGGGCTGTGAACCGAGTCAACATAGATATATGGAGGGTGGGAGTTCACGTCGTGAAGGGAGAGGGGCAAGGTGGATGGGTATGCTCGTCGACACAGAGATCGCGGGGGTCATCGGGACGGGAGCCAGTCAGGTGCCGGACAATGCGACGGACGACAGGGCGGCCCGCGGCGCCGCGGACGCCGGCGCGAGCGCGGAAAGCGGGGCGGACGGCCGCCCGACCGAGGTGACCGCCGCCGGCATCGCCCGGCTCGCCGGCGTCGGCCGGGCCGCGGTCAGCAACTGGCGCCGCCGGCACGCCGACTTCCCCAAGCCGGTCGGCGGCACCGAGACCAGCCCCGCCTTCGCCCTCCGCGACATCGAGCAGTGGCTGCGCGACCAGGGAAAAATCGCCGAGGTGCCACCGCGCGAGCGGGTCTGGCAGCAGCTCGTCGGGCACCCCGCAGGGGCCGCCGCCGCACTCCGCCAGGCCGGTGCCGTGCTGCTGCTGGTCCACGAGCGGCCCGCGGCCTGGCAGCAGCTGCGCGCCGCCGCCGACGACGCCGAACTGACCGGTGTGCTGCCCGCGATGTTGGAATCCGTCCTGGCCGCCCGGCTCGGCACCGAGCACCCCGTACGGGGCCTGACCCGCGAGGCGCTCGCCCCGTCCGCCGCCCTGGTGCGGGCCGCCGGCGACCTCGCGACCGCCGACGGCGCCCCCGAGGCGTACGCCTTCCTGCTCGGCCGGCACCTGGACGCCAACCCCCGCCAGTACACCCTCACCCCGCCCGGACCGGCCGCGCTGATGGCCGAACTGGCCGCATCGGCAGGCCCGTTGGGCACCGTCCTCGACCCGGCCTGCGGCGCCGGCGCGCTGCTCGCCGCCGCCCGCGACGAGGCCCCCGGCGCCGCCCCGCCCGCCCTCCACGGCCAGGACGCCGACCCCGACCTCGCCGCCCTCACCGCGCTCCGCCTCGCCCTGGAAGCACCCGGTGCCGAGGTCCGCGTCCGGGCCGCCGACACCCTGCGCGCCGACGCCTTCCCGCAGCTCGCCGCGGACGTCGTCCTCGTCCACCCGCCGTTCAACGAACGCAACTGGGGCCACGACGAACTCGCCTACGACCCCCGCTGGGAGTACGGCTTCCCGGCCCGTACGGAATCCGAACTGGCCTGGGTCCAGCACGCGTTGGCCCGCCTGCGGCCCGGCGGCACCGCGGTCCTCCTCATGCCGCCCGCCGCCGCCTCCCGCCGCTCCGGCCGCCGGATCCGCGCCGACCTGCTGCGCCGCGGCGCGCTGCGGGCGGTCATCGCGCTGCCCGCCGGCGCCGCACCGCCCAACAGCATCCCGCTGCACCTGTGGGTGCTGCGCAAGCCCGGCGGCGGCGCCCCGCCGGTCCCGCACCTGCTCGTCGTCGACACCGCCGCGCCGCTCGCCGGCGGCACCGGCCGCGACAAGCCCGACTGGCAGACCGTACGGGCCACCGCCGTCGACGCCTGGCAGCTCTTCGACCGCGACGGCGAGATCGAGGAGGTACCCGGCGTACGGCGCTCGCTGGCCGCCATCGACCTCCTCGGCGACGACGTCGACCTGGCACCCGCCCGGCACCTCCCGCCGCCCGCCGCGGCCGGCGGCCCCGGCGAACTCGCCCGGGTCCACGACCGGCTGACCGCCACCCTCGCCCGTACCACCGAACTGACCCCGCGCCCCGGCGAGGACGCCGCCGCCCCCGCGCCGTCCGCCGCCCGCTGGCCGCTGACCACCGTCGGCGAACTGGCCCGCTCCGGCGCCCTCGTGCTGCGCGCCGGCGGCGCCGGGACGGCGGCACCCGACGGAGCCCCAGCGGTCCTCACCGACCACGACGTCATCGGCGGCTTCGCCCCCTCCGGCACGCTCCCCGAAGCGCCCTCCGCCGGCCCGTCCGAGGAACCGGTGCTCGTCCGGGAAGGCGACGTCGTGGTGCCGGTCCTCGGCGGCGGCGCCATCGCCCGGGTCGTCGACGAGGACACCGCCGGCGCCGCCCTCGGCCGCAACCTCACCCTGCTGCGCCCCGATCCCACCGCCCTCGACCCCTGGTTCCTCGCGGGCTTCCTGCGCGGCACCGCCAACAACCGGCAGGCCAGCAGCTACGCCTCCACCGCCACCCGCCTCGACGTCCGCCGCCTCCAGCTGCCCCGGCTCCCGCTGGCCGAACAGCAGCGCTACGGGCGGCGGTTCGGCGACCTGGCCGCCTTCGAGGGCGCCCTGCGGCTGGCGTCCCGGCTGGGCGAGCAGCTGGTGCAGGGGCTCTACGACGGGCTGACGGACGGGTCGGTCGGGCCGAGCTGAGCCTCAGGGTCAGGTCGATATAGCCGTTATTTCTGTTATGTGCCGATGGGTAGGGGGTGCATGTGCGCGGGTAGTTGACGGTGGGCACACGGCGACGGGCGCATTGCCCGCACGCATTCCCTATAACCCCGCACATGCGCCCGCGGTCGTATATAGGCTCGCAGGCATGTGCGTGCACCGGCATTTCCGAGCCTGAACGCGAGGCCGCCGAGGCAGCACGGCCTCGGGCCTAACCACGAACGATCCGCCAGGAGTTGAGATTCAGTGGAAGATTCCTGCTCACTCCTCATCAGAGCTGTGCACCGTGGTCGGCAGGTGCCAGATCGGCGAGTACGCGCAGTGCGTCGGCCGATCCGCTGCACCATCCTGGTCGCCAACCAGGAGTCGCTTTCTTCGCAAGAGGAGATGGTGCAGGACTTGTTGGTGATCGTGCGCACCTTTTCGTGTCGCCTGGACGGACTGTGTCGCTATGGAAAGACACTGAAGGACGAGTCCACCGGTGGTGGACGGTGAAGGCCACCCGCATCGCCTACTCGAAGGACCTCAACACCGGCAAGTACGCGCAGCTCGAAGAGCAGGCGCGCCGACTCGGTGCGGTGCGGTCGCTGGTCTGGCGTCTGTACGGGTCCATCAGCGGCCTGCCGTGGTCGGACCGGCAGATCCGCGATGTGTGGATCGCCGACGGGACAGCTCAGACCTTCGGCGTGCTGGCGAACGCGTGGAAGGAGACCGTGCGGGACGCGGTGGCTGACATCACCGCGAACCGTGAGGCCGCCAAGCGCAAGGTCAAGAAGGCGATCTTCCGGCACATCGCCGATGAGGCTGAGCGGAAACACCTGGTCACGCTGCTCAAGCGCGACCAGTGGGTGGCTGACTCGTACCTGTCCCGGCAGATGCGCCGGCATTGGAAGCGGGGCCGGAACCGCACCCATAACCAGATCGTGGTCCGCTCCGACCAGTACAAGACGTTTACCTTGGCCGACAGTGGCAACGTCTGGCTCGCTGTCCCCGGCCTGGAACGCCGTCAACTCGTCCGCATCCCGCTCAACACCACCGTCTCCCCGACCGGCACCCTCCGACTGATCCTCCGCAACAGGCGCGCCGAGGTGCATTACCAGATCGACGCGAAAGGAACGAAGTCCTCCGGGCGGCCGTGCGGCGATCGGGAGACCGGCATCGACAAGGGATACAGCGAAGTCCTCACCGACTCCGACGGGAAGCGCTACGGCACCCAGCTCGGCGACCTCCTTACTTCCGAGTCGGATCACCGCAGGACCAAGAACGCCCGTCGCGCGAAGCTTTGCGCCGTCGCCGAGAGGGCGGAAAGGCGTGGCGATCATGCGAAGGCCCGCCGGATCAGGGATCACAACCTCGGTACTCTCAAGCGCGATCGACGCTCTACCGCGTGGAGGTGCCGCGTCCGCGACATCACCTATCGATCCGTGCACGCAGTGGTCGACAAGGCTGGTGTGATCGTGGCCGAAGACCTCACCAAGACTTTCTCCAGCCGGAAGAAACTGGGGAAGAATACCCATCGGCGCCTGGCTGCCTGGACCAAGGGCGTCACAGCCGAGGCGTTGCAAACCGTGTCGGACCGCAGAGGTTCTGCGGTGCGGCTGGTCAACGCTGCCTACACGTCACAAGCCGTGCCCTTCACGGACATCCTCGCTGTCCGGAAAGGGGACCGGCTTCACTGCACCGAGTGTGGGGCCGTGTGGCAAGCCGACCATGCTGCTGCGATCAACATCCTGTACAGGGCGAGTGACTCCGACATCACCCTGCACACCCCGCACACGCGGGTGAAGCAGATCCTGCGGGAACGTGCCGATCGCCAACGGTCCAGACTGCCGGACCAGGACTCCAGTACCCGGCCCCTCTGCCGGTGCGGAGAGCGAACCATCCAACCGATGCTCAACTCTGAGCAATAAGAAGGAAGCAGTAGTGATGCACGGCCCCGTCCAGGCCCCTCCGCCGCACCGCCCCCCGGCGCGCGGGACGGTCCTCGCGCTGCGGGTGGTCTTCGTCGCCGCCACAGTGCTCAGCCTGGGCTTCCTGGCCTGGGCCGCGCTGCTGCGGGCCGCCATCGTGCAGCGCGGGCAGCAGGGCTGGTGGGTCTTCGGCGGCGGCCTGGCGCTGTTCCTCGGCAGCTGCGTGGTGATCACCAGCTACCCCGCGACCGACTGGCGCACGAACGCGGCGGTCGGCGGCCTGCTGCTCCAGATAGCCGGAGCCGTGGCCTACTACCTCGTCGTCGACATCCGCGCCGCCCGCACCAGCGACTACGGGCCCGGCGCCGCTGGTACGGGCGGATACGGCGCCGCCGCCTACCCCGCCACGCCCCCGGCCGCCGCCCCGCACCCCTACGGCACCCCCCACCCCCCGCCCGCGGCCCCCGTCGCCCCGTACGCCGTCACCGCCACCGGACTCCCCCCGTACGCACCGCCGTCCGGCCACCCCGCGCCGCCGCCCCTGGCCCACCCGTCACCCGACCTTCCCCAAGCTCTCAACTCCGTTCGAGCAGGGGAGACCCCAATCCCCTCAACGACGCCGCTGCGCGGCGGCACCTCCCCTTACGGAACCGACCGGCGCCCGCAGCCCCAGCGCATCGACCGGGTCCGCGCCGAACTCGACGAACTGAGCGACTACCTCCGCAAGGAGGAAGGACGGTGAACGGCCGGGTCATCGCCGGGCGTTACGAACTCTCCGTACTGCTCGGCCAGGGCGGCATGGGCCAGGTCTGGATCGGCTACGACCGCCGCCTGGACCGCCGGGTCGGCGTCAAGCTGCTGCGCCCCGACCGGGTCGCGGGCACCCCGGACGGCGAGGAGATGCGCCGCCGCTTCGTCCGCGAGTGCCGGGTCACCGCCCAGGTCGACCACCCCGGACTCGTCACCGTCCACGACGCCGGCAGCGACGACGAGGACCTCTACCTGGTCATGCAGTACGTCGACGGCGCCGACCTCTCCGACCACCTCGCCGAGCACGACCCCTACCCCTGGCCGTGGGCGGTCTCCGTCGCCGCCCAGCTCTGCGCCGTACTGGCCTCCGTCCACGCCGTGCCGATCGTCCACCGCGACCTCAAGCCGCGCAACGTCATGATCCGGCCGGACGGTTCCGTCGTCGTCCTCGACCTGGGCATCGCCTCCGCCCTGGACACCGACACCACCCGCCTCACCCACACCGGCTCGCCCATCGGCAGCCCCGCGTACATGGCGCCCGAGCAGGCGATGGGCGGCGCCGTCGGCCCGTACACCGACCTGTACGCCCTCGGGGTGCTGCTGCACGAACTCCTCAGCGGCGAGGTCCCGTTCGCCGGCTCCACCGCGCTCGGCGTCCTGCACCGCCACCTCTACGAGGAGCCCGTCCCGGTCCGCCGGCTCCGCCCCGACGTCCCCGAAGCCCTCGAAGCGCTCGTCCTGCACCTCCTGCGCAAGGACCCCCGGGCGCGCCCCGCCGACGCCCAGGAGGTCTACGCGGCCCTGGCCCCCCTCCTCCCCACCGCCTCCGTGGGCCCGCACGCCCCGCCGGCCCCGGCCACCCCGCCGGCCCCGATGGACCCCACCCGCCCCTTCCGCCGGCCGCACGCCCCGTGGCCGTCCCGCGCGGCAGGCGCCCCGGTACCCGCCCCGGCGGCGTCCACCCCCCGCGCCCCCGAGCCGTCACCGGCCGCCCGCCCGGTCGCCGCGACGGCCGCCCCCGCCCGCCCGGTCCACGACCCCCGCACCTCCCTCCAGAGCGACCGGCACGACCGCTCCGCCGGCGCCTCGCACGGGTCCGCCCTCCTCACTCCCTCCTCGTCCACCGGTGCCGTTCCGGACGTGGCCGCCGCCGTCGACGAGGTCAAGGACCTCCTCGACCAGGGCCGCATCACCCGCGCCGTGGACATCCTCGGCGGCATCCTCCCGGCCGCCGCCGAACGCCACGGCGCCCAGTCCCCGGTCGTCCGCACCCTCCGCAAGCAGTACGCCGCCACCCTCATGGACGACGGCCAGTACCGCCGCGCACTGCCCGAACTACGGCTCCTGGCAGAGGAGTTCGCCAAGGAGTCCGGCGCCGCTGCCACCCGCCAGGCCCTCCAGTTCCACTACGAGGCCGCCCAGTGCCTGGAGCAGCTCGGCGAGGTGTCCCAGGCCCTGGAGGAGTACCGCGCCCTCCTCCCGTACTTCGAGCACTACGCCGACGACCCGGTCCGCCCCCTGGAGATCCGCCGCTCCATAGGACACCTCCTCCTGGCCCAGGGCGAACGCGCCGCCGCCCAGGACGCCCTCTCCCGCCTCCTCTACGACGCCGAACGCCTCCACGGGCCGCACCACGCCTTCCCGTCGGAGATCCGCCGCACGCTGTACTGGCTGGGTCAGGTGCAGGGCTGAGCCGGCGGCCCGCGGCGGGCCCGGGGGCGCACCGCTCACGCACCGCGCCCCCGCCCCGCCCTCGCCCGGCCGCACCCGGAGAACCGACCCCCGCACGGATCGTTGGCCGAAGCAGTGGCCCTGGGCCACGCCGACTCCATAGCATCGACCTTCAAGGTCGAGTCTCCGTCCGTTCCGTCGTCGCACGATCTGCCGGGAGGCCAAGTGTTCCGCCGTAGGACAGCGCTCTCCGTTTCCGCCGCCGCCGCTCTGCTGGCCGCGACCCCCCTGCTCGCCGCCTGCGGCACCGATGCGCATCCCGGTGCCGCCGCCATCGTCGACGGAAAGCGGATCACCGTCGCGCAGTTGCAGTCCAGGGTGAGGGACATCCGCGCCGCGCAGGCCACGTCCCCGCAGGGCGAGCAGCTGGTCACGAACACCGGGCGGCTCAGCCTGGCCACCCTCAACGGCATGATCTTCGACGAGGTGCTGGCGCGGGCCGCGAAGGACGCCGGGGTGCGGGTCACCCGCTCCGACGTCCAGCAGTGGCGGGAGACGGCCGAGCAGCGCTCCGGCGGCGCGGAGCGGCTGAAGCTGATGTGGATCCAGCAGGGCATCGCACCCGACGAGATCGACGCGATGGCCCGCAACCAGCTGCTGATGGACGGCCTGGCCCGGCACCTGGGCGCGGACCGCAACCTGCCGCAGGGCCAGCAGAAGCTCGCCCAGGTGCTGTCCAGGACGTCCCGGGACATGGGCATCGACGTCAACCCGCGCTTCGGCAAGTGGGACGACCAGCAGGTCATCCTCGGCGAGACCAAGGACCCGTGGATCACCCCGGCCGCGCCGCAACAGCAGCAGGTCTAGGGCCTGACCCCTGGGGAGGGGGCGGGCACCGGCGTCTCTGTCACCCCCTTGCGTTACGTTCGATGCGTGAACGCTGACGCCTCCTCCGCCGCCGACGCCGGCGCCGAGCCCCACCCCCAGGGCGCCGGCACCGGCCGCCTGGTCCTGCTCACGACCAGCCACCGGGTCGCCCCCGGACTGCTGTCCTGGCCCGCGTGGCAGATCGTGCGGGCCGCCGAGCGGGTGCTGTGCGCCGACCCGGACCATCCGCAGCTGCCCTACCTACGGGAGGCCGGCGTCACCGTCGAGATCGCCGCCCCCACCGCCCGCGAACTGGTCGACTACTGCGTGCCCGGCGCCCGCACGGCCGTCGTCATCACCTCCGCCGACGGCGAGAGCGCGCTGACCGACGGCCTGGCCCGGCTCGCCGGCTCCGGCCGCGAAACCATGCCCGACCTCGAACTCCTCCCCGGCTCCTACGACCTCCCCGGCGCCCGCCTGCTCGACCTCGTCCAGGTCATGGACCAGATCCGCGCCGAGTGCCCCTGGAGCAGCATCCGCACCCACCGCGACCTGGCCAAGTACGCCATCGAGGAGGCGTACGAGCTGGTCGAGGCCATCGAGGAGGGCGACCGCGAGGCGCTGCGCGAGGAACTGGGCGATGTGCTCCTCCAGGTCGTCTTCCACGCCCGGATCGCCCAGGACGACCCCGACGAGCCGTTCTCGGTCGACGACGTGGCCGGCACGATCGTCGAGAAGCTGCTCCACCGCCACCCCCACGTCTTCGGCGCCGAGACCGCCGAGACCCCCGAGGACGTCAAGGCCCACTGGCTCCGCACCAAGGCCGAGGAGAAGCAGCGCGACTCCGTCACCGAGGGCATCCCGCTCGCCCAGCCCGGCCTCGCCCTGGCCGCCAAGCTCGCCTCCCGGGTTCGCACGGCGGGCCTGAACGTCCCGACGCCCTCGGGGCCGGGCATCGGCTACGAGCTGCTGGCGCTGGCCGTCCGCGCCGAGTCCGAGGGCGTCGACCCGGAGGCGGCACTCCGGGCGGCGGCCCGGACGTACCGGGATGCGGTGGTGGCGGCCGAAGGCCGCTGAGGGGGGCTGCTTAAGTACCGTTGGGGGAGCAGAGCCGGACAGAACAGGGCCCCGTACGTGCACCCCAGTGCACGTACGGGGCCAGCGGCCACGCCCTGACCGCCGAGGGTTACTGTCCGATGCGCTGATCTGCCTAACTCGCCGTCGCTCAGCGAGCCGGGGTCACTTGCCGTCTCCTCCTTGCGGTTGCGGGTCACGCGGAGCCTCGGGTGGCATCGGGCCACCGTCGTGTTTCCCGCCATCAACTTCCACGGCGGCGGGGTGACGGAACGGGATGCCGCGCCAACCCTTGGCGTCGGGCGTGCGCGTCTCATACGTATCGACGCTCACAGCACTCATTGGCTAACCTCCTGTTTCGAGAGGGCCACGCCGCCGTACCGTCGATGGCGTGGCCGATTCCAACGTCCAGGTGCCCAGCGGGAGTTCTCCAAGGTGCCGCCTGTACCGAAGCGGACTCGTCATGACTCGCGCGCTGTCGCCTCACGTCGTCGTAGGGCGATAACGCTAGAAATAGCCGGGAGTTGACCTCAACGAACTTGCGCGGACTTGCGCCCGCTCACCCGAGAGAGTCGATTGCCGCCGTGATCAGTGCCCGTGCCGAGGCGCCGTAGACGGCCAAGTCCGCCAGGTCGGCGAAGGTGCAGGCGTACATGCTGATCTCGCGCGGCTGTGTGATGGTCAGGAAGGCAGAGACGAGTTCCACGTTGACCTGGGCGTGGTCAAAGATCCAGAAGTCCTCTACCGGCCACAGCGCGGTGCGGTCCGCGTCAAGCGGGATCACTCCCAGGCTGACGTTGGGGAGGGTGGCTACAGACAGGAGGTGGCCGAGTTGGCCGGCCATGATTGCTGCTCCGCCGATGCGGTGTCGTAGAACACTCTCCTCCAAAAGGACTGCGAAGCGGCGGGTCCCCTCGTGGAGGATGCGTTGCTTGTCCACCCGGACTTGAACGGCCTCGTCCAGATCGTCGGGCAGGGCGCGCCGGTCGCGAATCGCCCTGAGTAGTGCCTCGATGTAGGCGCGGGTCTGGAGGGGGCCGGGAATCAGGCACGACGAGTAGGCGCGGAAGCGCCGCGTTCGTTCCCAGAGCGGGAGGACGGACTCTTGTGCCCGGCGGAGACCGGTCCGTTCCATGCGTCGCCACTCGACGTACGCACCGTCGATGTTGCGCGCGGTGGCTATCAGATCGGCCGTCTGCTCCTCCGCGCCGCAGTGCAGCGTCCACACTCGCAGATCACCGTCGGACGGCCCTGTACGGCCGTTCTCGATACGGCTGCACTTGCTCTCGTGCCAGCCAGCCCTGGCGGCAAGCTCCCGCGCTGTCAGACCTGAGTCCTTCCGGATCTCGCGCAGGCGCTTGCCCAGGGCCTCTCGGGCTTGCTGGACGCTGGACGATGAAGTCACGTTCGAGTGTTCGGGGTGCGTGCTGTCAGACCGGCCGGTACTCCTCGTGAGGAGTCGCCCTTTCCCAGACCGCTTCGAAGGCTGTCACGCACGCACGAACCACAGCGGGGTCGGTCACCAGCTCTTCGCCGGTCATCTCCCCGTTACCGTTGAAGTGGTTGAACAGCACTGACGAACGGTCGAAGATCCAGCAGTCGTTGCCCGGCAACAGCAGCCAAGACGCGTGCCGACGGGGCAGCCAGCGCACCAACTCGCCAGCCTTGACGTTGTGTCCGCCGGTGAGCGCGTGCTCATACCGAATGTAGGCGGAGACGGGTTCCGAGACGACTCGCGCACGCCGCACGTCCACGCCTTGGGCCACCGCAGCCGAAACAAGGTCGATCCACCAGGGCCAGCGCTCGGCGGGATCGAAGTGGTTTCCCGCCGTCCACTCCTGGTAGTCCGCATCCAGTGCGTACGAGTCCCTGGCTTCGAGGTGCCACGCACTGTGCTCGGCAGACCGAAACAGATCCTCAAACGTCGGCTGTGTCGTCACCACCGCTCACCTCCGGGAAGAACCGCATCATGCGCCTGGGGAACTCGATCACCGTTTCATGAGCCGGGATGTCCATCTGGGCAAGCCGCTCAGTGTCCGTGACCCGCCATCCTTGCAGGATGTAGTTCCCGGTCTCGTCGTCCAGATACACCGTCGGTGAGCCGTTGTTAGGGCTCTCCGGATCCTTGCCCAGCCGCTGCAAAGCCATCGTGTCCTCCCTTGCCTCGGGTGACGATCAACAAGTTTGAGCTTGCGCCTGATCACCCCGGCGTGCCAGCGACTTGCACGAACTTCTAACCCATGATGGCTGCGTCGCGATCGCCCGGAGGCAGCGTTGCACGTGGCGGCCCGGCCTGCGGGGATGCGGTGGTGGCAGCCGACGGGGAGGTTGGTGAGTACCGTTGGGGAGCGGTAGTTGAGGGGGAGGGACTGGGGTGGAGCTTGACGGGTTGGCGGATTCTTTGGCGGAGGCGCTGGTGTGCGCCGTCGGCACGGAAGCGGGCGAAGCCGCGCGCTCGGCCGTCCGGGACATGTTCTGGGGGGCGCACGACGAAGACCAGGTGTGGGCCGACGCACGGATGCTGGCCACGTGGGCGAACCACCCCGATGCCCCGCCGAGAGATCTCATGGTCTTGTGGAGCGGTCACTTGCGTCGGTTGCTCGGCCGTAACCCGCGGACCGCTGACGCACTTGTGACCATCCGGGACTCTCTGTCCCCGATGCCGGAGCGGACCCACGGCCGGACAGCCCCCGCCACCAACACCCGCAACACCGTCTCCGGTGGCACCATCCACGGCCCCGTCATCCAGGCTGGCGCCATCAACACGCTCACCTTCCAGACGCCTGGCGTCCCTGGTGCCGCGCTCGACCCCGAGAGCTGGCCCATGACCGGGGACATCGACCAGATCGCCTTCGGGGCGCGTCCCGCCGAACGTGTCACCGGCTACCCCGCGCTGCCTCCCTACGTCATCAGGGAGCGTGACGGCGAACTCAACGCAGCGCTGGAGCGGGCGGGTTCGATCGGCGGTCTGGTCCTGCTGCTCGGTGAGCCGTTCGCAGGCAAGTCCCGTACGGCGCTGACGGCACTGACGGAACGGCTCCCCGGATTCCGCGTCTTCGCCCCCGCACGCGGCGCCGACCTACGCAGGCTGCCCGCGCTGCTGACCGACCGGCCTGGACGGTACGCCGTCTGGCTCGACGACCTCGACGGGTACCTCGGCGACACCGACGGCGGACTGGAGCCGCGCCTGCTCGGCCAGTTGACCACCCTGCGGGTAGTCGTGCTCGCCACCATGCGTGAGGAAGCCTACGACGCATGCCGTGCTGAGCCCCGCGGTCGGGTGCTGGACCTCGCGCACACCGTCGAGCTGCCGAGGGAGTGGAGCGCGGCGGAACGGGACCGGCTGGCGCGCTGCGACAGGCTCATCGGCGACCCCCGGCTGGCTGAAGCCGTCCGTTCCAGCGGCCCCGAAGGCGTCCCCGCCTACCTCACCCTCTCCCGCACCCTCTGGGAGGAATGGTGGCGCGCCCGCCGCGCCGACCGGCACCCGCGCGGCCACGCCCTGGTGTGCGCTGCGCTGGACCTCGCTCGCTGTGGGCTGACCGGCCCACTCCCCATGGAACTCCTCCTCAAGGTCCACGAGGGGTACGGGGACGTGACCGGTATGGAGCGGGAGTCGGTGGCGGATGCCCGGGCCTGGGCGACCGAGCGACGGCACGGGCTGCTGCGGCTCCTCATACGCGTCACGGGCGATACGTGGCGGGCCGCGCCGTTCCTGTTCGAAGCAGTCGCCCGCCACGAGGAACTGCCCGCTGTGGACGGTCAGGTGTGGGGCTGCGCCCTGGAGGCGGCTCGTATGGACGAGGCGTACGACTACGCGAAGATCGCGGCGAAGGCGCGCGTCGCCTTCGAGTGTGCCGCCGAAGCCGGGGACAGCTCCGCCCTGCACAACCTTGGCCTCCTCGCGGAATCACTGGGGGAAGAGGCCGAGGCCGAGCAGTGGCTCCGGCGGGCGGCGCAGGCCGGGGAGACGAAGTCGGCGGGGCGGCTCGGGAGGATGCTCGCCGAGCGGGGCGACGGCGAGGCGGCCGAGCCCTTCCTTGCGACCACGGCGGAGACCGGGGACGTAGAGGCCGCCACCCTGCTGGGAAAGCTGCTGCGGGAGCGGGCGGAACGATGGCTGTCGGTGGGGGCGGAGGGCGGGAGCGGGGAAGCCGCGCATCTGCTCGGCGACCTGCAACTGGGCAGCGGAGACATGGACGGCGCCTTCGGCAGCTATCTGAGAGCAGTCGACGCCGGGTACGCACCGGTCGCGGCGAGCATGGCAAGGGTGAACCAGCTGTGGAACGACCACGAGTCTGCTGTGGCCTGGCTGCGCCGCGCCGCCGACGCCGGCGACGTGTGGGCCGCGGCAGAACTCGCGGGATACGTCCAGAAGGAGGGCCACACGGAACATCGCCGAGTGGAAACGGTGGACATGGCGCTGGATGACATCCGCTACGGCGCCGAAAGAGGCCGGGCCTTGGACGCCACCAATCTCGGCGTACTCCTCGAGGAGCGTGGCCGCGCCGATGAAGCCCGCCTCTGGTACATGAAAGGGCACAAAGACGGAGATGCCTACGGCGCGTTCCGTCTCGCCGAACTCCACAAGAAGGAGGGTGCCACCACCTCTGCTATGACCTGGTACCGCAAGGCGGCGGCCCTGGGCCACCCAGGAGCCAAGCGCGCCCTCGGGGAGGCCCCCGTTCCGGAGCCGAGCGGGCTCAGGGATCAGAGCAAGTGATCCGCCTTGCCCGCCTTCACGTCGCGGATGAGTGTGCGGAGGGCTTCTATGGAGTCGGTCAGGTAGCGGTCCTCTTCACCACTGACGGAGATGTAGGCGTTCCCGTCGGCGTCGGTGCCGATGCGGAAGCAGTTGTTGCCTTCGCCGCAGAACGGGGCTTCCCAAGTGATGTCAGGCATCCGGTCTCCTAGAGTTGGCGCGCGATGGCGTGGATGAAGTCCCGTGATTTCTCGGGAGTCAGGGCGTTCTCCGCCATCCAGTCGAGGTGTGCCCGGTACTTGGCGAGCTGGGCCTCGGCATGAGTGAACTCCGGCCCGTGTGCCGAGTCCAGTTGGACCGTATCCAGTTGGGGCACGGGGCCTTCGGCATAGAGCAGTGCGTGGCCTGCGCCCGGAAACACGCCGCACTCGACAGGAATCACCCGCAACGAGATGTGCTCGCGCTCCGAGGCGACGCAGAGATGGTCGAGTTGCGCCTGGGCGACCTTTCGACCTCCGAAGTGCATACGCAGGGCTGCTTCATGGACGTATCCCACGTAAGGCCGGGCGATCCCCTCGTCGAGGATGCGTTGCCGCTCCATCCGGTGGTGCACACGGAGTTCGATCTCCAGCCGTGACAGTGGCGGGAGGACGGCACTGAACACTGCCCGCGCGTAGTCCTCTGTGTGCAGCAGGCCAGGTACGTGCACCGTCTGGGCCGTGAGCAGGCGCACCGCGTGCCACTCAAGTTCCGCGATGTCGAGAAGCCCGGGCGGCAGTGTGCCCCGGTGCTCCTCCCACCAGCCGCTGTCCTGCTTGTCCGCCATCGTTGCCAGGGCGTCAACGTAAGTGGCATCCGAGCAGGCGTAGTTGCAGGCCAGGGTGCGCACTCGTTCGGGAGTGATGACACGGATCCCGGACTCCATATTGGAGATTTTCGTCCGGTCCAAGCCCAGCAGGCCGGCTGCGTAGTCAGTGCTGACCGCCGCGGCCAGTCTGAGTTTGCGCAGTTCAGCTCCCAAGCGCTTCTGACGCTCAGTAGGGGTGCGTCGCGTCGCCATGCCGTCCTCTCTGGATCGGATCGGGGTCAGTGTGCCGTGACGGCTCATCACCCGTCCAACTCGATGGTGGCAAATGCCACCAGAGTGGTGGCGCATTGTCGGCAGGGTCGCTAGCGTTGAGTAACGCGGAAGCCACACACCGCAACTGCGGGAAGTGCGCCGTGCGAGCGTGTCCGCCTGCCCTGGGGCGGGTGCGTCCGCGCCCAGGGAGGTAGGCCACCGGCGCGGCCGGGACCGCGTACGTACCACGTCACCAACTACCCGACATCAGCGAGGGGTTCCGTCATGCCCGTCATTCCGTTTCCGGCGCAGTCCGCACTGCCTTCGCCGACTCTGACCAAGCCTCACGTGCCCACCGTCCCCTCCCGTTGGACGTTCCCCGCCACCGCCGCCTCCGTACGCCGTGCCCGATGGGCCGTCGCTGGGGCGTTGCCCGCCGACTGTGCCCCTCAATTGGCGGGCGATCTCGTTCTGTTGGCCTCGGAGCTCGTCACGAACGCCGTGCGGCATGGGGCGCTGCATGACGAGGACCAGCTGGTCGAGCTTTTCCTCTGGCCTGCCGACGGGCACTACTGGCTGGCGGTGTCGGACCCGGGAGACGGCCGTCCGGTCATCAGGGCGTCCGGCCCGGACACTGGTTGCGGTGGCAGGGGGCTGGTCCTCGTGGACGCGGTCTCCGCCGCCTGGGCGGTGGTGCCGCGCCACCCGTGCGGGAAGTCCGTCGTCGCTGGGATGCCGCTGCACGGGGCATGACGTCAGCCCCGTCGGGAAGGGGAGGAGTGCGGGGTGCTCAGGCCCGCGAACAGGCCGCCTGCATGCCCCGCATCCGCATCCGCTCCACCCCCCAAACCCCCACCACCGCAACCGCCAGCCCCGCCCCCAGCACGCAGACGCCGTTCCAGCCGCCGCGGCTCCACACCGCCGAGGTCAGTGCCGAGCCCACCGCGCCGCCCACGAAGTAGCTGGTCATGTAAGCCGAGTTGAGGCGGTTGCGGGCCTCGGGGCGGACCCCGTACACCAGGTTCTGGTTGCTGACGTGCACCCCGTGGGCGGCGAGGTCCAGCACGATCACCCCGGCCAGCAGCGCCGCCAGCGACCAGCCGCCGCCCGCGCCCCCGGCGGCGAGGAGGCCCCAGGAGCCCAGGAGCAGGAACGCGCAGGCGCCGGTGACCCGGTGGGCCAGTCCGCGGTCCGCGAGGCGCCCGGCGACCGAGGCGGCGAGCGAACCGGCCGCGCCGACCAGCCCCAGCAGCCCGATCGCCGACTCCTGCCAGCCGTACGCGGGCCCGGACAGCAGGAACGCCATCGCGGTCCACAGGACGCTGAAGCCCGCGAAGGACAGGGCGCCGAGAGCCGCCCGCCAGCGCAGCACCGGTTCCTGGGCGAACAGGGCCAGAGTCGAGCGCAGCAGGGCGGGGTAGCGCAGTCCGGCCGTGGTCCTCAGCGCCGGGAGGCGGAGCCGCAGCAGGACGGCCATCAGGAGCATCAGGGCGGCGTTGACCCAGTAGACGGTGCGCCAGCCGCCGAGTTCGGCGAGCAGCCCCGCCGCCGTACGGGCCAGCAGGATGCCCAGCAGCAGGCCGGTCATCACGGTGCCGATGGTCCGGCCGCGTTCCTCGGGGGCGGCCAGGGTCGCCGCGAACGGCATGACGACCTGGGCGGCGACCGAGGCCAGACCCGTCAGAGCGGTGCCGGTCAGCAGCAGCGCGGCGTTCGGGGCGCTGGCCGTCACGGTCAGGAAGACGGCGGTCAGGGCGCAGAGGACGACCGCGAGGCGGCGGCGTTCCAGGAGGTCGCCGAGGGGGACGAGGAGCAGCAGGCCGAGTCCGTAGCCGGTCTGGGCGACGGTGACGACCAGGGCGGCGGTGCCGGCGGAGAGGTGGAGGTCGTGGCCTATGACGTCCAGGAGGGGCTGGGCGAAGTAGTTGCCGGCCACGGACAGCCCGGCGGCGGCGGACATCAGCAGCAGGGTGCCGCGCCCCAGGCGGGGCGGGGCGGGCGTGTCCGGTGCGGTCTCCCGCGGCGCGACGGTTCTCATGACGCCCAGCCTCGGGGCTGCCCCATCCATCGGTCCAACACATAGTTTTCATCCCATCGATCGTGAAACGAGATGGATGTCCGTGCGGCGGGTGTGGGTGGCCACGCGCCTACGATCGCGCGCATGGAGCTCCAGCAGATGCGGTACGTCGTCGCGGTCGCCGAGACCGGTGGGTTCACCCGGGCCGCGGAGCGCTGCCATGTGGTGCAGTCCGCGCTCAGCCATCAGGTCGCCCGGCTGGAGAAGGAGCTGGGGGCCCGGCTCTTCGACCGGACGAGCCGGAGCGTGCGGCTGACCGCCGCCGGGGAAGCCTTCGTTCCGGTCGCCCGGCAGGCGCTCCAGGCGGCTGAGCGGGCCCGCGCCGAGGTGGAGGCGGCGACCGGCGAGGTGCGCGGGCGGCTGGCGGTCGGGGCGATCTCCACCGTGGAGGCGGTCGATCTCGCCCGCGAGCTGGGCGCGTTCCGTACGAGGTATCCGAAGGTGCGGATCAGTCTGCAGATGGAGATGAGCGATCCGTTGATCGAGCGGGTGCGGGCGGGCGTGCTGGACGTGGCGTTCGTCGGGCTGGTGCCCGGGGCGCGCACGGTCGGCGTGCGGGAGAAGGTGCTGGCGCACGGGGAGCTGGTCGCGGTGGTGCCGCCGGAGCATCCGCTGGCCGGGCGGGAGTGGACGACGCTGGCACGGGTGGCGCGCGAGACGTTCGTCGACTACGCCGAGGGCTCGGCGGCCCGCCGCCAGCGCGACGAGGCGTTCCGGGCGGCGGGGCTGACGTCGGAGGTGGCGTTCGAGGTGACCACCGTGGAGTTCCTGGCGAAGCTGGTCCGGGCCGGGCTCGGCGTCGGCATGGTGCCGGCGGCGTTCGCCCGGAAGCTGACCGGGCTGCACACGGTGCGGGTACGGCCCGCGCCGGAGCGCACCGAGCGGGTGGTGTGGAGCGGGCTGGGGCCGTCGCCGGCCGCGGCGGCGTTCCTGGCGGGGCTGGGCGTCGAGCCGGGGTGAGGCCCATGGGTGGGGCGGTGCGGGTGGGGCACCGGTTACGGTCGATATGTGCAGCAGACGTCCGACGCCCACCCCAACGCCATGCCCGACGCCCGCCCCGAGGCCCCGCCCGCCGGCGAGCCTGCGGGCTGTCCCGCCGCCTCCGTGGCCATCCCCGCGGCCACCCCCGCGCCCGACCTCTTCACCTGGGAGTTCGCCGCCGACCCGTACCCGGCGTACGCCTGGCTGCGGGAGCATGCGCCGGTGCACCGGACGGCGTTGCCGAGCGGCGTCGAGGCGTGGCTGGTCACCCGCTACGCGGACGCCCGGCAGGCGCTCGCCGACGCGCGGCTGTCGAAGAACCCGGTGCACCACTCCGAGGCGGCTCATGGCAAGGGCAGGATCGGCATCCCGGGTGAGCGCAGCGCGAATCTGATGACGCATCTGCTGAACATCGACCCGCCGGACCACACCCGGCTGCGCCGCCTGGTCTCGAAGGCGTTCACCCCTCGCCGGGTCGCCGAATTCGCGCCACGGATACAGGAGTTGACGGATCGTCTGGTCGACGGCTTCGCGGCGCGGGGGAGCGCGGACCTGATCCACGAGTTCGCGTTCCCGCTGCCGATCTACGCGATCTGCGACCTGCTCGGCGTCCCGCCCGAGGACCAGGACGACTTCCGCGACTGGGCGGGCATGATGCTGCGACACACCAAAGCCGGGCCCGGCGGGGGGCCGCGCGGCGGCGTCGCCCGCTCGGTGAAGAAGATGCGCACGTACCTGGCCGAGCTGATCCACAGCAAGCGGGCGGGCCTGGGCGCGACGGCCGCCCCGGACGAGGACCTGATCTCCGGCCTGATCCGCGCCTCCGACCACGGCGAGCACCTCACCGAGAACGAGGCCGCGGCGATGGCCTTCATCCTGCTCTTCGCCGGTTTCGAGACCACCGTCAACCTCATCGGCAACGGCACCTACGCGCTGCTGCGCCACCCCGCCCAGCGCGAGCTGCTCCAGAAGTCGATGGCGGCCGGCGACACCGAGCTGCTCGCCACCGGCATCGAGGAACTGCTGCGCTACGACGGTCCCGTGGAGCTGGCCACCTGGCGGTTCGCGACCCGGGACCTGACGCTGGGCGGGCAGCGGATCGCCGAGGGGGACCCGGTGCTCGTGGTGCTGGCCGCCGCCGACCGCGACCCGGCGCGGTTCACCGAGCCGGACGTCCTCGACCTCACCCGGCGTGACAACCCGCACCTGGGATACGGGCACGGCATCCACTACTGCCTCGGTGCGCCGCTGGCCCGCCTCGAAGGGCAGACCGCGCTCGCCACCCTGCTGGCCCGGCTCCCGGACATCCGGCTTGCGGCGGAACCGGATGATTTGCGCTGGCGCGGCGGGCTCATCATGCGCGGACTGCGGTCCCTGCCGGTGGAGTTCACGCCGAACGCCCGCTGACCGGCGAAGGTCGCCGGGCCCAGCCGAACCTGACATGACGTCAGCTGCGTGACCTACACGTGATCTCTGCTACACCGACTTGTGACTACCCGTGACCCCGGCTACCTTTCCACGGACGATCGCGGTCGAATGTTCGACCGGCGGCCGGACCGACGGCAGACCCGGCGGTACGGCCGGGGCCACTGTGGCGCCGATCCGACAACTCAACCGCCGCGCGAAAGGCAACCGCATGCGTTCCGGGAACGGCCGACACCGTCGCCCCCGTCAAGCACCGGCGATCTTTGTCACGGCGGGAGTGACCGGCGCGGGCCTCGCCCTGCCGCTGTTCGCCGCCAGCGGCGCCCACGCCGCCGACACCGCCACCTGGGACAAGGTCGCCCAGTGCGAGAGCGGCGGGGTGTGGAGTGCGAACGCGGGCAACGGCTTCTACGGCGGCCTCCAGCTCACCCAGGAGATGTGGGACGGCTACGGCGGCTCGGCCTACGCCTCCCGCCCCGACCTCGCCAGCCGCGCGCAGCAGATCGCCGTGGCCGAGGCCATACTCGACGACCGCGGCCCGGACGCCTTCCCCGGCTGCGCGGCCAACGCCGGCCTCACCAAGGACGGCCGGACGCCGGACGTCGACCCCGGCAGCACGACCAAGCCCTCCCCGCGCCCGTCGCACTCGCACACCGCCGACCCCTCCAACGGGTCGGACGACGACTCGGGCACCGCCGGCCCGTCCGGTTCGGCACCCGGACCCGACACCCCGGGCTCTACGGACCCCGGCGACCAGGGCGATCAGGGTGGCCAGGGCAACCAGGGCGACCACGGCAACCATGGTGACAAGGGCAACCGGGGCGACCACGGCAACAAGGGCGACAAGGGCGACAAGGGGGACAAGGGTGACCGCCCCACGGACCCCACCACGGACCCCACCACCGACCCCACCGGCTCGTCGGCGACCCCGTCGCCGTCCGGTACGGCCTCTCCCGGGCCCGGCGACGACCGGTCGGCCCCGTCCGTGCCGCCCGGCCGGGGCAAGCACCGCGGCGCCCCGGACGACGGCGAGGGCAAGGGTGACGGCAGGAACGGCAGCGGCGACAGCGGCAAGGGCCGCGGCACCGGCGCGGGCCCGGACGAGGACCGGGGTGACGACCCCGCCGGCTCCCCGGGCGGCCACGCCTCCCGCGGCGGTGACGCGCACGGCACGCCCCCGGCGGGTGCCGACCGGTACCTCGTGCGTCCCGGTGACACCCTGTCAGCGATCGCCGGGAGCCATGGCCTGCCCGGCGGCTGGCCCGCGCTCTACGCGCACAACAAGGACGTCGTCGGCGCCGACGCGGACCTGATTCGCCCAGGTCAGCTGCTCGATCTCGGGCACGGGGAAGGGTAGTTACCGGCGGTTCGTCCGGTTTCTCCAAAGTGAGACAAGGCTCTCGTTGCGGGGGGTGGGTCCAGGCCCGCCCCCCGTTGCCATACCGGTGCCGACCTGCGGAAATGCGACCCGTCATGATCAAAAATGGTCAACTTGGTTCAGAACATGGGGTTTGAACACCAAGCGGGTTACTGCTTACGGTCAGGACCGCTCGCCAAAGCGGGCTCTGCGATCGCACGCCGAATCCTGCCGGCGGTCGGAGGCAACCGACGCGCAAGCGCCGAAGGCAGGAGCGGGGGACCCAAGGTAAGTGCCGGCCCCGCCCGTGAAAGCGGGTCAGCCGGCTTGGGGTGAAGCCATGTGTGCAGCACACACGGCCGGGCAACTCACATGGCCCGAACCCGACAGCTCACCTCGTAGGCGTCGGTGAGGAAACGAACGCACCATGCTGATCAACAAGGGCAAGCACCGTCGCAGCTCCAAGGCCGTCCGCGTCGCCACCCTGGCCGGTGTCGCCGGTGCCGCCGTCGCCGTGCCGCTGATGGGCGCCACCTCCGCCTCCGCGGCCTCGGTCGCCACCTGGGACAAGGTCGCCCAGTGCGAGTCCGGCGGCAACTGGTCGATCAACACCGGTAACGGCTACTACGGTGGCCTGCAGTTCTCGAACTCCAGCTGGGCCGCCGCCGGTGGCACCAAGTACGCGGCCCGCGCCGACCTGGCCACCAAGGCCCAGCAGATCGCCGTCGCCGAGAAGCTGCTCGCCATCCAGGGCCCGGGTGCCTGGTCCTGCGCCGGCGCCGGCAACCTGACCGCCGGTGGCCCGGCCGCCAACGTCGACCCGTCCGGCTCCGCCGTCAAGAAGAGCCAGGGCACCACCGAGACCCGCAAGAAGGCCGAGGGCACCACCAAGAAGTCCGCCCCGGTCCGCGAGAAGGCCCAGCCGGCCCCGCAGCACTCGCACCGCTCCGGCGAGACCTACACCGTGAAGTCCGGTGACACCCTCGCCAAGATCGCCAAGGCGCACGGCACCAACTGGAAGGCGCTGTACGCGGCCAACAAGTCCGTCGTCGGCGGCAACCCGAACCTCATCTTCCCGGGCCAGAAGCTCAGCGTCTGAGCCGCTTCGGCCGGCCCGGCCGCCTGAGCCGAACGTGAGCCGGGCCCCATCCGGACCGGCCGTCCGAGCCTGCCCCGCCCCGGCGCGTACTTCCCCCGAGCGCGCCGCGGCGGGGCTTCTCCATGACGTCATGACGTCGCGTCCCTGACGCCGCGTTCGTGACGCCGCGTCCGTGACATCGCGCAGCCCGCCCGGCGGCCGCCTTCCGCCGCTTTCCCCGCTCAGCGAACAATGCGCCCAAACGTTCCGTGAACTGGGCCTTTGGCCTGCTTGTTGGGTTTTTCCGTCCCACGGAGCGGGCCGAGGGCGAGCGGATCCGCCCGGGGCCGTTAGGCTCGTGCTGCAGAACTCCAGACACCCATGAAGGAGACAACGTGCCGTCCATCGACGTCGTCGTAGCCCGCGAAATTCTCGACTCGCGAGGTAATCCCACGGTCGAGGTCGAGGTCGGCCTCGACGACGGCAGCACCGGCCGTGCCGGCGTGCCGTCCGGTGCCTCGACCGGCGCCTTCGAGGCCATCGAGCTTCGCGACGGCGACCCGAACCGCTACCTGGGCAAGGGTGTGGAGAAGGCCGTCCTCGCCGTCATCGAGCAGATCGGCCCGGAGCTGGTCGGCTACGACGCGACCGAGCAGCGGCTGATCGACCAGGCGATGTTCGACCTGGACGCCACCGACAACAAGGGCTCGCTCGGCGCCAACGCCATCCTCGGCGTCTCCCTCGCCGTCGCGCACGCCGCCGCCGAGGCCAGCGACCTGCCGCTGTTCCGCTACCTGGGCGGCCCGAACGCGCACATCCTGCCCGTCCCGATGATGAACATCCTGAACGGCGGCTCGCACGCCGACTCCAACGTGGACATCCAGGAGTTCATGATCGCCCCGATCGGCGCGGAGTCCTTCTCCGAGGCGCTGCGCTGGGGCGCGGAGGTCTACCACACCCTCAAGAAGGTCCTCAAGGAGCGCGGCCTGTCCACCGGCCTCGGCGACGAGGGCGGCTTCGCCCCGAACCTCGGCTCCAACCGCGAGGCCCTCGACCTCATCCTGGAGGCCATCAAGCAGGCCGGCTACGCCCCCGGCCAGGACATCGCGCTGGCGCTGGACGTCGCCGCCTCCGAGTTCTACAAGGACGGCAAGTACCAGTTCGAGGGCAAGGACCGCTCGGCCGCCGAGATGACCGAGTACTACGAGGAGCTGGTGGCGGCCTACCCGCTCGTCTCCATCGAGGACCCGCTGTTCGAGGACGACTGGGCCGGCTGGAAGGTCATCACCGACAAGCTCGGCGCCAAGGTGCAGCTGGTCGGCGACGACCTCTTCGTCACCAACCCGGAGCGCCTGGCCCGCGGCATCGAGGAGGGCTCCGCCAACGCCCTGCTGGTGAAGGTCAACCAGATCGGCTCGCTGACCGAGACCCTGGACGCCGTCGAGCTGGCCCAGCGCAACGGCTTCAAGTGCATGATGTCGCACCGCTCCGGTGAGACCGAGGACGTCACCATCGCCGACCTCGCCGTCGCCACCAACTGCGGCCAGATCAAGACCGGCGCCCCGGCCCGCTCCGAGCGCGTCGCCAAGTACAACCAGCTGCTGCGCATCGAGGAGATCCTCGACGACGCCGCGGTCTACGCGGGCCGCAGCGCCTTCCCGCGCTTCAAGGGCTGACGCCCTGAAGCGCCCGACGGTCCCCCGCCTCAAGGGCTGACGGCCGCAGCCGCGGCAGCGTCCGTACGTCTTCCGTCCGTCCCCGGCACCGGTCCCGTACCGTTGCCGGGGACGTACGTCGTTGTGGCGACACGGCGGCACGACGGAATCTGAAGGGGAGGCGAGGCCACGTGCCCGCGGACCGGTTCTCCACCGCGACCCGGCTCAAGGCGCTCGGCGAACAGGCCGCCGCCCGCGTCTACCGCGCGAAGCGGCGCCCCCGGCGCAACCGCCTCACCGGCCGCGCCGCCCTGCTCGCGCTGGTGATGTGCTCCCTGGTCGTCGCCCTCGCCTACCCGATAAGGCAGTACATCTCCCAGCGTTCGGACATCGCCGACCAGCGCCGCAAGGCCCAGGACGCCGGCGCCGAGCTGAACCGGCTGCGCGACGAGAAGGCCCGCTGGCAGGATCCGGAGTTCGTCCGGCAGCAGGCCCGCCGGCACCTGCACTACGTCATGCCGGGCGAGACCGCCTACACCGTCCAGGACGGCTCCGGCGTGCACGCGGCACAGAAGGGGGCGGCGGCGACGCAGCCGCCCTGGTACGAGAAGCTGTGGGACGGTGTCGACGCCGCGGACCAGCGGTAGGGCCTGTCCGATGGGCCGCGGCCTTTCCGACCCCGGCCCATCGGACAGGCCCTAGCCCGTACTGTCGACACCGGGACCGTCCGCACGGCCCCACCCGCACGACCCCCGCGGTGGTACGCACCGAGCCCGGCGGCCGGCCGGCCCCGCGGGGCGGTCCGCCGCCCCGCCCGGCACCGCCGCCACCGGACAGAACCCGCCGCCCTCACCGAAAGCGCCCATGGAAACGCCTCCGCCCCAGACCGAGCCCACCGAGCCCACCGCCGCGGACATCGCCGCCTTCAAGGAGCAGCTCGGCCGCCCGCCGCGCGGCCTGCGCGCCATCGCGCACCGCTGCCCCTGCGGGCAGCCGGACGTCGTCGAGACCGCGCCGCGCCTGGAGGACGGCACGCCCTTCCCCACGCTCTACTACCTCACCTGCCCGCGCGCGGCCTCCGCGATCGGCACGCTGGAGGCCGACGGCGTGATGAAGGAGATGACCGAGCGGCTGGCCACCGACCCGGAGCTGGCCGCCGCCTACCGCGCTGCCCACGAGGACTACATCCGGCGCCGGGACGCCATCGAGGTGCTCCAGGGTTTCCCGAGCGCGGGCGGGATGCCCGACCGGGTCAAGTGCCTGCATGTGCTCGTCGGCCACTCGCTGGCGGCCGGCCCCGGCGTCAACCCGCTCGGCGACGAGGCCCTCGCGATGCTCCCGGAGTGGTGGCGCAAGGGCCCGTGCGTGTCCCCCTGCGGCGACGCCCCGAAGGACGCGCAGTCCCCGGCCGCCGCGACCCGGTACACCTCGGAAACCCCCGACGCCCCCGAAGGAGACGCCCAGTGAAGCGGGTCGCCGCCATCGACTGCGGTACGAACTCCATCCGGCTGCTGGTCGCGGACCTGGACCCCGAGACCGGTGAACTCAAGGACCTGGACCGCCGGATGCAGATCGTCCGGCTCGGCCAGGACGTCGACCGGACCGGACGGCTGGCCCCCGAGGCGCTGGAGCGCACCTTCGCGGCCTGCCGCGAGTACGCCGCGGTGATCAAGGGCCTGGGCGCCGAGCGGCTCCGGTTCGTGGCGACCTCCGCCTCCCGCGACGCGGAGAACCGCGAGGACTTCGTCCGCGGTGTCGTCGACATCCTGGGCGTCGAGCCCGAGGTGATCACCGGCGACCAGGAGGCGGAGTTCTCCTTCACCGGCGCCACCCGGGAACTGACCGGCCACCCCCATATCGCACTGCCCTACCTGGTCGTGGACATCGGCGGCGGCTCGACCGAGTTCGTCCTCGGCGACGGCTCGGTACGGGCGGCCCGCTCCGTCGACGTCGGCTGCGTCCGGATGACCGAGCGCCACCTCGTCCACGGCGGGGAGATCAGCGACCCGCCGGCCGCCGGCCAGATCACCGCCATAAAGGCGGACATCGCCGCGGCCCTGGACCGCGCAGAGGAGACCGTCCCGCTGAGCGAGGCCGCCACCCTGGTCGGCCTGGCCGGCTCGGTGACCACCGTCGCCGCCATCGCCCTCGGCCTGGACCACTACGACTCCGCGGCCATCCACCACTCCCGGATCTCCCTCGCCAAGGTCCGCGAGATCACCGAGGACCTGCTCGCCTCCACCCACGCCGAACGCGCGGCCAGCCCGGTCATGCACCCCGGCCGGGTCGACGTGATCGGCGCCGGCGCCCTCGTCCTTCTGTCGATCATGGAGCGCATCGGCGCCGAAGAGGTCGTCGTCAGCGAACACGACATTCTGGACGGCATCGCCTGGAGCATGGTCTGACCCCGTTGGCCCCGGCCTCTTCGCCGTGCCGGGGCCCGGTCCGGCGGCCGGTGCCGCCGGGCGGTGCCCGGCACGGCAACCACCCCCGGCGAGTGGGATTTTGAGCGGATCGGCCGCCGTCTGAGCGGCCTTCAAGGGGGTTGCGGGGGTTCCGGACGGGCGGCCGGAAAGAAAGTTCGTGAAATCCTTCACATGAAAAACCCGCCTCATGGGCGAACTATCTGTCCATCCGACCCTCATTCGAAGGTCCTAAGACCCTCCCGCCCGCGAATTGCCGGGTCTCCGGCGCGTCTCCGGTGTGTTACGCCAGTGTGTGCACGAGGCGTGGTTCGGCGGTGTGCGGCGGGACAAGCCCTGATCAACAGGGGTGTCCAACGTGTCGCGTTACACCGTGGTTCCCCAACTGCGCTATGGCGTCGGTCACGGAGCCGGCGGAGTGTAGCAGACGCCCCCTACATTCTTGTGAAGGGGCTCACGAGCGACCCCCCATGTGGGGGTGGATACTCGATTGCATGAGCACCACGGAGCGTCCCAGGATCCTCGTTGTAGGCGGTGGGTACGTTGGCCTGTACGCGGCGCGCCGCATTCTGAAGAAGATGCGGTACGGCGAGGCGACCGTCACGGTCGTCGACCCGCGCTCGTACATGACGTACCAGCCCTTCCTCCCTGAAGCTGCGGCCGGCAGCATCTCTCCCCGCCACGTCGTGGTTCCGCTGCGGCGCGTGCTGCCCACGGCGGAGGTCCTCACCGGCCGGGTCACCACCATCGATCAGGACCGCAAGGTCGCCACCGTCGCGCCGCTGGTCGGCGAGGCGTACGAGCTGCCCTTCGACTACCTGGTCATCGCGATGGGTGCGGTCTCCCGTACCTTCCCGATCCCCGGGCTGGCCGAGAACGGCATCGGCATGAAGGGCGTGGAGGAGGCCATCGGCCTGCGCAACCACGTCCTAGAGCAGCTGGACAAGGCCGACTCGACGACCGACGAGGAGGTCCGCCGCAAGGCGCTGACCTTCGTCTTCGTCGGCGGCGGCTTCGCGGGTGCGGAGACCGTCGGCGAGGTCGAGGACATGGCCCGCGACGCCGCGAAGATCTACAAGAACGTCAAGCGCGAGGACATGCGCTTCCTGCTGGTCGACGTCGCGGACAAGATCCTCCCCGAGGTCGGTCCGAAGCTCGGCGCCTACGGCAAGGAGCACCTGGAGTCCCGGGGCGTCGAGATCTACCTCAAGACCAGCATGAAGTCCTGCGTCGACGGCCATGTCGTCCTCGACAACGGCCTTGAGGTCGTCTCCAACACCATCGTGTGGACCGCCGGCGTCAAGCCGAACCCGGTGCTGTCCCGCTTCGGTCTGCCGCTCGGCCCGCGCGGCCACGTCGACACCGCGGCCACCCTCCAGGTGCAGGGAACCGACTACATCTGGGCGGCCGGCGACAACGCGCAGGTCCCCGACATGGTCGGCCGCAGGAACGGCAACGAGAACGCCTGGTGCCCGCCGAACGCGCAGCACGCGCTGCGGCAGGCCAAGGTCCTCGGCGACAACGTCGTGTCCGGCATGCGCGGCTTCCCGCAGAAGGAGTACAGCCACGCCAACAAGGGCGCGGTGGCCGGTCTCGGTCTGCACAAGGGCGTCGCGATGATCGTCATGGGCAAGACCAAGATCAAGCTCAAGGGCCGTCTCGCCTGGTACATGCACCGCGGGTACCACGGCATGGCGATGCCGACGTTCAACCGCAAGATCCGGGTCTTCGCCGACTGGACCCTTGCCATGTTCCTCAAGCGTGAGGTGGTCTCGCTCGGCGCCATGGAGAACCCCCGCGAGGAGTTCTACGAGGCGGCCAAGCCGGCGCCCGCTCCGGCCGCGGCGGCCGGTGGCGACAAGCCGAAGGCCAAGGCTTCCTGAATCATCCGGTCGGTACTCCGACCAGCCCGAAGGGCGTCCGCCATCCGTGGGGCGGGCGCCCTTTGGCGTGTCCGGTGTGACGGAAACCGGACGTATTGCGGTTCTCTTGCTGGCGAACGGGACTAACTGGGCGCCCACTTGGCGTTTACGTGGTGGGTGAAACTTCTTTGCCCGACTCGTCAACACGGAGGTGTGCGACATGGCCGACGCCGCTGTACGGCTCACCAAGCTCGCCGAGGAGGTGCTGGGAGCCCCGCTCCCGGTGCGGATCCGCGCCTGGGACCGTAGCGAGTCCGGCCCGCCGGGGGCACCCGTGCTGGTGGTCCGCAACCGCCGCGCGCTGCGCCGTCTGCTGTTCAAGCCGGGCGAGTTGGGCCTGGCCCGCGCCTGGGTGGCCGGCGACATCGACATCGACGGCGATCTCTACGAAGCGCTCGACCGCCTCGCCGGACTGATCTGGGAGCGCGGCGCCGCCGCCCCCAAGCCGCAGCGGGCCGCCGTCCTGCGGGCGCTGGCCCGCCCCGAGATCCGCGCCGCCGCCCGGGAGCTGCTGTCCCTGGCCGGCCCTCCCGTCCCGCCCGCCCCGCCGGCCGAGGAGGCCCGGCCGCACCGCGGCCCGCTGCACACCCTGCTGCGCGACAAGGCGGCCATCAGCCACCACTACGACGTCGGCAACGACTTCTACGAGCTGGTGCTGGGCCCGTCGATGGTCTACTCCTGCGCGTACTGGGGGACCGGTGAAGGCGGCGCCGCCTCCCTGGAGGACGCCCAGCGCGACAAGCTCGACCTGATCTGCCGCAAGCTCGGTCTCAAGGAGGGCCAGCGGCTGCTGGACGTGGGCTGCGGCTGGGGCTCGATGGTGCTGCACGCCGCCCGCGAGTACGGCGTACGGGCCGTCGGCATCACGCTCTCCGAAGAGCAGGCCACCTACGCCCGGAAGCGGATCGCCGACGCCGGGCTCGCCGACCGGATCGAGATCCGGGTGCAGGACTATCGCGAGGTCCGCGACGAGCCGTTCGACGCGATCTCCTCGATCGGCATGGCCGAGCACGTCGGCCGGGCCCGGTACGCGGAGTACGCGAGCGCCCTGTACGCCCTGCTGAAGCCCGGCGGGCGGCTGCTCAACCACCAGATCGCCCGCCGCCCGCTGGTCGACGAGGAGACGTACCGCGTCGACGAGTTCATCGACCGCTATGTCTTCCCGGACGGCGAGCTGGCTCCGGTCGGGCGGACCGCCGGCCAGCTGGAGGAGGCCGGCTTCGAGGTGCGCGACGTGGAGGCGATCCGGGAGCACTACGGGCTGACGCTGCGGCGGTGGGTCGCCAATCTGGACGCGCACTGGGCGGCGGCGGTACGCCTCACGTCCCCCGGGCGGGCCCGGGTCTGGCGGCTCTACATGGCCGCGTGTGCGCTGTCGTTCGAGCGGAACCGCATAGGGGTCAACCAGGTGCTGGCGGTCCGCACACCGGACTCCGGCGCCTCCGGCGTGCGCCTGCGGGCGCGTGACTGGCGGGGCTGAAACGGGCGCCGCGCGGCCCCGCGGGCGGCCCGGTGGGGGTCGGCGGCGGGCCGCGTACGGCCGAGGGCCCCGGTGCCACGGTATCCGTGGCACCGGGGCCCTCGGGCCCTCCCGGGAGGGCCCGAGGCCGTCCCGGCGGCCCCGCGCGCTCCCGCTGCCGTGACTACTCGGCCTTGATCGCCTGGAGCATGTTCAGCCGGGCCGCCCGGCGCGCCGGCCAGAGCGCGGCCAGCACGCCGACGACCGCCGCCATGGCGAGGAAGACGCCCATCCGGCCCCAGGGCAGCACGAGTTGGTACGTCGGCAGCGAGCCGCCGATCAGCTCACCGGCCGCCCAGCCGAAGAACACGCCCAGGCCGATGCCCAGCACCCCGCCGAAGAGCGAGATCACCAGCGATTCCAGGCGCACCATCCGCTTGATGCCGCGGCGGTCCAGGCCGATGGCGCGCAGCATGCCGATCTCCTGCGCCCGTTCGAAGACCGACATCGCCAGGGTGTTGATCACGCCGAGCACCGCGACGATCACGGCCATGGCCAGCAGGCCGTAGAGCATGTTCAGCATCAGGGTGAAGACCTGCGCGATGGCGTCGGAGACGTCCTTCTTGTCCGCGACGGTGATCGCCGGGTTCTTGCCGAGCGCGGTGACCAGCTTGTCCTTGGACGCCGCGGTCGCGCCGTCCTTGGTCTTGACCATCACCTGCATGTCGGTGATGTGCTTCTGGTGCGGGGCGAGGGTGGCGTTGTCGAGGATGATGCCGCGGATCATCTCGTTGCCCGTGTAGACGCCCGCGACGGTGAGCGTGCCCTGCTTGCCGTCCTCGAAGGTCACCGGGAGGCGGGAGCCGGTGTGCCAGCCCTTCACCTTGGCGGTGGTGTCGTCGACGACGGCCCGGTCGCCGCTGAGGGTGCCGAGGGCGCCCGAGGTGAAGTCCAGCGCGGTGAGCTTGCCGAAGTCCTTGCCGTTGACGCCGGTCAGGTACTCGGTGCCGGTGCCTATCCGGGACACGGAGTTGCGCAGCGGGCTGGACGCGGTGACCTCGTCCATGCCGGCGATCTTCTTCGCCACGTCGGGGGAGAGCGGCGTCCGGCTCGCCATGGAGACCACGTAGTCGGCCTTCAGGGAGGCGGTGGCCATCTTGTCGATGCCCTGCTGCACGCTGCCCGCGATCACCGTGAGTCCGGTGATCAGGGTCAGCCCGACCATCAGCGCGGAGGCCGTGGCGGCGGTCCGGCGCGGGTTGCGGACCGCGTTCTGCCGGGCGAGGACGCCGGAGATCCCGAACATCCGCAGCACGGGGGCGGCGAGCGCGATCAGCGGGCGGGACAGCAGCGGCGTCAGGATGAACACGCCGATCAGCAGCAGCGCGGCACCGGCGGCCATGGTGGCCTTCCCGTCGGACATGCCGGTGGCGACCAGGACCGCGGCCGTACCGGCGCCGGCGAACAGCGCGCCGATGGTGTTCCGGACCACCAGCGACTTGGTGGTGGCGGTGGCGTGCACGCTGTTCATCGCGGCGACCGGCGGGATCTTCGCGGCGCGCCGGCCCGGCAGCCAGGCGGCCAGGACCGTGACGACGATGCCGACCAGCAGGGACGTGATGATCGTGGACGGCGAGATCACCAGCGGGCCGTCCGGTACCTTCGCGCCCGTGCTGCTCATCAGCGCGCGCAGTCCGGCGCCGATGCCGATACCGGCCACCAGGCCCGTCACCGCGGCCACCGCGCCGACCACGGACGCCTCGATCAGCACCGAGCGGGTCACCTGGCGGCGGCTGGCGCCGACCGCGCGCATCAGCGCCAGCTCCTTGGTGCGCTGGGCGACCAGCATGGTGAAGGTGTTGGCGATGATGAAGACGCCGACGAAGAGCGCGATACCGGCGAAGGCCAGCAGGCCGGTCTTCATCCCGTCCATGCTCTGGGCGATCATCTTGGCCTGGTCGTCGGCCAGTTGCCTGCCCGTGGTCGCCTCGGCGCCCTCCTTGGGCAGCACCTTCTCGACCGCGTCCTTCAGGGCCGTCTGGGACGTACCCGGTGCGGCCTTGACGTCGATCTCGCTGAACTCACCGGGCGCCGCGAACATCTTCTGGGCGCTGGCGGTGTCGAACAGCGCGAGGCTGCCGCCGGCCGCGACGGTGCCGTCGTCGGTGGTGAAGACGCCGGTCAGCTTCTGCTCGCGGACCGGTCCGTCGACGGATATCCGAACGGTGTCGCCGACCTTGTAGCCGGCCCGGTCCGCGGTGTGGGCGTCCAGCGCGAACTGGCCGGCGCCCTTGGGCGCGACGCCGTCCCGCATCGGATAGCGGGCGTCCCTGCCGTCCTTGCCGGGGAAGTAGTTGCTGCCGCGGGTCGTGAAGCCGTCGCCGATCAGCTTGCCGCTCTTGTCGGCGATGGCGGTGAAGCCGGAGACGGTGCCGGTGGCGGAGGCGGCGCCGGGCACCCCGGCGGCCGCCCCGAGCAGCTTCTGGTCGAGCGGGGAGGGCGCGCCGGGAGCACCGGGCGCGCCGGCCGCGGGGTCGGAGGAGTGCCGCTGGATGGCGACGTCGACGTTGTCGAAGCCCTTTTGGGAGCTGGACTGGAACGCGTCGGAGATGGTCGAGGTGAAGACCAGGGTGCCGGAGACGAAGGCCACGCCGAGCATCACGGCGAGAACGGTCATCAGCAGCCGGGCCTTGTGCGCGAGCACATTGCGCAAGGCGGTACGGAACATGGGTGGTCAGTCCTGGAGGAGAGGTCCGGGGTGGCGGAGTCGGCTGCTGTCGGTCAGCTCGTACGGCCCTTGGCGTCGAAGCCCTTCATGCGCTCCAGCACCATGTCGGCGCTGGGGTCGGGCATGTCGTCGACGATCCGGCCGTCGGCGAGGAATATGACGCGGTCCGCGTACGACGCGGCGACGGGGTCGTGGGTCACCATCACCACGGTCTGGCCCAGCTCGCGCACGGAGTTGCGCAGGAAGCCCAGGACCTCGGCGCCGGAGCGGGAGTCGAGGTTGCCGGTGGGCTCGTCGGCGAAGATGATCTCGGGCCGGGAGGCCAGCGCACGGGCGACCGCGACGCGCTGCTGCTGGCCGCCGGAGAGCTGGCTGGGGCGGTGCTTGAGGCGGCCGGACAGGCCGACGGTCTCCACGACGCGGTCCATCCAGGCGCGGTCCGGCTTACGGCCCGCGATGTCCATGGGCAGGGTGATGTTCTCCAGCGCGGTCAGTGTCGGGAGGAGGTTGAACGCCTGGAAGATGAAGCCGATCTTGTCGCGCCGCAGCTGGGTGAGCTTCTTGTCCTTCAGCCCGGTCAGCTCGATGTCGCCGATCCGCGCGGAGCCGCCGGAGATGGAGTCCAGACCGGCCATGCAGTGCATGAGCGTCGACTTGCCGGACCCGGAGGGGCCCATGATCGCGGTGAACTGGGCCTGGCGGAAGTCGACGGAGACCGCGTCCAGGGCGACCACTTGGGTCTCGCCCTGTCCGTAGACCTTGGTGAGATCCGTGGCGCGGGCGGCCACCGCGGTGCTGCGGCCGGCGGTGGTGACGCCGGAGTGGGTGGTGGTCACGGGAACGGGCTCCTGTCGGGAGGGGGACCGGCCGCCTCGGCGCCGGCCGGGCGGCCTGCGAAGCGGGCAGAAGAACAACGGCTTCCATCGTCCGGCAGGGAGATGGGCCGGAACGTCAACCCGTGTGACCGTCCTTGGGCCACCCCAGGGGATTAGCCGACCACGCCTCCGTCATCCCTGGGTAGGAGTCGGACCCTGATGCCGTGACGGCTTCCGGGGCGCCCGGCGGGTGGCGCCGCATGGGCCGGACGGCGGATCGAACGGGCGTCGGAGAGGCGTCGACTTTCCGTCAATTCGGGGTCGAATTTCGCCGTGGCACGGAACGCCGAACATGGGCATCAGGCATGTGCCGGAGGCTCTGGCGGTGGCTGATGCACCCTCAGTTGCCAATAAAATAAGACAACCTCGGGATGAGTGGCAGATGTGCCCCGTGCGCTGCGGGCTACGCTCGTGCTGCCTTCTTTGAGGCGGCATGGGGGACCCCAAGCCCGGATGGTGGAATGCAGACACGGCGAGCTTAAACCTCGCTGGCCTTCGGGCCGTGCCGGTTCAAGTCCGGCTCCGGGCACTCCCCGCGAGCAGCGGGGACAAGGACCACCACATACCTGAAATTTCAACGAGAACGGGCCGCCGGTGAAAACCGGCGGCCCGCGGCGTTTAGTACCGGCGGCTCAGCGCTCCACGAGCGCGAACAGCGCCTCCCAGCGGCCGACGATCTCGTCGGTCGAGAACCGCTGGATGTTCTCGCGGGCCGCTTCACCCATCGTGTCCCGCAGCTCCTGGTCGGACATCAGGGCGTCCAGGTGCCGGGCGAATTCGGTGACATTGCCCGGAGGCGCCAGGAAGCCGTCGGTGCCGTCCGTGATGATCTCGCGGACACCCGGCGCCACGTCGAACGCCACACACGGCACCGCGGTGGCCATCGCCTCCATGGGAGCGAGCGGGAAGCCCTCGCCGCGCGAGCTCAGCGCGAAGACCGCGCTCTCGCGCAGCGCCCCGGCCACATCGCTCGTCCGGCCCATCCACTCGACGGAACCGGTCACCCCGAGCTCGGCCGCCTGCTTGCGCAGCGCGTCGGCCTCCTCACCGGAGCCGTAGATCCGCAGCGTCCAGTCCGGGTGCTGCGACGCGACCTTGGCCCATGCCTCCAAGAGCAGGTCCACGCCCTTCTCCTCGTGGAGCCGGCCGATGCTGGCCACGACCTTCCGGGAGCGGTCCGAGGGGACGTCAGGGAAGAACGGCAGCGGGTTCGGCATGAAGCCGACGTTGTCCATCCGCTGCCGGATCCACTGGTCGGCGTCCTCACGGGTGAGCGGCAGCATCCGGTCGACGTCCTGGTAAAACCGCTTGACGCGAGCGAACCGGGACGAGCGGCGGCAGGTCTCGAACGACTCGTGGCTCATTCCGATGACCGCGAGGCCCGCGGTGTCGGCGAGCGCGACCCACTCCATCGCCCACACCTGCGTGACGATCACGATCCCGCCCGGCCGGGCCGCCCGGAACAGCGCGCTCATCTTGGCCGCCTGCTCGTGCATCCCGGCCTCACGGGCGGTCCGCCGGCGCTGCTCGACGAGGTTCAGCCTGTCCTTGAGGCTGCGAACGGGGCGGACGCTCGGCGGGTGCACGTCGTAGAGCGTGGTGGTCTCGTACGGCAGGTCGGCGGCCAGTTCGTGGACCCGCCCCTCGGGCGGCGGCACGATGCCGACGACGTGCACGCGATGGCCCTGCTCGACGAACAGGCGCGCCATCTGGTGCGACCAACTGGTGATTCCGCCCAGCTCGTTGACGCTGTTGGAGACGAAGAAGACGTCCCGCGGCCCGGCTGCGTTCGACTTGGTCATCAACGGCTCCACTGCGCAAAGAACTGGTCGACGATGCTCTGTGCGGCGTCGCCCCGGTCGTATTCCCCGAACTTGGCGACGAATTCCTTGCGGTCCTTGGCGTATTCCAGCTGCTGGGTCTCGAAAGACTGCATGGTCTCGAAGAAATCTTCCTCGGTGCGCACCACCGGGCCCGGCGCGTGCTCCAGCAGATCGAAGTACGTTCCGCGGCCCTCGTGCACATATTCGTCGTAGTCGTAGGTGAAGAACATCAGCGGCCGGTCGAGCAGCGCGTAGTCGAACATCACCGAGGAATAGTCGGTGATCAGGCCGTCCGCCAGCTCCAGGATCGGGGAGATGTCGTGCCGCGCCGACACGTCGACGACCCGGCCCTGCACCGTCGGCGGCAGCACCACGTGGTTGAGGTAGTGCGAGCGCACGAGCAGGACGTAGCGGTCACCGAACTCGTCGGCGAAGCGCTCCACGTCGAAGGGGAGGGCGAACCGGCCGTGCCGGCCCCCTGCCTTGCGGAACGTCGGCGCGTACAGCAGCACGGTCTTGTCCGCCGGAATGCCCAGCTCCGCCGCCAGCGCACCGCGCTCCCGGCGACCCAGCTCGGCCTCCCGTCGGCGGGCCCGCACCAGCGCGTCGTTGCGCGGGTAGCCGACCCGCAGCAGGGTCTTCTCCTTGAGGCGGAACGCCTTGGCCAGGGTCCGGGCGTCGTGCTCGGTCCGGCACAGGAACCGGTCGAAGCGGTCCAGCGACTCCTGCTGCTCGGCCTGCTGCTGGCGGGTCTGCGCCTTGAGCGAGGGCTGGTCGAAGCCCATGTTCTTCAGCGCCGAGCCGTGCCAGGTCTGGATGTAGGTGGTCTCGGGGCGCTTGGTCAGCTTGAGCGGGTAGCTCTGGTTGTCCACCCAGAACTCGGCCTGCGCGAGCGCCTTGAGGTACTGGATCGACCAGCGCTTGACGAGGGTCGCGTCCTTGGGGAAGTCCTTCGGGGACCCGGCGTACGCCCAGATCGCCTCGAACTCCAGGCCCTGCCGGCGCATCTCCTCGTAGATGGCGCGCGGGCTGTCGCTGTACTGCTTGCCCAGGTGGCTCTCGAAGACCACCGTGCGCTTCTTGATCGGCAGCCGGCTGAACACCTCGTGGTACGCCCGGAGCTTGCTGTCCCCGGAGGTGAGGGTCTTGCGCAGCGCCTTCGCCTTGCGGAAGCCGCTCTTGGCCAGCGTGCCCGGCTTGCCGCGCACGCCCCTGGCGATGAACTCCTGGACGCGCTCGGCGCTGCGGCCCTCGCTGATCAGGCGGAACGCCAGGTGCCCCTTGGAGGAGACATGCGGCTCGATGTGGTCGGCGACCATCCGGGTCAGCCGCGGCCGGACCGGCAGCGGGCCGCCGGCCAGCTCGGTGTCGGAGACGGTGAGCCGGGACGTGGTGCGCGCCCCGTTGACGTCCAGGGTCAGCCGGACGTCCCAGATGGTGTCGACGATGCCCAGCGGGCGCAGCTGCGCGGTGATGTCCGCGGTGGTCTCCCAGTGGATGGCGTCGCCGTCGTGGCGCACCGTCCGGACCGGGAAGGTGAACGACTGGAGGCTGCGCCGGCGGGCGCTGAACTCCAGCTCGGCCTTCAGCTTCGCGCCCTCGGGGATCACACCGAGCGGGTTGGTGATCCGCCCGGCCAGGGAGACCGCGCTGCCCGCCTCGGAGAAACGGGTGATCTGGTTGCGCAGGAACAGCTGGTTGACCGGCTTCTCGTGGTAGCCGACGTCGGTCACGTCCAGCACCCGGCGGCCGAAGGCGTCGTCGAAGTGGCCGCCGCACCAGTAGATCCGGCCGTCGTGCTGGGCGAGCGGCGAGGAGACCTTGTCGCGGTTGATGAGGGTGTCCACCGCCGGGATCAGGTTGTCCCAGTCGCCCTTCTGGAGCAGGTAGGCGCAGATGGCCTGGATCGGCAGGACGCGCTCGTACGCCTCGGGCGCGATGCTCGCCAGGTACTCCCGGGAGAGCTCCGCGAACTCCTGGCGGTAGGCGTCGTCGCGGAACGGCAGGTCCCGCAGGTGCAGCACGAGGTCGTGCTTGAGGAATTTGACGTCCTTCGCGAGCTTCATGCCGGTGAGGCCGCGCTGCTCCAGCAGGGCGTCGATGCGCCGGTGGACCTCAAGCCGGTGGATGTAATTGGTCATCTCGTGCCGTCGGTTCGTCACCGACTTCACGGCGGCCTGCTCGTGGACGTGCCAGAAGTAGACCTGATTGGGAATCAGGGTGATGCGCTTCGCCGCCAGATAAGCGTCGGCGATAAACATCAGGTCTTCGTAGAACATCCCCTTGGGGAAACGGAGATCGTTCTCGACGAGGAAATCGCGGCGGTAGCACTTGTTGGTGGAAAGGGTGTCCCACACAAAAAGGTCCGGCAATTCGGTAACGGAATCCAGCGTGCGGGTCGTGGAATACAGCCAGGAGTACCACTCGTCGCGCTTCTGGTTACGGGTGTCCTTGTGCAGCCGGACACACAGGCCCGAGACGATGTCCGAGCCGGTTTCCTCGGCGGCCTCCAGCATATTGCGGCAGGCGTTGTGTTCCAGGACGTCATCGCTGTCCAGGAACATGACGTACTGTCCCCTGGTGTGCTGAATGCCGACGTTGCGCGGCTCGCCGCCGGCGCCGCTGTTCTCCGGCAGCTGGAAGGCCCTGACCCGCTCGGGGTGGGTGGCTGCGAGTTGCTGCGCGACGTCGAAAGAACGGTCGGTGCTGCAGTCGTCGACGATCACCACCTCGACGTCCCGGAGTGTCTGATCCAGTACGGACTGGACCGCGGTCGGCAACCGGTCGGCGTCGTTGTAGACAATGACGACTACTGAGACGTCAGGCACAGGCACCTCAACCCTCTTTCGCTGCTGTTTCCGGCAAGAATAGCCCCATCTCCACTCGGGGTTTACGACCGCCCGCACTCGGTCCGCTACGGGTGGTGACGGGGTGGTGCGCGAGGAAGGGCAGGTTCCGGCTAGTGGGTAAGACGGAGGCCGGGGTCAATCGGTTGCATCCGCGCCGGGCGATGAGACATTTATCGGATTCCGATCATGCCGGTGACCCGGGGCTGCGGGAGTTGACGGCGCGGGAAATGCTCGTTCGATCGCGACGGGAAAAGATCGATTACCCGGATTTTGTCCGGACCCGCACGCGGGTCCGCCCGGCCGCCGTGTTGACGGCGGAGTGGCATATGACACAGCGGCAGATGTGACGAAGGCGCCGCCGCCCGGCAACTCGCCGGCCGATACGGGCACCACCGGGCCCTCCCGAACGTCCTCCCTGCAGGAGATGTGTCCTCCGTAACTCGGGGGAAGATCCTGCCCAGGTACGAGAGACGTGTCTTTGCCAAGCCATTACGCTGGCGTCAAGGCCGCGCAGGGCGGCCATGGAGGAGTGAGGATGAGGAGCAGCAACCCGGTCTTCTCGCGACGGGGGTTCAGCCGCGACACCGGCTACGCGGGCTTCAACGCACCGCCGCAGGCCGGGGGCGCCGCAGCCAACCCGTACGCCGGAGCCAACCCGTACGCCGCCCAGGCGCCGCAGTACGCACCGCAGTACACCCCGCAGTCCCGACCGATGACGATGGACGACGTCGTCACCCGCACCGGACTGACGCTCGGCACGGTCATCGCCGGCGCCACCGTCGGCTGGATCTTCCTGACCGGCCAGCTCGCCTTCGCCATGGGCGCCGGCCTGGTCGCGATGGTGCTGGGGTTCATCCAGTCCTTCATGCGCAAGCCGGTCCCGGCGCTGATCCTGGGCTACGCGGCGCTGGAGGGGGTCTTCCTCGGCGCGCTCAGCGGCTTCATCAACGACCTGCCGAAGATGAACGGCGCCCCGATGCAGGCGGTGCTGGGCACGATGGCGGTGTTCGTCGCCATGCTGGTCGCCTACAAGACGCGCATCGTGCGGGTCACCGAACGCTTCACCCGCTTCGTGATGATCGCGGCACTGGGCTTCGTCCTGCTGTCGCTGGTGAACGTGCTGTTCATGGTGTTCGGCGGGGGTGACGGCCTCGGCTTCCGCAGCGGCGGCCTGGGCATCGTCTTCGGCATCGTGGGCGTGGTCCTCGGCGCGCTGTTCCTCGCCATGGACTTCAAGCACGTCGAGGACGGCATCGCCTACGGCGCACCGCGCGAGGAGTCCTGGCTGGCCGCGTTCGGCCTGACCCTGACCCTGGTGTGGATCTACTGGGAGATGCTGCGGCTGATCTCGATCCTGCGCGACTGACGCCGGACCGCACACCGCACAAAGGGCCCGCAGGCGACCGCCTGCGGGCCCTCGGTGCATTCCGGGGGCACTGCCGCACCCGGATCAGAACTTGCGGGCGGCGCGCCTGAGATCGTGTTCGTGGACGATCGCCTTGGCGTGTCCGTGCGCGAGATTGTGTTCGCCGCGCAGCCAGCTGACCTTCTCGTCGAAGCGGAAGAGAGCGGGGCCTTCGTCGACAGTGCGCAGCCAGTCGGAGATTTCCCGGCCGGTGCACTGCGGGATACGGGAGAGCATGTTCCGGTGGGTCTCTTCGGAGTGGAGCTGAGACATCGGCGCCTCCGGACGCGGTCGATGCTGGTTCTTTCGCTCACCGTGCCTGAGCGTTGGGCCGTTGGCAACCACCCGGGAGTGGCGCATAGGCTCACGATGTGCTTGACGTGATGCCTTTGCAGACCGCCGTGGACGCGCTCGCCGACCGCCTGCGGTCGCTGCCGCAGAGCGCCCTGCGCCGCGGGGCCGCGGCCGAAGGGCTGGCCCTGGCGCGGAAGTTGGCGACCCGGGCGCAGCTGATCGAACGCCCCGGACAGCGGCCCCGCGAGTTCCCGGACGGCGGGATCTTCGCCGCCGGGGATCAGCTGGCGGTGGCCGGCCACGATCTCGTCGAGGCCCTGCGCGTGGCCGCGGCGGCGCCCGCCGCAGGGACTCCGGACGCCGCCGGGCCGGCGGCGGAAGCTGACGCGAAAGTGGCCCCCGCCGAACACCTGGCGGAGGCCGTGCGATGGGTCCGGGCGGCGGCGGGACGCTGTTAGGGCCGGTCCGGCGGGTCGGGGGCGGGAAGCCCCCAGGGCCGGTCCGGGCCGCTGCCGGGCCGCCGGATCAGAGGGAGGCGATGACCCGGTCGGCGAGGATGTAGACGGTCTCTTCCGGGTCCTCGCCCCAGGAGAACGTCAGGGCGTAGCCGCCGGAGACACCCGAGCCGCCCAGGAGGACGGGGGCGTGGCCCGCGTGCAGCGCGCCGGCGACGCTCTCGGCGGTCTCGCGGTGCCCGGGCGTCAGGCACAGCGTGGTGCCGTCGGCGAAGACATAGACGTCCAGGGTGCCCAGCGGCCCGGGGCGCACATCGACGAGCGGAGTGCTCTCGCGCGCCAGCTCCTCCAGGCGCGCGACGGTGCGCTCGTGGTCGCCGATCGCCGGGGTGGGGGAGAAGTCCGGGTGCGAGGGGTGGCGCCGGCGGGCGGCGGCCAGCTCGGCGGACTCGGTCTCCTCGGCCAGCTCGAACTCCGGCGTCTCCAGAGCCTCCAGCGCCTCCACGGACTCCAGGGCCTCGAAGGACTCCAGTGCCGGCAGCGGCTCCAGCGCCTCCGGGCCCAGCAGCGGCTCCAGCCCGGCGAGATCCGCCTGGCGGGGCACGAACGGCTGGGTGTCGAGCCGGTCCGGCTCCAGCCGCTCGGGCAGCTCGCGCCGGCCCTCGCGGCCGTCGAGCGGACCCTCGTCGCCGAGGCCGGCCAGCCCGCCGAGCAGCGACGGGGTGTCCGTCGCGTTCATGGAGTCCCGGGCCTCCTGCGCGGCCCAGAAGGCGCGGGCCTCGGCCAGCTCGCGCTCCCGTTCCTCGGCCAGTGCGTCCGCGACGGCGGCGCGTATGTCCGCGAGGGGGGTCTCGGCGGCCGGGACGGCACGGGCCGCGGGGATCGCCGCGGCGGCCAGCCGCGCGTCCTCGGCGCGGGCCTCGGCGTCCGCGCGGGCGGCGACGAGGTCGGCGTGCAGCGCGCCGATCTGGCGGCGCAGCGTACGGGCGGTGTGCAGGGCGACGGCGCCCAGCACCACCGCGACGGCCGCGGCCAGCAGCAGGACGAGGGTGGTGACGCTCATGCCGAAACCTCGCTTCGCTCGGACTTCCCCCGGCCGTCGGCCGGGGTGCCCCCCTTGATGCGCTCGCTCACGGACCCACGCGTTCGCTGTAGCGGCTCGCTCACCGGCGTACTCCCGTTAGCAGATTGTTCCCCGACTTCCTACATCAGCCTGGCCATGGTCGGCGACCTTTCGCGGTGCAGTTTGCCCCGAAATAGCCGGGCATCAGGGCTTCGTATGCCAGGGTGCCCCCTGCCTGAGCTGCAAGGACGCCGCCGCCCCAGGATGTTGGTCACAATCGGGGCGGCGATTGGGTCGCGATCTTGTCAACGGGTGATCCGGGTCACGCGGTCTCGCCGACGGTGTCCGGACAACAGCGAAGGGTGCGCGGAAAACGGGAGTTGGTCCGTTTCCCCGCACACCCTCGACGGCGACAGGGCGCCGCGCCCGGCTCGGCCGCGCGTGCCCGTGGTCGCGCTGAGCTTCGCTTCCGCTGCGGGCGGGTGCCGGGCCCTCGTTCCTCGGCCCCGACCCTCCGCTACAGCTCAGCTCAGCCGCTCGATGACCATCGCCATGCCCTGGCCGCCGCCCACGCACATGGTCTCCAGGCCGAACTGCTTGTCGTGCCACTGGAGGGAGTTGATGAGGGTGGTGGTGATGCGGGCGCCGGTCATGCCGAAGGGGTGGCCCACGGCGATCGCGCCGCCGTTGACGTTCAGGCGGTCCAGGTCGATGCCCAGGTCGCGGTAGGAGGGGATCACCTGGGCGGCGAACGCCTCGTTGATCTCGACCAGGTCGATGTCGGAGATCGACAGACCGGCGCGGCGGAGCGCCTGCTTGCTGGCCTCGACCGGGCCGTACCCCATGATCTCGGGGGACAGGCCGGAGACGCCGGTGGAGACGATCCGGGCGAGCGGGGTCAGGCCCAGCTCGCGGGCCTTGGTGTCGGACATGATCACGAGCGCGGCGGCGCCGTCGTTGAGCGGGCAGCAGTTGCCGGCGGTGACCAGGCCGTCGGGGCGGAAGACCGGCTTGAGGCCCTGGACGCCCTCCAGCGTGACACCGGCGCGCGGGCCGTCGTCCTTGGAGACGACCGTGCCGTCCGGAAGCTCGACCGGGGTGATCTCCCGCTCCCAGAAGCCGTCCTTGATGGCCTTCTCGGCGAGGTTCTGGGACCGTACGCCGAACTCGTCCATGTCCTGGCGGGTGACGCCCTTGAGGCGGGCGAGGTTCTCCGCGGTCTGGCCCATGGCGATGTACGCGTCGGGGAGCAGGCCGTCCTCGCGCGGGTCGTGCCAGTCCGCGCCCTCCTGCTCGGCACGGGCGGCCGTACGGGCCTCGGCGTCCGCGAAGAGCGGGTTGTGGGTGTCGGGCAGGCCGTCGGAGCTGCCCTTCACGCTGCGCGAGACCGTCTCGACGCCCGCCGAGATGAAGACGTCGCCCTCACCGGCCTTGATGGCGTGCAGCGCCATACGGCTCGTCTGGAGCGAGGAGGAGCAGTAGCGGGTGATGGTGCAGCCCGGGAGGTGGTCCATCCCCATCTGGACGGCCACGATGCGGCCGAGGTTGTGGCCCTGTTCGCCGCCGGGCAGACCGCAGCCGAGCATCAGGTCGTCGATGTCGGTCGGGTCCAGCTCGGGGGCCTTGGCGAGGGCGGCCTCGATGATCTTCGCGGTGAGGTCGTCGGGGCGCAGGTCCTTGAGCGAGCCCTTGAAGGCGCGGCCGATCGGGGAGCGGGCGGCTGAGACGATCACGGCTTCGGGCATCACACGGCTCCAAGAGGCAAAGGGTGAACGGGCGGTGCGGTGAGGGTCTCCCCGGGTGAAGTCTGGGGGAGCCTTCTTGAGGGGTGGTGGTCGGTGGCAGGTGGGCGGAACTGTCAGGGAAGTTACCTGCACGTAGTGCTGAGGTCACGGGGTGCGCACTGTGATGCGGGCCTCTTTTCTAAGCGGGCGCTTATGAGAACCCGGCGAGGTCGTCGCGTATTCCCGCAGGGCTTCCCGTACGGCCGCCATCGAGGCTTGCCTCACGGCGTCCCGGGCGCCCGGCCTCAGCCCGTGACGGACGGCCGGTCCGCGGTCTCCGGGGCCGGCAGCTGACGGCGCCGGCGGTGCTTGAGCAGGGCCCACGGGGCGCGCGAGGCGGTGACCTCCGTACCGCCCTCGGAGGCGGCCCGCGCGGCGGCCTGCTCGACCGGGAGGATGCCCTCGCGGCGGGCCGGCTCCGGCCGCTCCTCATCGGGCCACAGGCCGAGTGCGGCGCACAGCGTGGGGAGCACCGCCATCGCGGCGGTGGCGTAACCCTCGGCCGACGGGTGGTAGTTGTCCGGGCCGAACAGCTCCCGGGGGCGCGCCTCGAACTCCGGGCCGAGCAGCGCGCCGAGCGAGACCGTCCGGCCGCCGTTCTCGACCACGCCGATGGTCTGCGCGGCGGCCAGCTGGCGGGAGAGCCGGCGGGCCACCCAGCGCAGCGGCTGGTTGACCGGCTCGATGGTGCCCAGGTCGGGGCAGGTGCCGACGACGACCTCGCAGCCGGCCGCGCGCAGCCGGCAGACCGCCTCCGACAGATGCCGTACGGACTGGGCGGGCGGCAGCCGGTGGGTGACGTCGTTGGCGCCGATCATGATGACGCAGACGTCCGGGGGCTGCCGGCCGTCCGCCAGCATCAGCTCCACCTGGCGGGCCAGGTCGTCGGAGCGGGCGCCGGGCAGCGCCACGTTGCGGAAGTCGACGGGGAGTTCGGCGACCGCGGCCAGGCCGGAGGCGAGCAGTGCGCCCGGGGTCTGGGAGGGCCGTTGGACGCCCTGGCCGGCGGCGGTGGAGTCGCCGAGGAAGCCGAGCCGCAGCGGCGGCCGGTCGGCGGGGTGGGCGCACGCCTCGAACGCCGCGCCGTAGCGGCCGTCGGCGCACGGGGGGATGTCGCTGGAGCCGCCGACCGTGCGGCGGGCCAGCCGGACCTCGGTCAGCAGCACGCCGACGGCGGCGACGCCGAGCAGCCCGATCCCGCCGCCGCCGAACGCGGCGGCGGTCGCGATCCGCCGTGCCACCCTCGCCCTGGACCCCGTCATCACCGTCGTCGCCATCGGCCGGGCACCTCCCCGTGCAGCGCGGGCGCGCCGCGGCCCGGGGGCCGGACGCGCTCTTGAAAGGGCAAGAACTCCTCACCGGGTTGATGCCCGTTCCGGTGCCCCGCGCAACGCACCGGGCTCCCAATGGAGCCGGTGACCCGGAGCGCCGGGCCGCTCGGGGATGGGGGCAATAGGCTGGCGGTACGGGCGCAGGAGAGCGTGCCCCCGACCGCGGAGACCACCGTGCAGTTTTACGATTCGATGATTGAGCTTGTCGGCAACACCCCGCTCGTGCGGCTCAACAACGTCACTCAAGGGATCCAGGCAACCGTCCTGGTGAAGGTCGAGTACTTCAACCCCGGAGGTTCGGTCAAGGACCGGATCGCGGTGCGGATGATCGAGGCCGCCGAGGAGTCGGGCGAGTTGCAGCCGGGCGGCACCATCGTGGAGCCGACGTCCGGCAACACGGGTGTCGGGCTTGCGATCGTGGCCCAGCAGAAGGGCTACAAGTGCATCTTCGTCTGCCCCGACAAGGTGTCGACCGACAAGATCAACGTGCTGCGGGCGTACGGCGCGGAGGTGGTGGTCTGCCCGACGGCGGTCGATCCCGAGCACCCGGACTCGTACTACAACGTCTCCGACCGCCTGGTGCGCGAGACGCCCGGTGCCTGGAAGCCCGACCAGTACAGCAACCCCAACAACCCGCGCTCGCACTACGAGACGACCGGTCCCGAGCTGTGGGAGCAGACCGACGGGCGGATCACCCACTTCGTGGCGGGTGTCGGCACCGGCGGCACCATCAGCGGCACCGGCCGCTATCTGAAGGACGTCAGTGACGGCAGGGTCAAGGTCGTCGGCGCCGACCCGGAGGGCTCCGTCTACAGCGGCGGTTCCGGGCGGCCGTACCTGATCGAGGGCGTCGGCGAGGACTTCTGGCCGACCGCCTACGACCGCACGGTCGCGGACGAGATCGTGGCGGTCTCGGACAAGGACGCCTTCCAGATGACCCGGCGGCTGGCCAAGGAGGAGGGGCTGCTGGTCGGCGGCTCCTGCGGGATGGCGGTGGTCGCGGGGCTGCGGGTCGCCGAGCGGCTCGGCCCGGACGACGTGGTGGTCGTCCTGCTCCCGGACAGCGGGCGCGGCTACCTCTCCAAGATCTTCAACGACGAGTGGATGGCCGACTACGGCTTCCTGGAGGAGAGCGGCACCGCGGCCCGGGTCGGCGAGGTGCTCCAGTACAAGGAGGGCGCGATGCCCTCGCTGGTCCACATGCACCCGGAGGAGACCGTCGGCGAGGCGATCGAGGTGCTGCGCGAGTACGGCGTCTCGCAGATGCCGATCGTCAAGCCGGGCGCCGGGCACCCCGATGTGATGGCCGCCGAGGTCGTCGGCTCGGTCGTCGAACGGGAGCTGCTGGACGCCCTGTTCACCCAGCGCGCCTCGCTGTCCGACCCGCTGGAGAAGCACATGTGCCCGCCGCTGCCGCAGGTCGGCTCCGGCGAGCCGGTCTCCGACCTGATGGCGGTGCTGGAAGACGCGGACGCCGCGATCGTCCTCGTCGAGGGCAAGCCGAAGGGCGTGGTGAGCCGGCAGGACCTGCTGGCCTATCTGGCGCGCGCGGTGGCCAAGTAGCCGCCGGGCGGAGTACCCGGCGCGGCGTCAAGTGTCCGTCAGGAAAAGGGCCGTCGCCGCAAGGTGTACGTATGCGTCACGTTCTGGCAGCACGCGCTTAACACTCGTGCGGCACATTGATGTGCAGGCGACAGGACCTCCGGAGCGGCTCCCGGACCTCCGATCGCCAGGATGCGACGACCGGCCCTGACCCGGCTCGCGTCTCCTGCGGGGACCGCCGTCGTCCCGCCCCCGGCTCCGGCCGGGGTGCGGCGGTCCCCGCAATACTCTCTCCGCGGCGGGCGGGCCCGTCGGTTCCCGTCCGGGTCAGTCCCAGTCCCCCTCGCGCCGCTCCGCCCGGCCCCGCAGCCGCTGCGGCAGCACCAGGCCGTGGACGGCGTTGACACCGACGACGCCGGCCCAGCACACCACCAGGCCGACGAAGCCGGCCTCGGCCACGGCTATCGCGGACAGCGGGATGGCCAGCACCAGCGACACCACGGCGACCGCGAACCGCTGCCAGAACTCGCTGGTGGCGTCCGTCCGGCGCGGCCGCGCGCCGCGCGCCACCTGCATCTGCTGCTCGGCCAGTTGCCGCCGCACCCGCCGGTCCACGTTCTGGTCCAGCTTCTCCAGGAAGGACTCCACCAACTCGGACTCGTACTCCGGCCCCAGCTCCTTGCGCGTCTGGAGGGTCGCGTCGAGTTCCTTCTTCAGATCGGGGTCGTGTGTCGCCATACCGGTGAGACTACGGCCGGGCGGCCCGCGGCGCGGTAGGGCTAGCCCCCCAGTCCCGAGGGGGTCTGCCGCCCCGGCGCGGCCTCCGGGGCGGCGAGGCGCGCGGTGTCCCGGCGGGCGACGGCCCAGTACAGGACCGCGGGCACCGCGAGGCCGACCAGCCAGGAGACGTCCGCGCCGCCGAGCGGGGCGACCAGCGGGCCGGTGTAGAACGCGGTGGCCAGGAACGGCAGTTGGGCCAGGACGCCGAGGGCGTAGACGGCCAGCGCGCGCAGGTTCCAGGCACCGTAGCGTCCGGCGGGGTCGCTGAGCGCCGGGATGTCGTAGCGCTCCTTGGAGAGCAGGTAGTAGTCGACGAGGTTGATCGCCGACCAGGGCGTGAAGAACGTCAGCAGGAAGAGCAGGAAGTCCTTGAACGAGGTGAGGAAGGAGTCCTTGCCCAGGAGGGCGACCGCGGTGCCGGCCACCATGATCCCGGCGATGTAGGCGGACCGGCCGCGCGGCGACAGGGTGCGCCGGCTGCGGAAGCCGCTGACGCTGGTGACCAGCGACATGAAGCCGCCGTAGGTGTTGAGGATGTTGATCGTCAACTTGCCGAGCGCGATGACGAAGTAGAGGAGCGACGCGAGTGCCCCCGCGCCGCCGAGGCCGACGAGATAGCCGACCTCGTGCCCCACGAACGCGGCCGGCGCCGCGGCGGCGGCCAGCGCGCCGAGGGTCATCGACCACTGCGAGCCCAGGACGGAGCCGGCGAACGTCCACCAGAACGTGGCGCGCGCCGAGGTGCGGCGCGGCAGATAGCGCGAGTAGTCCGCGACGTACGGGCCGAACGCCAGCTGCCAGGACGCCGAGAGGGAGACCGCGAGCAGGAAGACCGGCAGGCCGAAGCCGCGGTCGTGCAGCAGGGCGGCGAGGTCGGCGCGCTGGAGGAGGCGGATGCCGAGGTAGACGAAGGCCAGCGCGCAGACCAGGCCGGCGATCTTGCCGAGGAGGTGGATCAGGCGGTAGCCGACGGCCGCGGCGACCGCGGTGACGGCGGCGAAGAGGACGATCCCGGGCGTCTCGCCGAGATGCGTCAGCTCACCGACCGCCTGCCCGGCCAGCACGCTGCCGCTGGCGAAGAACCCGATGTACATCACGATGACCAGCGCCAGCGGCACCACCGCCCCGCGCACCCCGAACTGCGCCCGCGAGGTGATCATCTGCGGCAGGCCCAGCCGCGGGCCCTGCGCGGAGTGCAGCGCCATCACCGTGCCGCCCAGGACGTTGCCGAGCAGCAGCCCGATCAGCGCCCAGAAGGCGCCCGCCCCGAACACCACGGCCAGGGCACCGGTGACGACCGCGGTGATCTGGAGGTTGGCGCCCAGCCAGAGGGTGAACTGGCTGACCGCGCTGCCGTGCCGTTCGTCGTCCGGGACCACGTCGATCGAGTGCTGTTCGACCACGCCTGCCATGGGTGCCCCCTCTTCCCGCCATGCCGCGTGCATGAGTTCATGCAGGATCATGGCCGGTGAATGGAAGGTCAATAGGCGGGCGGCGATCACCGTGTGAAGGTCGACGGGCGGCCGGCGATCACCGTGCCGGATCGCGGTGCCGGATCGCCGTGGCGGGGGGCGTGCACGGACCGGACTCAGGCCGCCGGGGTGGCGCCCGCCGCCCGCCGGCCGCCCGCCGTCGCGCCCACCGGTCGCAGCTCGTCCGCGTACGACACCGAGATCCGGCGCAGCAGCCCGTCCTCGGTGATGTCGTACTGGCCCAGCCGCCACAGCGGCGGCGAGTAGGCGTGCACCGAGACCGCGTCGTCGGTGGCGCCGGTCAGCCGGTGGATGTGGTCGGGCCCGAAGCAGAAGGACTCGCCGGCGCCGACCGCGGTGGCCAGGTGCTCGCCGCCGATCCGCGGGTTGGACTCGGTCAGGGTGCCCTGGACGACCCGGACCGCGCCGGAGGAGAGGTCGTGGTCGTGCCAGCCGGTGTCGTTCCGCCGGGTCCAGCACAGCAGCCAGACGTCGACGAACGTGTCGCGGTGCAGGGACGCGTAGTGGCGCTCGGTGTCGGAGAACGCGACCTGGTCCCGCCACAGCTCCGGGTGGGCCGCCAACGCGTCGACGAGCGACCGCAGTTCGCGCTTGTCGAGGTTGCGCTCGGGCAGCGCGGCGAACGGCGCGGCGCAGCCGTCGCCCCCGGTGCCGCGGACCTCGGCGGCGCCGGCCGGGGCGGTGCGGTCGCTCATGGACGGGCTCCTCTCGTCGGGCCCAGCAGGCGGGCCGGGTTGGCGGTGTGCAGGGCGTGGCCGGCGGCGTCCCCGCCGAGGCCGGGGATCACCGGATCGACAAGCGCGGCGGGCCGGGCGTACGGCCGGTCGCTGCCGCTGACCACGACGTCGATGCCGACGGCCCGGATGAGCGCGTCCACCGCCCGCGTCCCGTACGAGGACGTCTCGTAGAACGCGTCGCGGTCCACCCGGCCGCGGTCCCGGCCGCCGCCGCGCGCCACCAGCCGCTCGCCGTGCAGCGGCGCCAGCCCGGCGAGCGCGGCGAAGCAGACCCGCAGCCCCGGATGGCGCGGCCGGCCGAAGGCGCGGAAGGCGAACCACGCGCCGTGCAGCTGCTGGACGTACGGGACGAGGGCGGGCCACCAGGGGGGTGTGCCCGCGGGGGCGGGCGGCGCCGCGCCGGGGTGGACGACCAGCGGCTTGTCCAGCGCGGCGACGGCGTCCAGCAGCGGGGCGCAGCGCGCCCAGCCCGCGGCGTCGAGCAGCGCGGTGGCCGGGAGCTGCAACCCGGCGCAGCCGCGGGCCAGTTCGCGGCGCACCGCCGCCGGGTCCGGCTCGGGAGCGGACAGGCAGGGGGAGGCCCAGACGCCGAACGGGGCGGGCAGGTCCAGCGCGCCGTCGTGGAAGGCGGCGAGCAGCGGCCCGGCCTCCTCGGGCGGCAGGTGCTCGACGCCGAGCGGGCTGGAGAGCGACACCAGGGCCAGGTCGAGGCCGTCGGCGCGGGCGAGCCGGGTGCGGGCGGCGATGTCGTGGTCGGCCGGGTCGACGGCGTACGGCGGCTCGCCGGGCAGGTGCAGCGTCCAGCCGTCCAGCCGCGGCGGCGTGCTGCGGGCGCGCAGCAGGGCCACGAACTCGGGCGGCCAGATGTGCTGGTGGACGTCGGCGGGCACGGGCCCTCCCTCGGGGCCGGGGCGGGGCTGGACGGGGCGGGGGCCGGGGCCGTCGCCGGGGACCTGACCGCAGCCGGACCACTGCCGGACGGCTGCCGGATCACTGCTCGGCCGCTGTCCGCACTGCGTGGTCGCGCACTGCTCGATCGATACTTAACCGCTTCACTGATGCGTTTAAGTGAAGCGATTAACCAGCGGCGCTGTCAAGGGCGTACGCGGTACGGACCGCCCGCTTGGGTAGGCTTCCGGACATGGCCAGGCCCAACAAGCGCACCACCCTCCGCGAGGTGGCCGAGGCCACCGGCCTCTCCACCGCCGCGGTCTCCTACGCGCTGCGCGGCAAGCACGTCTCCAAGGAGACCGAGGAGCGGGTGCGGAAGGCCGCCGCCGAACTCGGCTACGAGGCCGACCCGATCGCCCGCGCCCTCGCCAGCGGCCGGACCAGCACGGTCGGCGTGCTGGCCGGCGACCTCCAGGACCTGTGGCAGCAGCAGCTGATGGCGGCCATAGGGCGCGAGCTGCTGGCCGGCGACCGCTATGCGCTGATCCTCGACGCCGGCGGCGACCCGGAACGCGAACTGGCCCTCGCCAAGCAGCTGCGCGACCAGCGCGTCGACGGCCTGCTGGTCTCCCCCGTCGACCCGTCCGCCGAGGGCTGGGCGAAGATCGCCGAGGCGGTGCCGGTGGTCTCCATCGGCGACGCGCTCAGCCAGGCCCGCACGGCGGGCGAGGTGCTCTTCGACAACCGCGCCGGCATCGACGCCGTACTGGACTACCTCCGCGGCCTGGGTCACCGCCGGGTCACCGTACTGACCCCCACCGGCCCCTCCACCCCCGACCGCCCCGCCGACGTCTATGTCCGCGAGGCGGCCGACCGCCTGGGCATCGAGGTCCAGGTCGTGCCCTGCGCCCAGGAGCTGGGCGAGGCGACCGGGGTCGCCCGGCGGGTGCTGACCAACAGCCCGGCCGGCCGCCGCCGGAGCGGCCCCGCCGCCCTCGCCCCGCCCACCGCCGTCTTCTGCTTCTCCGACTCCATCGCCTACGGCGTCTACGCGGCCGCCGCCGAGGCGGAACTGGCCGTCGGCCGCGACGTCTCCGTCGTCGGGTTCGACGACCACCCGGTCTCCCGGGTCCTCACCCCGCCGCTGACCACCGTCGACTGGGGGCTGACCGAGATCGCCAAGGAGGCCGCCCGGCTGGCCGTGGCCGCCATCGAGGGCCGCCGGGTCCGCCGCAAGCGGATCCTGTGCGCCCCGCGCCTCTCGGAGCGGGGCTCGGCGCTGCGGGCACCGGGAGGTGTCTAGGGTCTGACCCATCGGGCAGGCACTGGCCCATCGGGCAGGCTCTGGCCCGTCGCGGCCGGTACGGCGCCGGTCGAGGGACGTGGGGCGGGGCGAAGGCCGGTGCCCGGCCCTCCGGTAGCGTGCGGCACGCAAGCCGGTAACCGGCAGACGGGCGGAATGGCGGGGTCCTCATGGAGCAGTCCACGCAGAGCGCGCACGGCGATGCGGCGGGCCCGGACGCGGCGGGCCCGGACGCGGCGGGCCCGGACGCGGCGCCTGATGGCGCTCAACGGCAGGCGGCGCCGGGGGAGTTGGCGGACCGGCTGGAGGCGCACCGCACGGAGCTGACCGGCTACTGCTACCGGATGCTCGGGTCCGCGTTCGAGGCCGAGGACGCCGTACAGGAGACGATGGTGCGGGCCTGGCGCGGCTACGACCGGTTCGAGGGCCGGGCGTCGCTGCGCTCCTGGCTGTACCGGATCGCCACCAACGTCTGCCTGGACCTGCTCAAGGGCAGCCGGCGGCGTGCCCGGCCGATGGACCTCGCGTCCCCGTCTGGCGTGGGCACCCCGGTCGGGACCGGCCTGCCCGAGACGACCTGGATCGGGCCGGTGCCCGACGAGCGGGTGCTGGCCCGGGCCGGGGACCCGGCGGACACCGCGGTCGCCCGGGAGTCGGTCCGGCTGGCGTTCGTCTCCGCGCTCCAGCGGCTGGCGCCCCGGCAGCGGGCGGTGCTGATCCTGCGGGAGGTGCTGAGCTGGTCGGCGAGTGAGGTCGCGGAGCTGCTGGGCAGCTCGGTCGCCTCGGTCAACAGCGCCCTCCAGCGGGCCCGCGCCACCCTGGCCGCGTCCGGCGACACCGCCGGCGCCCCGGCCGAACCGCTCGACGAGGCGCAGCAGGAGCTGCTCAGGCGCTATGTGGACGCCTTCGAGCGCTTCGACATGGCGGCGCTGACGGCCGTGCTCCACGAGGACTCCACGCTCTCCATGCCGCCGTACGCGCTGTGGCTGCGCGGCCGGGCGGACGTCATCGCGTGGATGCTGGGGCCGGGCCGCGGCTGTGCGGGGTCGCGTCTGGTGCCGCTGTCCGCGAACGGGATGCCGGCCTTCGGGCAGTACCGCGCGGACGGCACGCCCTGGGCGATCCAGGTCGTCGAGAGCGCCGACGGGCGGATCGCCGCGCTCAACTCCTTCCTGGACACCGAGCGGCTGTTCCCGCTGTTCGGGCTGCCGATGCGGTACGAGGGCTGACGCAGCCCGCCGCTACGGCCCGGGGCGACGGCCCGGAGCCGCAGATCTCGTTCCCGGGATCTCGTTCCCGTTCTCTTGCCCGGCCTGCATAATGTCATGCAGAGTCATAGGTGAGTGAATATGGAGCGATGGGTGGGGGTGCGGCGCGGGCGGCACCGCTCGTCCGGGGTCCTTTCTCCCGCCCGCCCCTTCCGCTCACCGTACGGAACGAGGCGGCCGGTTCACCTCCGCGAACGGCGCTGCGCAAGGGAGTTGAGCCCTGTGGTTTCCCCCGTGCCGGACACCGGCAGGCGCATCACGCTCGACGGCAGCGGCCTGCGCACCGCCGATGTCGCAGCCCTCGCCGAGCGCACCGCCCGCCCCGCCGCCCCGGAACCCCAGGCCCTCGCCCGCGCCGCGGAGTCCTGGCGGACCGCCCGCCGACTCGCCGCCACCGGCCGGGTCTACGGGCGCAGCACCGGCGTCGGCGCCAACCGCACCGAGGACGTCGGGGCCACCGACGCCGACCACGGACTGCGCCTGCTGCGCAGCCACGCCGGCGCCATCGGCGATCCGCTGCCCGGCCGCGAGGTCCGCGCCATGCTCGCGGTCCGCGCCAACCAGCTGCTGGCGGGCGGCGCCGGCCTCGACCCCGCCGTCATCACCTCCCTGATCGCCGCCCTGGACGCCGGCGCGTACCCCGTCGTCAACGAATACGGCGCGGTCGGCACCGGCGACCTCGCCGCCCTCGCCCAGACCGGTCTCGCGCTCGCCGGCGAACACCCCTGGAGCTGCGCCCCCGGCGGCCACCCACCCGCCGCCGTCCCGCTCGACAACAACGACGCGCTGGCCCTGATCAGCAGCAACGCCCTCACCCTCGGCCAGTCCGCGCTCGCCCTCGACGAGCTGCGCCGCCTGCTGGCCGCCGCGCTCCCCGTCGCGGCGCTCTCCCTCCTCGCCGTCGGCGGCTCCTACGAGGCGTTCGCCGAACCCGTCGTGCTCGCCCGACCGCACCCCGGCTCGGCCGCCGCCGCGGCCCGCATCCGCACCCTCTCCGGCGTCCCGGCCCGCCCCGCACCGCCGTTGGGCCGCATCCAGGACCCGTACGGCTTCCGCTGCATCCCGCAGATCCACGGCCCGGCCCTGGACGCCGCCGACGCGCTCGACGCCGTGCTGACCGTCGAACTGAACGCCGCCGCCGAGAACCCCCTGATCAGCGTCGAGGACCAGGCCGCCTACCACCACGGCAACTTCTACGCCGCGCACACCGCGCTCGCCCTGGACGCCTTCCGGCTGGCCGTCCTGCAGACCGCCCGGCTCTCCACCGCCCGGCTCGCCGCGCTCTCCGAACCGGACCTCACCCGGCTGCGCCCCTTCCTGGGCGACGCGGCCCCCGCCAGCTCCGGTGTCATGATCCTCGAATACGCCGCCGGTGCCGCCCTCGGCGAGCTGCGGGCGGTCTCCCACCCGGCCTCCCTCGGCGACGCCGTCCTCTCCCGGGGTGTCGAGGAGCAGGCCAGCTTCGCTTCCCTGGCCGCCCGCCAGACGCTGCGCGCCTGCGGCCCCTACCGGCACGTCCTGGCCTGCGAACTCGTCGCCGCCGTACGGGCGTTGCGGCTGCGGTCGCTGGAGCCCGAGCCGGACGTCCCGCTCGCCGGCGCCTTCCGGATCGCCGCCCGGGCCCTCGACCCCCGGATGGCGGACCGCCCGCTGACGGAGGACGTCGCGGCGGCCGGGGCGCTGCTGGACCGGCTGGCGGAGGTCTGAGGGGGTGGCGGGATGAGGGATGAGGGATGAGGGATGAGGGATGAGGGGTGAGGGATGAGGGGTGAGGCGGGCGGCGCGCGGTCCGGGCGTTCGGGATCCCGCGCCCGGATCCGGCCGGATCCGGTCCCCGGCGGGTGGCCGGCACCGGCCGGGGCCGGGAATTACGTACAGTCGGTCGACATACGACAAGGCCCCGAACGGGGCGGGAAGAGGAGGCGATGAGCGGGGACAACGGTGGCCGCACCGCCGCGGCCGACGAGAGGCGTACGGGACCGGCGCCGGCCGGCACGGCACCAGCGGTGCGTCCCGGTGCGGCCGGCGACGCAGAGTGGGTCGCGGCTGCCGACGCCACCGCCACCACCGGGACCGCCGCCCGCCTCCAGCGGCTCTTCGAGGGGCACCGGCTGACGCCCACCCAGCGCCGGATCGCGCACTGTATGGTGCGCCGGGCCGCCGACGCGCCGTTCCTCTCCAGCGTGGAACTCGCCGAACTGGCCGGTGTCAGCCAGCCGTCCGTCACCCGCTTCGCGGTCGCCCTCGGCTTCGACGGCTACCCGGCGCTCCGCCGGCATCTGCGCGATGTCGCCCCCGCCGAGAAGCCCGGCGACACCGGCGCGTACAACGAGTACCAGCAGGCCGTCCAGGAGGAGATCGACAACCTCCGGCACCTCTCCGACGCCCTCGCCGACCCCGGGCCGGTGATCGAGGCCGGCCGGCTCTTCGCGGCCTCCCGCCCGCTGCCGGTCCTCGGACTGCGCGCCGCCACCGCCCAGGCCGCCGGCTTCGCCTACTTCGCCCGCAAGGTCCACCCCGACGTCCGGCTCCTGGACGAGGGCGGCACGATGCTCACCGACCGCGTCGACGCCGCGGTACGCGCCGGCGCCACCGCCCTGATCTGCTTCGCGCTGCCCCGCCACCCGCGCGAGGTCATCGACGCGCTGGAGTACGCCCGTTCCGCCGGCCTGACCGTCGTCACCGTCGCCGACAGCGCCTTCGCCCCCGTCGCCCACCACACCGACCTGCTGCTGCCGACGCCGGTCGGCACCGGTCTGGCCTTCGACACGGCCTGCGCCCCGATGCTCCTGGGCCGTGTCCTCCTGGAGGCCATGTGCGACGCCCTTCCGGACGCCCAGGCGCGCCTGGAGGAGTTCGACGCGAAGGCGGCGGAGCGGGGCCTGTTCGTGGAGTGAGCCGCGGGCCGGTGCCGACCGGCCCGCGGCGGTCAGCCCAGCCCCAGCCTCCGCAGCTCGTTCGCATGCGCGCCGCCGCTCTCCGCGGTGATCTCTTCGAGGGTCTGCGGGGTGCGGACGGTGGCGAAGCGGACGCTGCCGTCGGGCGCGGTCGCATAGCCGTAAACGCCCGGCCGGGGCAGGGAGTTGTAGGCGAAGTGGGTCGAGAAGTAGTAGGCGCCGGTGTCCAGGAGGGCGGCGTGGTCGCCGGACTCCAGGAGCGGCAGCGGGCGGTTCTCGGCGACCAGGTCGCCGGCGAAGCAGCACGGGCCCGCGATGTCCTGGGGCACCGGGGTGCCCGTCTTGGGGCGGCCGGCGGCGTCGTAGGCCGCGACCCGGATCGGCCAGGACTCGGGGGCGAAGACCGTCCGCGTGGCGACCTGGGCGCCGGCGTGGGTGAGGGCGATGGGACGCCCGCCGGCCCACTTCGCGTACTCGACGCGGGCCAGGACCGTGCCGTGCTTCGCCAGCAGTGAGCGGCCGAACTCGGTGACCAGGCCGTAGCGCCCGGAGAACAGCCCGGGGACCGCCGAGCGGAGGAGGGCGGCGTAGTCGCGGTAGGTGGGGGTGACGGCGTCGGACGAGAAGTTGACGGGCAGGCCGCCGCCGATGTCGAGGGTGGTGATCTGCGCCCGGCCGGCCTTCTCGTTGACCTCCTCGGCGAGTTCGTACAACGCCCGCACGCCCTCGGCCATCCGCTCCAGCGGCATGCCCTGGGAGCCGACGTGGCCGTGCAGCCGGGTCAGCCACGGGCGGTCGAGGAAGGCCCGGACGATCCAGTCGCGGGCGCCCGCGTCGCGCAGCGGGACGCCGAACTTGGAGGTGTCGGTGGCGGTGCTCATCGCACCGATGGCGCCGCCGCCGAGCTGCGGGTTGACCCGCAGCCCTATCGGCGCGGTGGACGGGGCCGAGGCCATCATCCGGTCGATACGGGCCAGTTCCTCGTGGTTGTCGACGTTGACCGCGATGCCCAGGGCGAGCGCCTCACGCAGCTCGGCGAGGGTCTTGGCGGGGGAGTCCAGGACCGTGTGCCGGGCCGGGACGCCGGCGGCCCGGGCCAGCGCCAGCTCGCCGGGGCTGGCCACCTCGCAGCCCAGCCCCTCTTGCGCGAGCAGTCTGAGCACCGGTACGAGCGAGGCGGCCTTCACCGCGAAGGCGTGCAGGACCGGGGTGCCGGGGGCAGTGAACTCCTCGAAGGCGGAGCGGAGTTCGGCAGCCGATCTGCGGATCGCGGCGATGTCGAGGAACCCGGCAACGGGCTGCCTGGGGCTGACCAGCCCCTGCGCAATGGCTGCCTGAACGGCACGGTCTCGGTCCGTGAAGGTCATGGCTCAACTTCATCATTGTGCAGGTGGGTCGCGCCACGAGCTGCGGGGCGGGCCGGGGCCTGTCCTCCGGATCTTCGCAGGATCCGAACGACACCCCCTGGATTCCGCCCCGGCCCGCCGTGCGTGCGGCCCGCTACGCCGCGAGGGAACCGCTCATCTGTGCCTTGCCCTGGCGCTCGGTCAGCCGGGAGCCGGACTCGCGGCGGGCGGCGCGGCGCAGCAGCGGGATGGCGAGCAGGAAGCCGACGACGGCCCAGCCGGCCAGCACCAGCGCGACCGTCGGCAGCTGCCAGGAGCCGGACAGCTCCGCGGCCCGTGCGGCGTCCGGCAGCAGGGCCGAGCGCACGCCCTGCGCCATCCACCGGAGCGGGAAGACCGACGCCACGTCCTGCACCACCACCGGCAGATGACTGATCGGGAACATCGCGCCCGAGGTCACCAGCAGCGCCATCGCGGGCAGCATGATCATCGCCAGCGCCTCGCGGGCGTTGGGCAGTACGGCGCCGATGGCCGCGCCCAGCGGCACGACGGCGAGCAGACCGAGCGCGGTGACCCATATCAGCGTCAGCCAGCCGGCGGGGCTGTGCGGCAGCGGCCCGTTCACCAGCAGCGCGGCGGCGCCCAGCAGGACCGTCATGATGCCCACCGCCATGACGACGATCAGCACCGACTTGGCGACGAGATAGGCCGGTATGCCGCCGGGCGTGGCCCGCAGCCGCAGCAGGGTGCCCTCGTCGCGCTCGGTCACCAGGATCTGCGGGAGGTTGATCAGCCCCACCTGGAACAGCAGATAGGCGGCGAACCCGGCGATCGTCAGATGCGCCGCGGGGATGTGGGTGCCGGGCAGGTCGTCATGGATGAAGGAGGCGACCATCAGGGCGACGACCACATTGCTGAGATAGCTGATGAACTCCTTGCGGTTGCGCAGGAGATGGCGCACCTCGATACCGCCGCGCCGCAGCCCCGCCTGCCATGAACGCAGCCGCCGGCCGCGGCCGCGGCCCGGCCCCGGGGCGCCGGTCCCGTCCGTCACACTGGTCCCGTCCGTCGCACCGGCCCCGCCCCGCGCGGTCCTGTCCCGCACCGCTGTCATGTCCGTCTCCCTCATGCGGATCGTTCCTCCCCCGTCCCGGCGCCCACCAGGGCGGTGTTTCCGGCGGTTCCGGCGTTCCCGGATGTCCCGGTGGTGCGGGCGCCCGTGGTGCCGTCGGCGTGCTCGTGCACCATGTGCAGATAGGTGTCCTCCAGCGTCGGCCGGCGGACCTCCAGGTCGGCGATCGGCCCGGTGGCCTCGCGGTGCAGCTCCCAGACCAGCCGGGAGGGATCCGCGGTGCGCTCGCGGCGCGGGGCGCCGTCCGCCCCCGTCCAGCGGACCTCCGCCTGGGCGGCGGCCCGACCGGCCAGCTCGGCGGGTGTGCCGCAGACCCGGATACGGCCGTTGACCAGCATCGCTATGCGGTCGGCGAGCCGCTCGGCCTCGGCCAGGTCATGGGTCGTCAGCAGGATCGTGACGCCCTCGTCGCGGGCCAGCCGCTCGACCAGGTCGTGGAACTCGCGGCGCGCCTCGGGGTCGAAGCCGGTGGTGGGCTCGTCCAGGAAGAGCAGTTCGGGGCGGCCGATGATGCCGAGTGCGACGTCGACGCGCCGGCGCTGGCCGCCGGACAGCTGGTCGATCCGGTGCCCGGCCCGGTGGGTGAGGCCGACCAGCTCCAGCAGCTCCTCCGGGTCGCGCGGATCGGGGTAGTACGTCGCGAAGTGCCGCAGCAGCTCGGCGACCTGCCAGCGGCGGTGGTCGCGCCACGACTGGAGCACCAGGCCGATCCGGCCGCGCCAGGCGTCGTCGCCGCGCGCCGGGTCCTCGCCGAGGACCCGGACCTCGCCGCCGGAACGCTGCCGGAAGCCCTCCAGGATCTCGACGGTGGTGGTCTTCCCGGCGCCGTTGGGGCCCAGCAGGGCGAAGATCTCCCCGCGGTGGATGTCCAGGTCGACGCCCTGGAGCACCTCGGTGCTGCCGTACGACATCCGCACGTCCCGTGCGGAGACGACCGGTTGGCGGGATCCGGCCGCTGTGGTGGGGGTGCTGGTCATGGTGCCGGTCATCGGCTCGCCTCCGCGTGCTGCTGTTCGGGTGCCGTCTGCTGTGCCGCCGCTGGGCCCGCGCCCTCGACGATGGCGCGGAGAGCGGCGACATGGCCTTCGAAGGCGGTGCGCCCGCGGGCCGTCAGCCGTACCCGCGTGCGGCGTTTGCGTCCGCCGCCCTCCTTCCGGATCTCCAGGTACTCGGCCTCCTCCAGGGTGTGCAGCTGCTTGGAGAGCGCGGAGTCGCTGAGCGAGAGGCTGTCGCGGATGAACGGGAAGTCGGCCCATTCCGTGGCGGCCAGCAGGGCCACCACCGACAACCGGGTGGAGGGATGGATCAGTTCGTCGAAGCCCGTGGGGGTGCTCAATGGCCCGCCTCCTCGTGAATGGCTTGTGTGGCCTGGCCGCGCAGCGCACGTTCGCGGAGCGGGCTGACCGCCCAGCGGTTCGCCGGTCCCGTGAAGAGGACGAACGCGGCGGCTGCGGCGGTGGCCGTGATCAGGCTGGGGTAGGGCAGGGCGAAGGAGTCCGCCAGCTGGTCGGAGAGCAGGATCGTGCCGCCGGTGACGGCCATGCCCGCGAGGAACATGGCGTACGAGCGCCAGCTGTACCGGGAGCGGTGCAGCCGCACCCGGGTGCGGCGGCTGTAGACGACGGCCAGGGTGCCCAGGATGCCGACATAGGCGGCGATCGTCAGCCACACGCCCCACCCCGGGAGCTTGAGTCCCATGGAGGCGAGGAAGACCCACATGACCGCGGCCGTGATGTAGGTCGCCTTGGGATCGCCGTGCGCGCACCGCTCGACCTCGTCGTACACCCGCTCCTGCGGCACCCGGATCCGCTGGAGATCCTGCCAGGCCCGCTCGGCATCCATCGTCGTGGTCATGCCATCGCCTCCCCGAAGACGTTGCTGGACCGCCGGGGCGCGTCGGACCGGATCAGACCGGACCGCCCCCGCGTTTACTTGCCTACTGGGAAAGTTAGCACCGGCTTTCCTGGCGGGCAAGTCGAAACGACCCCACCCTGCCCTGTTGACTAGGGCTATTCAGTGAAGCCAAGATGTGAATAGGTCAATCCATTCGATGTCAGGGAGGCACGGCCCATGTCGGGACCGCGACCCGTGCGGGCACCGCGCGGTACGGAGCTGAGTGCTCGGGGATGGCAGCAGGAAGCAGCGCTGCGGATGCTCCAGAACAACCTCGACCCGGAGGTGGCCGAGCATCCGGACCAGCTCGTCGTCTACGGCGGCACCGGCAAGGCCGCCCGCGACTGGCGCTCGTTCGACGCGATGGTGCGCACCCTGACCACGCTCAAGCAGGACGAGACGATGCTCGTGCAGTCCGGCAAGCCGGTCGGCGTGATGCAGACGCACGAGTGGGCGCCGCGGGTGCTGATCGCCAACTCCAACCTCGTCGGCGACTGGGCCAACTGGGAGGAGTTCCGCCGCCTGGAGGCCCTCGGCCTGACCATGTACGGCCAGATGACGGCCGGTTCGTGGATCTACATCGGCACCCAGGGCATCCTCCAGGGCACCTACGAGACCTTTGCGGCCGTCGCCGCGAAGAAGTTCGGCGGGTCGCTGGCCGGCACCATCACCCTCACCGCCGGGCTCGGCGGCATGGGCGGCGCCCAGCCGCTCGCCGTCACCATGAACGACGGCGTCGCGATCTGCATCGACTGCGACCCGCGCGCCATCGAGCGCCGCATCGAGCACCGCTACCTGGACGTGAAGGCCGACAGCCTCCAGCACGCCCTCCAGCTCGCCGTCGAGGCCCGCGACCAGCGCAGGCCGCTCTCCATCGGCCTGCTCGGCAACGCCGCGGAACTCCTCCCGCAGATGCTCGCCGAGGGCGCCCCGATCGACATCGTCACCGACCAGACCAGCGCTCACGACCCGCTCGCCTATCTGCCCGTCGGCATCGACTTCGCCGACATGGCGGCCTACGCGGCCGAGAAGCCCGCCGACTTCACCCAGCGCGCCCGCGAGTCGATGGCTCGGCACGTCGAGGCCATGGTCGGCTTCATGGACGCCGGTGCCGAGGTCTTCGACTACGGCAACTCGATCCGCGGCGAGGCCCAACTCGCCGGATACCAGCGCGCCTTCGCCTTCCCCGGCTTCGTCCCCGCATACATCCGGCCGCTGTTCGCCGAGGGCAAGGGACCGTTCCGCTGGGCGGCGCTCTCCGGCGACCCGGCCGACATCGCGGCCACCGACCGCGCCATCCTCGACCTCTTCCCCGAGAACGAGTCGCTGGCCCGCTGGATCAAGCTGGCGGGGGAGCGGGTCCACTTCCAGGGCCTGCCCGCCCGGATCTGCTGGCTCGGCTACGGCGAACGCGACAAGGCCGGCGAGCGGTTCAACGAGATGGTCGCCGACGGCACCCTGAAGGCGCCGCTGGCCATCGGCCGCGACCACCTCGACTGCGGCTCCGTCGCCTCCCCCTACCGCGAGACCGAGGCCATGAGGGACGGCTCGGACGCGATCGCCGACTGGCCGCTGCTCAACGCCATGGTCAACGTCGCCTCCGGCGCCTCCTGGGTCTCGCTGCACCACGGCGGCGGCGTCGGCATGGGCCGCTCGATCCACGCCGGACAGGTCACGGTCGCCGACGGCACGCCGCTGGCCGGCGAGAAGATCCGCCGGGTGCTCACCAACGACCCCGGCATGGGCGTCATCCGGCACGTCGACGCGGGCTACGAGCGCGCCGAAGAGGTGGCCGCCGAGCGCGGCGTCCGCATCCCGATGCGCGAGGGCGAGGGCGCGTGAGCTCCTCGTTCCACGAGATGTGGGAGGAGTTGCGGTCCATCGGCCGCGACTCCTCCTCCGGGGGCTACCGGCGCTTCGCCTGGACCGGCGCGGACACCGACTGCCGGGCGTGGTTCCGGGCGCAGGCCGAGGCCCGCGGGCTGGCCTACGAACTGGACCGCAACGGCAACCAGTGGGCCTGGCTCGGCGCGGCCACCGCCCAGGACGTGGCCCCCGGCGAGGCCGTCGTCACCGGCTCGCACCTGGACTCCGTACCGGACGGCGGCGCCTTCGACGGCCCGCTGGGCGTCGTCTCCTCCTTCGCCGCGCTCGACGAACTCCGGCGGCGGGGAGCGGAGTTCGGCAGGCCGCTGGCCATCGTCAACTTCGGCGACGAGGAGGGCGCCCGCTTCGGCCTGGCCTGCGTCGGCTCCCGGCTCGCCGCCGGGGCGCTGACCACCGAGGCCGCCCACCGGCTGCGCGACGGCGACGGCGTCACCCTCCCGCAAGCCATGGAGCGCGCCGGCCACGACCCCGAGGCCATCGGCCCGGACCCGGAACGGCTCGCCGCCATCGGCGCGTTCGTCGAACTCCACGTCGAGCAGGGCCGCGCCCTCGACCTCTCCGGCGACCCGGTCGGCATCGCCTCCGCCATCTGGCCGCACGGCCGCTGGCGGTTCGACTTCCGCGGCGAGGCCAACCACGCCGGCACCACGCGGCTGGAGGACCGCCGCGATCCGATGCTCTCCTACGCCGCGACCGTGCTCGCCGCCCGCGAGCAGGCCCGGCTGGCCGGCGCCCTGGCCACCTTCGGGAAGATCAGCGTCGAGCCGAACGGCGTCAACGCCATCCCCTCGCTGGTCCGCGGCTGGCTGGACGCCCGCGCCGCCGGCCAGGACACCCTGGACACCGTGATCGCAGGCATCGAGCAGGCCGCCGCCGAACGCGCCGCCCGCGACGGCGTCGAACTGAACGTCGTACGGGAGTCCTTCACCCCGGTCGTGGAGTTCCAGCACGCCCTGCGGGACGAACTCGGGGCGATCCTCGGCAAGGAGGGCGAGCGGCCGGTGCCCGTCCTCGGTACCGGCGCCGGCCATGACGCCGGTATTTTGTCCGGAACCGTCCCCACGGCCATGCTGTTCGTCCGCAACCCCACCGGCGTCTCGCACTCGCCCGCCGAAACGGCGACCGAGGACGACTGCGTCGCCGGGGTCACCGCACTCGCCGACGTACTGGAGGGGCTGGCGTGCCGCTGACGCCGCAGGCAACACCGATGACGTACTGGCTGGAGCACGCCTGGCTCGGCACCGGCGTCGAGCCGGGCGTGGCCGTGGACGTGGCGGACGGGCGGATCACCGCCGTCCGCACCGGGACGCCCACGCCGCCACCGGGCGCGGAGGCGTTGCGCGGGCTGACCCTCCCCGGGCTCGCCAACGCCCACAGCCACGCCTTCCACCGCGCCCTGCGCGCCGCCGTCCAGGTCGGCAGCGGGACCTTCTGGACCTGGCGCGAGGTGATGTACGGCGTCGCCGACCGGCTCACCCCGGACAGCTACTACGCCCTCGCCCGTGCGACGTACGCCGAGATGGCGCTCGCCGGCATCACCTGCGTCGGAGAGTTCCACTACCTCCACCACGCGCCCGGCGGCTCCCGCTACGACGACCCCAACGCGATGGGCGAGGCGCTGATCGCGGCGGCCGCCGACGCCGGTATCCGGATCACCCTCCTCGACACCGCCTATCTCTCCGCCGGCTTCGGCGACCCGCCCGACCGGCACCAGCTGCGCTTCTCGGACGGCACCGCGGACGCCTGGGCCGAGCGCGCCGACGCCCTCAAGGGGCGCGAGCACGCCCGGATCGGCGCCGCCGTGCACTCCGTACGCGCCGTCCCCGCCGGGGAGTTGGGCGCCGTCGCCGACTGGGCCCGGGAGCGGCGGGCACCGCTGCACGTCCACCTCTCCGAGCAGACCGCCGAGAACGACGCCTGCCGCGCGGCCCACGGCCGCACCCCCACCCGGCTGCTGGCCGACCACGGGGTGCTGGGTCCGCGCACCACGGCCGTGCACGCCACCCACCTCACCGACGAGGACGTCGCCCTGCTCGGCGGCAGCACCACCGGCGTGTGCATGTGCCCGACCACCGAGCGGGACCTCGCCGACGGCATCGGACCGGCCGTGGCGCTCCAGGAACAGGGCAGCCCGCTCTCCCTCGGCAGCGACAGCCACGCCGTCATCGACCTGCTCGAAGAGGCCCGCGCCATGGAGCTGGACGAGCGGCTGCGCACCCGCACCCGGGGCCACTGGACCGCCGCCGCCCTGCTGCGCGCCGCCACCGCCGACGGGCACGCCGCCCTGGGCTGGGACGACGCCGGCACCCTGGCACCCGGGGCGCTCGCCGACCTCACCACGATCCGGCTGGACTCCGTACGCACCGCCGGACCGCTGCCCCGACTGGGCGCCGAGACGGCCGTATTCGCCGCCTCCGCGGCAGATGTGCGGCACACCATCGTGGGCGGCCGGCAGATCGTCCGGGACGGTGTGCACACACGCGTCGCCGACGTGCCCACCGCCCTCGCCGACTCCATCGCCGCCGTACGCGGCTGACCCCCACCCCCACTCCGCCCGGCCCGCGCCGCCGGCGGACGAAGGAGAGCACCCCCGCGATGACGACGACCTCCGCGCCGACCACCGCCATCACCCACATCGCCCAGCTCGTCACCAACGACCCCTCCCTCGGTGAAGGCCCCCTCGGTCTGATCCAGGACGCCGCCGTCGTCATCGACGGCGACCGCATCGCCTGGGTCGGTCCCTCAAGCAAAGCACCCGCCACCGACAACGCCGTCGACGCGGCCGGCCGCGCCGGTCTCCCCGGCTTCGTCGACTCCCACTCCCACCTGGTCTTCGCCGGCGACCGCACCGCCGAGTTCAACGCCCGTATGTCCGGCCGCCCTTACTCCGCCGGCGGCATCCGCACCACCGTCGCCGCCACCCGCGCCGCCGGCGACGACGCACTGCACGCCAACGTCGCCCGCTACCTCGCCGAGGGCCTGCGCCAGGGCACCACCACCCAGGAGACCAAGTCCGGTTACGGCCTCACCGTCGAGGACGAGGCCCGCGCGCTGCGTATCGCCGCCGCACACACCGACGAGGTCACCTTTCTCGGCGCGCACATCGTCCCGCCCGACTACGCCGACGACCCGGCCGGCTACGTCGACCTCGTCACCGGCCCCATGCTGGACGCCTGTGCCCCGCACGCCCGTTGGGTCGACGTCTTCTGCGAGCGGGGCGCCTTCGACGGCGACCAGGCGCGCGCCGTCCTCACCGCCGGCAAGGCCAGGGGACTGGTGCCGCGGGTGCACGCCAACCAGCTCGGCCACGGCCCCGGCGTCCAGCTCGCCGTCGAACTCGGCGCCGCCTCCGCCGACCACTGCACCCACCTCACCCCCGCCGACATCGACGCCCTCGCCCAGTCCGACACCGTCGCCACCCTCCTGCCGGGCGCCGAGTTCTCCACCCGCGCCCCGTGGCCCGACGCCCGCCCGCTGCTCGACGCCGGCGCCACCGTCGCGCTCTCCACGGACTGCAACCCCGGCTCGTCCTTCACCAGTTCCATGCCGTTCTGCATCGCGCTGGCCGTCCGCGACATGGGGATGACGCCGGACGAGGCGGTCTGGTCGGCGACCGCCGGCGGCGCCCGCGCGCTGCGCCGCACCGACGTCGGCCGGATCGGCCCGGGCGCCCGCGCCGACCTCCTCCTGCTGGACGCGCCCTCGCACGTCCACCTCGCCTACCGTCCGGGCGTGCCGCTGGTGACGGACGTCTGGCACCAGGGCGTTCGCCTCTGAGGGCGGCGCACGGACGCACAGAGGGCCCGTCCCGGACCGATCCGGGGCGGGCCCTCGTGTGCACGGGCGACCGCCGGCCTCGGGGGCCGGCCGCGACCGCGGGACTACTCCTCGATCATCAGGCCCTTGCGGAGCCGTACGAGGGTGCGGGAGAGCAGCCGGGAGACGTGCATCTGGGAGATGCCCAACTCCTCGCCGATCTCGGACTGCGTCATGTTGGCGACGAAGCGCAGCGAGAGGATCTTCCGGTCCCGCGGCGGGAGTTCGGCGATCAGCGGCTTGAGCGACTCGACGTACTCGATGCCTTCGAGGCCGTGGTCCTCATAGCCGATGCGGTCCGCCAGCGCGCCTTCGCTGTCGTCCTCCTCGGGCTGGGCGTCCAGCGAGCTCGCGGTGTACGCGTTGCTCGCGGCCATCCCTTCGACGACCTCGTCATTGGTGATGCCGAGGCGCTCGGCGAGTTCCTTCACCGTGGGGGCGCGGTCCAGCTTCTGCGCCAGCTCGTCGCCCGCCTTGGCCAGGTCCAGGCGGAGTTCCTGCAGTCGCCTCGGTACGCGCACCGACCAACTGGTGTCGCGGAAGAAGCGCTTGATCTCGCCGACGATGGTCGGCATCGCGAACGTCGGGAACTCCACGCCGCGGCTGGGTTCGAAGCGGTCGATCGCCTTGATCAGGCCGATGGTGCCGACCTGGACGATGTCCTCCATGGGTTCGCTGCGGGAGCGGAACCGGGAGGCCGCGAACTTCACCAGCGCGAGGTTGAGCTCGACCAGGGTGTTGCGGACGTACGCGTATTCGTGGGTGCCTTCTTCCAGCGATTCCATGCGCTCGAAGAGGGTTTTGGACAGGGCCCTCGCGTCCACCGGACCCACCTCGTCGAACGGCGGGATCTCGGGCAGACCGTCGATCTCGGTCACATCCACCGGATCGGATTCGGCGGCGTGCGGCTGGGAAGGGATGTGCCCGGTCGGGTCGGACGGGGGTGTCGACGATGCGGGGCTCCGGTTGTCTTCGGTGCGCAATTCGTCGAGCCGGGGTGACATGGGTCTCCTCCATCGTTCTCGGCATATGGCTGCCGATGCCTCTACGTGAAACTGCGGTGTGCGGCGCCTCCAAAGCCGGCCGTTTCGAATGTGTCCTTCTACGCCTACCTGGCTTTGCCTGAAGATGGCAAGTGCGCGATGTCCGTATTTCGGCGATATGCCCATTGTTTGGCTACCGGTGGGCGTCATGAAGGCGTAGGGTTCTTCAAGCGCAGTCGCAAGCAGTGTCGTATGCAAAACAGTCGTCTAGGCAGCAAGGGGTGCGCGCGCATGGACCGCGGGACGGTCGGCAGTGCGAGCCGGGGCCGGCTTCACGTCGAGATCCGCCATCACGGCGCCAGCGCGGTCGTGACCGTCGCGGGTGAGCTCGATCACCACACCGCGGATCTGTTGCGTGAGTCACTGGAGGGCTGTGTCGACGACGGATACGCACGCCTCGTGGTGGACTGCTCACCCCTTGAATTCATGGATTCCACCGGGCTGAACGTGCTGCTCGGTGCGCGCCTGAAAGCGGAGGCCGCGGGGGGTGGGGTCCATCTGGCCGGGATGCAGCCGGTGGTCGCCCGGGTTTTCGAGATCACCGGCGCGGAGGCGGTCTTCACGGTGCACGACTCACTCGAAGCGGCCCTGGCCGACTGACCCGGCCGCGGTGTCCGGATGGTTGTATTCCGGGCACGTAGTCCGTGTCACAACTTCCGTACCCAAGAAGTGGGTGTTCTCACGGTCCGCTCGGGCAGGAGACACCTGAATCCGTTGAATCAGTCAGGCAGCTGTTTTCCGTGAAATGGCGAATCGGTGAGGTGAAGCGCTGATGAGCACCACCCGGCCGTACCCGCCGGGCGATCTCGGCCCGGAGCCGGGCCCCCATAGCCTTGACGGCATGGGTGGTGCCCCCACCGCCGGTGCTTCCGCCGACGCCCCGGCCTCCGCCGCCCCGGCGGGCCAGATCCGCCGGCTGCGCCTGGCGGGCACCCGGGGCGCCGTGGCGCGGGCCCGCGACTTCGCGCGCGAGGCCCTGCAGGACTGGGGCTGGCTGCCGGCCGGCAACGCCGACCAGCGTGCCGCGGCCGAGGATGTGCTGCTCGTCGTCTCGGAGTTGGTGACCAACGCCTGCCTGCACGCCGACGGCCCCGAGGAGCTGCGGCTGCGCTGTACGGCCAAGGTGCTGCGCCTGGAGGTCAGCGACCTGGGCGCGGGTTCGCCGGCGCCGCGCAGCCCGCACCGCCCCGGACGCCCCGGCGGCCACGGCATGTTCATCGTGCAGCGGCTGTGCCTGGACTGGGGCGTGGTGCGCAACACCGACGGCGCGGGCAAGACCGTCTGGGCGGAGCTCGCCGCACCGTCCTGACGGTGGGCGAGCCATCGGCGAGCGAGCGCGGGCCTGCGGGCCCGCGCTCTGTCGTGTCGGGACTGCGTCGTGTCAGGGCTGCCGCCGCCCGATTGGGCTGTGCTGTGCCTTCCCTCGACAAGGTCCCCGGCGTACCTTGAGCGACCCATCTGATGTGCCGTCAGTAACTTCGGCGGTGCGCTACCCGGGAGAAGGGGAACTCAAGGTGGCCCGCTTCCACGCACAGCACGGCAGCCGGCGCCGGGCGGCCGGCCTGGCCGCGACGGCGGCGCTGACGGCCGGATCCGCGGTGATGCTCGCCGCGCCGGCCGCGCACGCCGAGGTCGTCGACGTCAACTACCAGTGCAGGACACCGATCGGCAACAAGGGCGCGGTATCGCCCATCGACATCAAGGGGACCCCCAGCGGGGGAGCGTACAAGCTCGTCATGTCCTTCCAGAAGGGCGTCTCCTCCAGCCCCGTCGAGCTGGGCAAGGGCGCGATGAAGCCGAGCGCGCTGATCAAGCTGGGCGGTGCGGAGAACGGTACGGTGCCGGTCTCCGGACCCCCCAACGCCGAGGCGATACCGGCCAACACCCCCATCAAGATCAGCGACTTGAGCGGTACGTACACGCCCAGGGCGAGCGGCAAGGTCACCTTCACCGCTTCGACCCTCACCATCAAGGCGCTGGGCACCACCACCACGTGTACGCCGAGCAACAGCCCCAAGCCCTCGCTGACGCTGGACGTGAAGGCCGCCGGCGGCTCCGGCGGCAGCACGGGTGGCAGTACCGGCGGCGCGGGCGGCTCGTCCGGTGGTGGTCAGCTGCCGCAGACCGGACCCGCGGACTCCGCCATCGCGCTGGGCACCCTCGGCGGCACCGTCCTGCTGGCCGGCGCGGCCGGCGCACTCTGGCTGACCCGCCGTCACCAACGGGCCTGACGCACACCGGGAGCCGCCGATGCCGTTCCGTACTCGCGCCGCGGTCACCGTCGCGGCCGTCGCGGCCGCCGCCGTCCTGCTGAACTCCGCCCCGGCCGCGGCCCGCCCGGCCGCCGCCCCCGCCGCGCCGGGCTGGTCCGCCGCGCCCAGCGGGGCGGACCGCGCGTACTTCTACCTGGAGGGCGCGCCGGGCACCGCCATGACCGACCGGCTGGCCGTCGGCAACCCCTCCGACCGGGCCGTCACCGTACGGCTGCGGGGCGACGGGGCCCGGGACGGGGCCGGCGCGTGGCTGCTGTTCGGCGCGGCGGAGGTGACCGTTCCGCCGCGCACCCGGGCGACCGTGCCGTTCACCGTGACGGTGCCGCGGGACGCCTCCTCCGGAGACCACCCCGGCACCATCGTCGCCACCGGGCCGGGCGCGCCGGGCGCCCGGTTCCGGGTGCCGGTGCGGTTGCGGGTCACCGGCCCCGCATTGTCCGCGCTGACCGTCGAGCGGGTGTCGGTACGCCGCCGGGGGAGTGCGGCGGTGATCCGGTACACGCTGGTCAACCGGGGGAACACGGTGCTCAGGCCGCGGCTCGCGGTGCGCGCCGACGGCCTGTTCGGGCCGCTGCTGCGCCGCCCCGGCCGCGCCCTGCCGGTCACCCTCCTGCCCGGCGCACAGGTCGACCGCACCGAGACCTGGCCCGATCCGCCCGCCCTCGACGCGGTGGACGTACGGCTCACCGCGACGGCGGCGGGCGGTGCGCACGACGCCGCCACCGCCGGGTACACCGCCGTCCCCTGGGGCGCCGCCGCGCCGGCGCTCCTCCTGGCGGCGGGCGGCGGCTGGGCCGTCGTACGGCGCCGCCGGCGGGCCGGCCGCGCGGACCCGGCGGCGGTGGGCCCGGACGGCGAGGTGCCCGGTGCGGTGACGGAAGCCGCGGACGCGGGGACCGGCGCGAACAGCGGTACGGGGACCGGCACTTGCGCGAGGACGGGCACAAGGACGGGCACGAGGACGGGATCAGGGGTGCGCGCGTGAACGGCGAGAGCGGGACAGCGACGGCCATCACCGGAGCCGCGGTCGCGGCGCCCCCAGGGGCACGCGCCCGGCCACCCCGCGGACGGCTCCGGGCGCGGCGGCGCCCCGGCCGCCGCCGCGCCCCGGCCCTGCTCGCGGCGCTCGCGCTCGCCCTGCTGCCCGCGCTCCTCCTCCCCGGCCCGTCCGCCGCCGCGGCCGACGGCGCGCCCTCGGCGGCGGTGGCGCAGAAGGAGGCCGGCACGGGCGGCAGCGTCACCGTGACCGGCCGGGGCTGGCGGCCCCACACCCTGCTGACGCTGCTGATCTGCGGGCAGAACATGATCGGCGGCACCAACTCCTGCGCCAACGGCGACGGACGGACCGTCACCACCGGCGCGGACGGCGCGTTCCGCACGAACCTGCCGGTCGCCGAACCGCCCAAGCCCTGCCCCTGCGTGGTGCACGTGGCGAGCGTGACCGGCCCGGCGGCCGGCGCGGACGCCGCGTTCAAGGTGGCCGGGCACCCGGTGGCGCCGCTGCCCCGGGACGTCAGCGCCGGCCGGCTGGCGGTGCTCGCGCAGCCCCGGCTGACCGGCAGCAGCGGGCTTCTGACCTGGTTCGGCGCACCGGCGCAGCGCGAACTGACCGTCACCGTCGGCAATCTCGGCTCGGCGCCGGCCAGGGACCCGGTCTTCCAGGTCGGCACCTCGCACGGCGTCTTCGCGCCCAAGTGGGAGGACCAGCAGTGGCGGGGAACCGTCCCCGCCGGCCGGAAGGCCGAGGTCAGGCTCCCGGTGGAGCTGGCCGCCGGGGCGCACGGCGACTATCTGGTCTCCCTCAAGTACGGCGGCCGGCTGCTGGTCGAGCAGCCCTGGGGGGTCGGCCGGCCGTGGGGCGTGACGCTCTTCTGGGTGCTGCTCTGCGTGGTCGTCCCGACGGCCGTCTTCCGCGTCGGCATGGCGATCGTGGACCGCGTCCGCCCCGCCCGCAGGACCACCGCCGCCCGCGGTCGGCGCGGCGGCGTCCGCCTCGCCCGTTACGCCGGCCGGCACACCAGGAACCGTGACCCCGGAGGGACGCCGGACGGCGCTCCCGTACTGCCGTGGTTCACCCCGGACACCGCACCGTCCACCACCACATCAACCGAACGACCGACGTCGAAAGGTTCTGCGTGATGAGGCAACGGAGGAGAGCCGCGGTGGCCTCGGTGGCCGCGCTGGTGCTCGCGGGTGCGGGCGCGGTGGCCGTGGCCGGTACCGCACAGGCAGCGGAGGTGTCCTACAAGACGGAGTGCCTGCCGCCGCCGATATCGGGGCTGCCGCCGATCGAGGGCACGACGAAGGTGGACGTCAGCGCGCCCGCGACCGCGAAGGTCGGCGACGAGATCACGGTGGTCTGGAAGACCGTCGAGGCCGCGTCGAAGAACCCCGACATCCTCGACCTGGGACAGAACACCGTCCAGCCGACCGGCACGATCACGGTCGCCGGGGCGCAGACCGGCGAGCTGCCGATGCAGGGGCCGCGGCAGAACCCGCCGATCCCCAAGGGCAGTCCGATGACTCTGTCCGACATGACGGGCAAGCTGAAGCTGACCAAGCCCGGCGAGGTCACCCTGACGCCCGGCTTCTACAACATCAACGTCAACCAGCCGATCTCCACGGACACCAAGTGCTCGCCCAAGGAGACGGTCCGTCCCGCGGTCACGGTCACGGTGACCGACGGCGGGGGCTCTTCCGGCGGGGCGAGCGGCGGGGCGAGTGGCGGGACGAGTGGCGGGACGAGCGGTGGGACCACCGCCGGTACGTCCTCAGGGGGCAGCACGGGCGGCGCCGGCGGCAGCAGCGCGGGCACCTCCGGCGGTACGGGCGGCCCCTCGGGCGGCACCGGGTCCTCCGGGTCCTCCGGGTCCTCCGGGTCCACCGGCGGTTCGGGCGGCTCCGGCGGTGACCCCGACGGCACCGCGTACAAGGGCACCGAGGTCCAGGTCCCGTACGCCTGCAAGACGCCCATCGGGGACAAGAAGGCGACCTCGCCGGTGCAGATCAACGCCGTGAAGAAGAGCGGCGGTTACGACCTGACGGTGCAGTTCAAGAAGGCCGTCATGAACAGCCCGGCGGACATCCCGGCCGGCTCGGTCAAGCCGTCGATGGACGTCGCGGTGGGCGGCGCGGACAAGGGCTCGGTGACGACCGAGGGGCCCACCAACAGCAAGCCGATCAAGTCGGGCGATCCGATCGAGATCCCCGACCTGAAGGGCACCTACAAGCCGGGCGCGACCGGCAAGGCCACACTCACGCCGGGCGTGCTCACCGTCAACGCCCTGGGGACGACCACCACCTGCACCCCGGAGACGGACCCCGGCGCCTCGCTCACCCTGAACACCTCGGCGCAGCCGGGTGGCACCTCCGGCGGTACGGCCGGTGGGACGGCCGGCGGCTCGGCGAGCGGTGCGGCGTCCGGCGGCACGTCCGGGTCGGCCGGCACGTCCGGGTCGGGCGGCACCTCCGGGGGCAGCGGCGGCCTGGCCAAAACCGGCGCCACCGACCACGGCGCGCTGACCGCGCTCGGCATGCTCGCCGGCACCCTCGTGCTGCTCGGCGGCGCGGCCGGCGGTATGAGCCGTGGCTGGCGCAGCGCCCTCACTCCGGGGCGCAGGCTGCGGCGCTGATCCGGGCGGCGGCCCGTAACGTCGCCTTCCGGCCGGCTCGCAAAAAGACGGTGGCCGTCGGCTTTCGCCGACGGCCACCCGCCTTCTGCCCTACCCGCGGCGGCTCAGCCGCACTTGACGCCCCACAGAGCGGCGATCGCGCAGCCTCCCGCGTAGCCGACGCTCCCGTCCTGCCACTTCGCGGGGCTGCCCGAACCCAGGCTGGAAGCGTTGGCGGTCGCCGCACCCCCAAGGGTCAGAAGAGCGGCCAGGGCCCCGGCGGCGGCAATTTTCTTCAGCATGACAATGCTCCCGTTTTTCGTTCTGGGTACGCGGCGTTCTGCGACGTGTCATAGACAGCTTCTTGGCTGGTCAGGCCACGATTTCCGCGTACAGGGAGACATTAGGCAAGAGAATTGCGCGGCTCAACACATATGACGGACCATTAAATTGACGGTCCATTGGACTGCTGCGTGCGACGCGAATAGTCAGGGTGCTCAGAGGGTGATTTGGGGGAAATGGGAAAATGCGCCCCGAGGGAATGCTCCGGTGGAAACGCGGAAATGCGTGAGGGCTCCGGCAGCGAACTGCCGGAGCCCTCACGTGAGGTAAGGCGCGACTCAGTGGACGCTGCCCATCAGCACCTGGACCTTCTTGCGGTACATGAACACCGCGAGACCCGCGAGGGCCGCGAGTGAAGCCTGCATCGCGATGATGCCGATGCCATCGAGGCTCACGCCGGCCAGCGAGAGCAGGCCGGTGGTGCAGTCACCCGCGGTGACGGCCAGGAACCAGACGCCCATCATGCGCGAGGCGTACTTCTGCGGCGCCATCTTGGTGGTGACCGAGAGGCCGACCGGGGAGAGGCAGAGCTCACCGATGGTCTGGATCATGTAGATCGTGACCAGCCACATCGGGGAGACCTTGGTGCCGCCGTCGGCCATGCCCATCGGGACGATGAAGACGAAGAAGGAGGCGCCGACGAGCACCAGGCCCATCGCGAACTTCACGATGGTGTTGGGCTCACGGTTCCTGCGGGCCAGCCACAGCCACAGCCAGGCGAAGACCGGAGCCAGCGCCATCACGAAGAGCGGGTTCAGGGACTGGTACCAGGTGGCCGAGAAGCCGAAGCCGAACAGCTTGTCCGCTGTCTTGGCGTCCGAGAAGAGCGACAGGGTCGAACCACCCTGGTCGTAGATCATCCAGAAGATGGCGGCGGCCACGAAGAACCAGATGTAGGCGTTCATCTTGGACTGCTCGGTGCCCGAGAGTTCCTTGTCGCGCTTGATGCGGACCAGCACGGCGATCGGGATGACCAGACCGACGAGCGTCAGCGGAACCATCGCCCACTTCAGCGTGAAGGCGCCGATGGCGATCACGGCACCGTAGAAGACGGCGACGGCGGCGACCACGAGAGCGACCTTCGTCAGGAGCGACTTGCGCTCCTCGGCGCTCAGCGGGTTCGGGACGACGTTGCTCTGAGGGCTCAGGTTCTTGGTGCCGATGAGGAACTGGGCCAGGCCCAGGCCCATGCCGACCGCGGCGAGCGCGAAGCCCAGGTGCCAGTTGTTCTCCTTGCCGACCGTGCCGACGACGAACGGGGCCACGAAGGCGCCGAGGTTGATGCCGATGTAGAAGAGCGTGAAGCCGCCGTCGCGACGAGGGTCGTCCGGGCCGTCGTACAGGTGGCCCACCATCGTGGAGATGTTGGCCTTCAGCAGACCGGAACCGATGGCGACCAGGATGAGGCCGACGAAGAACATGGCCTGGCCCGGAACGGCCAGCGAGAAGTGACCGGCCATGATCACGAAGCCTGCGATGGCGACGGTCTTGCGGGCGCCCCAGACGCGGTCGCCGAACCAGCCGCCGGGCATGGCCATGAGGTAGACCATGGAGACGTAGACGGAGTAGATGGCCGTGGCCGTGACCGCGGTCATCGCGAGTCCGCCGCCCTGGCTGCCGGTCGCGGCATCGGCGCCGCCGGAGACCAGGTAGAACACGAGCAGGGCCCGCATGCCGTAGTAGGAGAAGCGCTCCCACATCTCGGTCATGAAGAGAGTGGCCAGACCGCGGGGGTGGCCGAAGAAGGTCTTGCCGCCGTTGGCAGGGGTTCCCTGCTGGGCAGCGTCCTTCGTCTGGCTGGACGCCATGGAGGTTCCTTGCTGCTCGGGACGCCTCCGATTCGGTGTGCGCCCGGGTGGGGGATGACCGGCACCGGCGAGGCCCGGCCCCCCCACGTCCGGGAGGTTCAACACCGCACGAGCAGGCGTCGACGGGAGGCCGTACGCCGGGATCCACGCCCCCGTGCCGCGAGTGCGGCCGGCGGACCCGGTCGACAGGTCAATCACTGTGTATCGGGACTGGTGGTTCCAGACCCGCACACAACGAGGGACCAATGACGTCAGTGCCGTCACGGCCCCAGAGGTTGTGCGTTGGACGTTCGGGACACCATACGTCCGAGTAACCCGCCGTTGGAATGGGTGAGACAACGCTCACACTCGGGTCGGGAACCGTTTGAGCCAGTGCATCGATCATGCGCGCCCGCACCCGCGCAGCTCAGGAGCGCGAACGGGCGCGCGGCCCGCCCGCTGTCGCCCATCCGTGCTGGTCCGCCCCTCGGTGTCGGCACATCGGACTACCATCGGCCCATGACCCGTGTACTGCTCGCCGAGGATGACGCGTCCATCTCGGAGCCGCTCGCCCGCGCCCTGCGCCGCGAGGGTTACGAAGTCGAGGTGCGCGAGGACGGCCCGACGGCGCTCGACGCCGGCCTCCAGGGCAACATCGACCTCGTCGTCCTGGACCTGGGACTGCCCGGCATGGACGGCTTGGAGGTCGCCCGCCGGCTGCGCAACGAAGGCCATTCCTTCCCCATCCTTGTACTGACCGCCCGCGCCGACGAGGTGGACACCGTCGTCGGCCTGGACGCCGGCGCCGACGACTACGTCACCAAGCCCTTCCGGCTCGCCGAGCTCCTCGCCCGCGTCCGGGCCCTGCTGCGCCGCGGCTCCACCGCCGAGCCCCAGCAGCCGCCCGCCACCCACGGCGTACGGATCGACGTCGAGTCGCACCGCGCCTGGATGGGGGACGAGGAGCTCCAGCTCACCGCCAAGGAATTCGACCTGCTCCGGGTCCTGGTACGGGACGCCGGCCGCGTCGTCACCCGCGACCAGCTGATGCGCGAGGTCTGGGACACCACCTGGTGGTCGTCGACGAAGACCCTGGACATGCACATCTCCTGGCTCCGCAAGAAGCTCGGGGACGACGCCGCCAACCCCCGTTACATCGCCACCGTGCGCGGGGTCGGCTTCCGCTTCGAAAAGAGCTAGGGGCCCGTGCGCCGCCGACTGATCAACTCCACGCTCGCCGTGGTACTCGTCGTCATCGCCGTCTTCGGCGTCTCCCTGGTGATCGTCGAGACCCGCACGATCCAGTCCGGCGCACAGGAGAGCGTGCAGTCCGAGGCGGTCCGCCTGGTCGGGATAGTGGAGAGCCGGCTGGGCAGCAACGAGAAGATCACCCCGGAAATCCTCTCCGAGCAGATCACCGCCAACCGGTACGCCGAGATCAAGGTGCCCGGCAAGGCGAAGATCGAGATCGGGGCCCGGCCGTCCGGCGACGTGATCGAGTCGCAGGTGCGCGGTGACCAGGGCGAGTCGGTCGTCGTCCAGGAGTCCCGCTCCACGGTCAGCGCGGAGATCGGCCGGACGCTGCTGGTCATCCTGGCCGTCGCCCTGCTGGCGATCCTCGCGGCGGTGGTGCTGGCCGTCCGCCAGGCCCGCCGGCTGACCGCGCCGCTCACCGACCTCGCGGAGACCGCCGAGCGGCTGGGCTCCGGCGACCCGCGCCCCCGCCACCGCCGCTACGGCGTCCAGGAGCTGGACCGGGTCGCCGATGTGCTGGACGCCAGCGCCGAGCGGATCGCCCGCATGCTGACCGCCGAGCGGCGGCTGGCCGCCGACGCCTCGCACCAGCTGCGCACCCCGCTGACCGCGCTGTCCATGCGCCTGGAGGAGATCACCCTCACCGACGATCCGGAGACCGTGAAGGAAGAGGCCACCATCGCGCTGGCCCAGGTGGAGCGGCTGACGGACGTGGTCCAGCGGCTGCTGACCAACTCCCGCGACCCGCGCAGCGGCTCGGCGGTCGCCTTCGACCTGGACGAGGTCGTCAAGCAGCAGATCGAGGAGTGGCGCCCGGCCTACCGCAGCGCCGGACGCGCTATCGTCCGCTCCGGCAAGAAGGAGCTGCGGGCCGTCGGTACCCCCGGCGCGGTCGCCCAGGTGCTGGCCACCCTCATCGAGAACTCCCTGATGCACGGCGCCGGCACGGTCGCGCTGCGCACCCGCGTCACCGGCAACCAAGCCGTCGTCGAGGTCACCGACGCCGGCCCCGGGGTACCGCCGGACCTCGGCTCGCGGGTCTTCGAGCGGACCGTCTCCGGCCGCAACTCCACGGGCCTGGGGCTCGCCGTCGCCCGCGACCTGGCGGAGGCGGACGGCGGCCGTCTGGAGCTGCTCCAGCAGCATCCGCCGGTCTTCGCGCTGTTCCTGGCACGGGAGGCGGAGCCCACCGAGGAGTGAGCCCGGACCTACTTGCGCACGCCGCTCGGCAGCTGCGCGTCGTCGGTCAGGAAGGACTCCGCGGTCTCCACGGCCTCGCGGGCCGGCAGCCCCCGGAAGACCCAGGTGCGGTAGGACCAGAAGCGGAAGAGCGTGGCGATCCCGATGCCGAGGAACTTGAAGAAGTTGCTCTGCAGCGGGCTGTCCCAGTCGAATCCGTACGTCGCGGTGTACAGGATGCCGTTCTCGATGACCAGGCCGATCACGCTGAACAGCAGGAAGAGCGTCAGCTCCTTGGTGCGCCCCTGCTTGTCGCGGTCCCGGTAGGCGAAGTAGCGGTAGCCGACGTAGTTGGTGGCGGTGGCCACCACCGTCGCGACGATGCTCGCCCGCACGACGGGGATCTCGGTCAGATGCCGGACGACGTTGAAGACCGCGAAGTTCACCACGACCCCGGCGCCGCCGACGGCGCCGAACTTCACGACCTCCTGGACGAGCGCAGCCAGCCTCGATCGCAGTGGGCTCCGTTCACTCATGGTGATCGTCCAGCTCCCTGTCGTGGGCGGTGTGTGGCCGGCGGCCCGGTACGCACCCTCACTCTAACCACGCCCGGCGGACCGTGGTGCCGGGGGCCGTCAGTCCACCGTCACGCGGAAGTTCACCGTACGGGTGCCCGGCTCGTCCACCGCGCCGGTGGCGCAGCGCCGGCAGTGCAGCAGCCGCAGGTCGGTACGCCCCGCGCGCACGGCGCGGAAGCCCAGCTCGCGGGTGCCGCCGGCGCCGGACGCCGGATGGCCCGGTTCCGCGTCCGGGTCGGTGCGCTCGCCGGTGGCCTCCAGAACGGCCGGATCCGGACGGGGGGCGGCGATGATCCAGTGGTAGCCGTCGCCGGGGTCGTCCGGGACCGCGATGGTGAAGCGGTCCCCGGCGGAGACCGAGATCTCGCTGTCGCCGGGGCGGTAGACCGCCGGCCCGGACAGCTCGCTGACCACGGAATACAGGGCGATCAGCAGCGCGACGACCGCCATCGCGATCACCAGCGGCCGGGAGTCCCGCGCTATGTCACCGTTCTCCATCCGGCATCCCCCTCCGCCGGGCAGCAGCCCGGCACCCGTCCTCGCTCCGAGCCGGCCCTTCGCCGCCGCGGGTCCGCAACGGCGCATGGCCGGCGATCTTCGAACGTCTGCGCTCGGAGGATCCTCCAAGCCCGGAGTCGGGGCGGCTCTGCCGTGCGGCTACCCTGGGGGCGTGACGTTCCCGGTAGTCGGCATGGTCGGCGGCGGTCAGCTCGCCCGTATGACCCACGAGGCGGGTATCCCCCTCGGCATCAGATTCAAGCTCCTCAGCGATACCCCGCAGGACTCGGCGGCCCAGGTGGTCAGCGAGGTCGTCATCGGCGACTACCGCGACCTGGACACGCTGCGCGCCTTCGCGCAGGGCTGTGACGTGGTCACCTTCGATCACGAGCACGTACCCACCGAGCACTTGCGGGCGTTGGAGGCCGACGGCATTCCCGTGCGGCCCGGCCCCGACGCGCTGGTGCACGCCCAGGACAAGGGCGTGATGCGCGCCGGACTGGACGCCATCGGCGTCCCCTGCCCGCGCCACCGCATCGTGGCCGACCCCGCCGACGTCGAGCGCTTCGCGGCCGAAATCAGCGGGGGCGGCGCGGAGCGCCTCGATGAGGGGCGGTGGCCGGGTGGCGGGTCGGGCGGATTTCCCGTGGTCCTCAAGACCGTCCGCGGGGGCTATGACGGCAAGGGAGTCTGGGTCGTACGATCCTCCAAGGAGGCGGCCGAGCCGTTCCTCGCCGGGGTGCCCGTCCTGGCGGAGGAGAAGGTCCCCTTCGTCCGGGAACTTGCCGCCAACGTCGTCCGCTCACCGCACGGCCAGGCCGTCGCCTACCCGGTCGTCGAGTCCATCCAGGTCGACGGCGTCTGCGACACCGTCATCGCCCCGGCGCCCGGCCTCTCCGACGAACTCTCCACGCACGCCCAGCAGCTCGCGCTGCGGATCGCCGACGAACTGGGCGTCGTCGGGCACCTCGCGGTCGAGCTGTTCGAGGTCCGCGACGCCGACGGCGCACCCGCCGTCCTCGTCAACGAACTCGCGATGCGCCCGCACAATTCCGGTCACTGGACCCAGGACGGCGCGATCACCTCGCAGTTCGCCAACCACGTCCGCGCCGTCCTCGACCTCCCGCTCGGCGACCCCCGCCCGCGCGCCCCCTGGACGGTGATGGCCAACGTCCTCGGCGGCGACTATCCCGACATGTACTCCGCGTACCTGCATTGCATGGCACGCGACCCGCAGTTGAAGATTCACATGTACGGAAAGGACGTGAAGCCGGGCCGCAAGGTCGGCCACGTCAACACTTACGGCGACGACCTGGCCGACGTGCGCGAGCGCGCCGCGCACGCCGCCGGCTACCTGCGAGGAACAATCACAGAATGACCGCACCGGCCCGCCCGTCGCCCGACCTTCCCCAAGCTCTCAACTCCGTTCGAGCAGGGGAGACCCCATTCCCCTCGACGAGCGCTGACGCGCGTCCCTCTTGTCTCGTCGGCATCGTCATGGGTTCCGACTCCGACTGGCCCGTCATGGAGGCCGCCGCCCAGGCCCTCGACGAGTTCGAGATCCGCTACGAGGTCGACGTGGTCTCGGCGCACCGCATGCCGCACGAGATGATCACGTACGGCGAGGAGGCGGCCGGCCGCGGCCTCAAGGCGATCATCGCCGGCGCCGGCGGCGCCGCCCACCTCCCCGGCATGCTCGCCTCCGTCACCCCGCTGCCGGTCATCGGCGTCCCCGTCCCGCTCAAGTACCTCGACGGCATGGACTCCCTCCTCTCCATCGTGCAGATGCCGGCCGGTGTGCCGGTCGCCACCGTCTCGGTCGGCGGCGCCCGCAACGCCGGACTGCTCGCGGCCCGTATCCTCGGCGCCCACGACCCCGAACTCCTCTCCCGTATGCGGGACTTCCAGCAGGAGCTGAACGACCAGGCCACCGAGAAGGGCAAGCGGCTGCGCAACAAGGTCGCGAAGACCGGCGGCTTCGGCTTCGGGGGCAAGAAGTGACGGCCGCCCGGGACGCCGCCCGGGAACTGCTGGCCGAGTGGCCGGTCGTCGACGGCCACAACGACCTCCCCTGGGCCCTGCGCGAACAGGTCCGCTACGACCTCGACCGGCGCGATGTCGCCACCGACCAGAGCGCCAGCCTGCACACCGACATCCCGCGGCTGCGGGCCGGCGGGGTCGGCGCGCAGTTCTGGTCGGTGTACGTCCGCTCCGACTACACCGGCGACCACGCCGTCAGCGCCACCCTCGAACAGATCGACGCGGTACGGCAGTTGACCGACCGCTACGCCGCCGACCTGGCGCCCGCGCGGACCGCCGACGACATGGAGGCCGCGCGCGCCCAGGGCCGCATCGCCTCCCTCATGGGAGCCGAGGGCGGCCACTCCATCAACAACTCGCTCGCCACCCTGCGCGCGTTCCACGACCTCGGCGTCCGCTACATGACGCTGACCCACAACGACAACAACGACTGGGCGGACTCGGCGACCGACGAGCCGCGCCACCACGGCCTGTCGGCGTTCGGCGAAGAGGTCGTCCGCGAGATGAACCGCTGCGGGATGCTCGTCGACCTCTCGCACGTCTCCCCGGACACCATGCGCGACGCGCTCCGCGTCAGCACCGCGCCGGTGATCTTCTCGCACTCCTCCGCCCGCGCCGTCTGCGACCACCCGCGCAACATCCCCGACGACGTCCTGGCCCAACTGCCCGCCAACGGCGGGGTCGCGATGGCCACCTTCGTCCCGAAGTTCGTGCTGCCCGCCGCCGTCGCGTGGACGCTGCGCGCCGACGAGAACATGCGCGCGCACGGCCTGCACCACCTCGACACCACCGAGGCGGGCATGGCGGTCCAGCGCGCCTTCGAGGCCGCGAACCCGCGGCCGACGGCCACCGCGGCCACCGTCGCCGACCACCTCGACCACATGCGAGAGGTCGCCGGCATCGACCACATCGGCATCGGCGGCGACTTCGACGGCACCGCCTTCACCCCCGCCGACCTGGCCGACGTCGCGAGCTACCCGAATCTCATCGCCGAACTCCTGGACCGTAAGTGGTCGGCGGCCGACCTGGCCAAGCTGACCTGGCAGAACGCGGTCCGTGCGTTGCGCGCGGCGGAGGACGTCTCCCACGAGGAACGGAAGCTGCGCGGGCCTTCCAACGCCACCATCTGAGCCGATGGGGCCCGCCCCACGTGTTCGGCTTTCCCGCCGTGGGGGTTCGCGTGTTTGCGCCTTCGGCGCGGGGTGTTGTCCGCTGCGCGGGGCTGTCGGGGTGCGGTGGCGGTCCTCCGGGGGTGGTGTGCAGGACTGCTGCGCTTTACGTCCTGCACACCACCCCCTCCGGCCCGCCCCCTCCCGTGGAGGGGTGGGAGAAAACCGCTGGGTGGGAACTGGGGCCGGTGGTCCCCTGACGGCCCTCTCCTCTTGAGCGGCCACCCCTCAACCCACAACGCAGCCTGACCCACTCACCCGAACCACCAACCACCTGATCTCCCACCCACCCAACGGGAGGGGGCGGGCCGGAGGGGCTGGGTGTCCGGACGTAAAGCGAAGCAGTCCGGACACCCTGCCCCGCAAGACCGTCACCGCACCCGACAGCCCCGCGCAGCGGCCCCGCCCGCCGCAGGCGAAACGGCGAAACACCCCCACGGCGGGCCAGCCGACAACGTGGGAAGCAGGCAAAGCGCAGCGGAACCGCTAGGCGGACGGGCGCCCCATCGCCCGATAGACCCACCCCGCCTTACGCCACAGCGCAGCGTCCAACGCATTGCGGCCGTCGAGGATGCGGCGTTCGCCGGCGACCTCGGCCAGCTTCGCCGGGTCCAGTTCGCGGAACTCGCGCCACTCCGTCAGGTGCAGCACGACATGCGCACCGCGCACCGCCTCCAGTGCGCTCGTCGTGTAGCCGAGGGTCGGGAAGACCCTCTTCGCGTTCGCCATGCCCTTGGGGTCGTAGACGGTGACCTGGCCGCCCTGGAGGTGGATCTGGCCGGCGACGTTGAGCGCGGGGGAGTCGCGGACGTCGTCCGAGTCCGGCTTGAAGGTCGCGCCGAGGACGGCGACCCGCTTGCCGAGGAAGCCGCCGCCCACCGCGTCGCGGGCCATCTCGACCATGTGGCCGCGGCGCCGCATGTTGATCGAGTCGATCTCGCGCAGGAACGTCAGGGCCTGGTCCACGCCCAGTTCGCCGGCGCGGGCCATGAAAGCCCGCAGGTCCTTGGGGAGGCAGCCGCCGCCGAAGCCGATGCCGGCGCGCAGGAACTTCTTGCCGATCCGCTCGTCGTAGCCGATCGCCTCGGCCAGCTTCGCCACGTCGGCGTCGGCCGCCTCGCACACCTCGGCCATGGCGTTGATGAACGAGATCTTGGTCGCCAGGAAGGAGTTGGCGGAGGTCTTGACGAGTTCGGCGGTCGGGTAGTCCGTGACGACGAACGGCGCGCCCTCGGCGACCGGCGTCGTGTACACCTCACGCAGCAGCGCCTCGGCCCGCTCGCTCGTGACGCCGACCACGATCCGGTCCGGGTGCAGGGTGTCCTGGACGGCGAACCCCTCGCGCAGGAACTCCGGGTTCCACGCCAGCTCGGCGTCCGCGCCGGCCGGGGCGTTGGCCGCCAGCCGCTCGGCGAGCCGGGCCGCGCTGCCCACCGGTACCGTCGACTTGCCGACCACCAGTGCGGGCCGGGTCAGATGCGGCGCCAGCGCGTCGAAGGCGGACTCGACGTAGGACATGTCGCAGGCGTACTCGCCGTGCTTCTGCGGGGTGTTCACGCAGACGAAGTGGATGTCGCCGAACGCGCCGACCTCCTCGTAGGAGGTGGTGAAGCGCAGCCGGCCGGTGGAGCCCTCGATCCCGGCGACGTGGCGGCGCAGCAGTTCCTCCAGACCGGGCTCGTACATCGGGACCTCGCCCCGGCGGAGCATCTCGATCTTCTCCGGCAGCACGTCCAGCCCGAGCACCTCGTAACCCAGCTCGGCCATCGCGGCGGCGTGGGTGGCACCGAGGTAGCCGGTGCCGATCACGGTGATCTTGAGGGCCATGCGGGGGCTCCAAACAGATGGTTGCGGCGCGGAGCGCCGACGTTGAGGGGATTGGGGTCTCCCCTGCTCGAACGGAGTTGAGAGCTTGGGGGAAGGTCGGGTGGCGGGCGGGATGCGGAAAAACGGCGCTGACCGAGCATAGTCGGGCAGGGAACGACCCGGTCCGGTCGTGTGCGCCGCCCCTGGGGTGACTGTCGGCAACCTCACGTACCCGTGGCGGGGATCGGCGCCTAGAATCCTGTGTCTGTAAGGGTTACTTAACGGTAGTTAGCACTGCCGGCACCTCACAGGGGAGTGAGAAACCTTGGCGGGAACCGCTGATTTCGATCTGTACCGGCCGTCCGAGGAGCACGACATGCTCCGCGAGTCGGTGCGCTCGCTCGCCGAGGCGAAGATCGCGCCGTTCGCCGCCGCGGTCGACGAGGAGGCCCGCTTCCCCCAGGAGGCGCTGGACGCGCTGGTCGCCAGCGACCTGCACGCCGTCCACGTACCCGAGGCGTACGGCGGTGCGGGCGCCGACGCGCTGGCGACCGTGATCGTCATCGAGGAGGTCGCCCGGGTCTGCGGTTCCTCCTCCCTCATCCCGGCCGTCAACAAGCTCGGCTCGCTCCCGGTGATCCTCTCCGGCGGCGAGGAGATCAAGAAGAAGTACCTGGCGCCGCTCGCCAAGGGCGACGCGATGTTCTCGTACTGCCTGAGCGAGCCGGACGCCGGTTCCGACGCGGCCGGGATGAAGACCAAGGCGGTGCGGGACGGCGACCACTACGTCCTCAACGGCGTCAAGCGCTGGATCACCAACGCGGGCGTCAGCGAGTACTACACCGTCATGGCCGTCACCGACCCGGAGAAGCGCTCCAAGGGAATATCGGCCTTCGTCGTCGAGAAGGGCGATGAGGGCGTCTCCTTCGGCGCGCCGGAGAAGAAGCTCGGCATCAAGGGTTCGCCGACCCGCGAGGTCTACCTCGACAACGTCCGGATCCCCGCCGACCGCATGATCGGCGCCGAGGGCACCGGCTTCGCCACCGCCATGAAGACCCTGGACCACACCCGCATCACCATCGCGGCCCAGGCCATCGGCATCGCGCAGGGCGCGCTCGACTACGCCAAGGGGTACGTCCAGGAGCGCAAGCAGTTCGGCAAGCCGATCGGCGACTTCCAGGGCGTCCAGTTCATGCTCGCCGACATGGCCATGAAGCTGGAGGCGGCCCGCCAGCTGACCTACGCCGCGGCGGCCCGCTCCGAGCGGGTCTCGGCCGGCGGCAAGGGCGAGGACCTGACGTTCTTCGGCGCCGCCGCCAAGTGCTACGCCTCGGACGCCGCCATGGAGATCACCACGGACGCCGTCCAGCTGCTCGGCGGCTACGGCTACACCCGCGACTACCCGGTCGAGCGGATGATGCGGGACGCCAAGATCACCCAGATTTATGAAGGCACGAATCAGGTCCAGCGGATCGTCATGGCGCGGAACCTGCCGTAACAGGGTTTTCGCAGGTCAGCGCCCGTTTTCGATGGCTCGCGGGCTGTGATCGGCTTCCGGTCCGTTCGGGTCCGTTTCGGGCTGATCACGGGCGTCATGCTGGGGAAATCCTGGGCTGAAGCTGGGCAGGAAACCGCCTTTCACCTGCGCAAACACGACGACCCCCGGCACTCTGCCGGGGGTCGTTCGCATGGGCTCTGTCAGGCGACTTCTGCCTGTCCTTCGGTAGGGTCGTCCGCGCCGGGCGTCAGCATCGTTACGATGGCCGCCCGCCCGCGCTGCTCGGCTCCCTCAAAGATGTAGTGGTAGTGCTCACGCAGCACGTCCGTACTGCTGTGACCCATCCAGTCGGCTACGTCGTTCTCAGGGACTCCCGCGTACAGGAGCCGCGATCCGTAGTAGTGGCGCATGGAGTGCGGCTTGCAGTACGCCACCTTTCCCTTGGTAAGGGACACGAGCCAGATCTGCCTGTAGAAGTACGACGCGTACAGGTACCCGGTGCGGGTCACGTTGGGGAACAGCAGACGTTCCGGCCCCCATACTCCGTGGTTCTTGATGTGCCTGCGCAGCTCGAACGCCACGTTGGGCGGCAGCGGTACGACCCGGCCGGGCTCCTCCTCGTCACGGGCCTTGATGTGCCGCCGCTGTAGCGCGCTGTTCTTGCCGGACTCGGTTTCGCCATCCTCCGCGATCTGGAAGTCAACGCGGAGGACTTCGGCCTTGAAGTCGATCTGATCCCGCGAGACGGCCATGGCTTCACCGATACGGAGTCCGCATCCGGCCATCAGCCAGAGCATCGCCCGGTAGCGAGCCGGAGCCCCGTCGAGCATGGCGAGCACTTCCCGCGTGGTGAGGCGCCGGGCCTTGCTCTTGTGCTCGCGGATCTCCTTGGCACGGCTTCCGGCGTGCTTGATCTTCTTGCACGGGTTGCGTCCGATGATCTCGTTGACGACGGCCCAGTCCATCATTCCGGAGAAGAACGAGAACCGCTGACGGCGAGTCCGCGCGGACAGCTTGCGGTCCTGCTCCATCCACAACATCCACTGCTCGATATCCGCCACCTTCAGGGACACGATGGAACGGGCCTTGAAGAACGGCTCAATGGTCGTCGTCAGGATCGACCGGTACTGCTTCTTGGTGCTGTTCTCCAACTTCCTTTGGTTCGTCCACTGCTCCCAGACAGCCGTGACGGGCTGCTTCCCCAACTTGTCATCCAGGTACGTCCCTGCGTCGAGTTCCTGTTCCTTGCGCTTGCGCTGGTCGTCGGCCCGCTTCTTGGTGTCGAAGCTCTTCTGCCGCTGCTTCCCGTCCGGGTCGTACCAGAAGGTCGTCCACTTCTTTGGGTCGTCCTTCGAGCGAGCTACCCATGCCCTGGCCACTTGCGATAGTCCCTGCCGTGATCGGGTGCCACGTCGGCCCCTCCTGCGGCCAGTCTCAGTCTGTCCACCCAGGGTTGTCAACACGGGGTTGCCAACCCTGCGTGGTACGGTGTGGGTATGGAAGCTGAGGAAGGACTTGAGATCACCCAGCAGCAAGGGGCGTGGGTGATCCGCATGTGGTGGCCGACTGGGCCGGTCACCGGGGGACCGCAGCGCATCACCATTGAGAAGGCTGAGGGCGCCCCCGCCCGCGACGTGGCACGCGGTATCTCCACCACGGTTCTGCGCAGGCTGGATCTGGCCAGCGCCGTGAAGACTGCGGAGGAGCACGCCCCGAAGGGACGGGAAGTACTGAAAGAGCTTGTCGAGGCGATGGAGATTGCCGGTGAGGCAGCGCGTCACCTGCTTGAGAGTGAGGGCGTGTCGGACGCGTACCTGGCCGTCTTGTCTTCCCTCTACTTGGCCATTGCGGACACTGGTGCGGCGGCTCCGGTTCCGTGGCTAGCACAACGCATCGGCCGAAGCCCCGAGACAGCCAAGGGGCACCTCAAGCAGGCCCGGCGGGACGGCTTCCTCACCACGGTGGCGGGAAAGGCCGGCGGGGAGTTGACCGACAAGGCCAAGGCTGTGCTCGACTCCAGAATCGTTGCCGAGTAAGACGCGCAGCCGATATCCAAATCCAAAAGCACGACCCAGCCCCCGAGGCGTCTCGGGGGTTTTCTTTTTCTCGGAGGAATTTTTGACCAAGCTGATGACCGTTGGCGATGTTGCTGACTACCTGAGCGTCCCGAAGTCGTGGGTGTACGACAACTGGAAGAGTGAGGCGATCCCGTTCCGGAAGGTTGGGCAGTCGCTTCGCTGCCGTCCCAATGACCTTGACCGCTGGCTGGACGCGCAGGAGGCGAAGTGAGCTACCGATTTGCCAAGGTCTACCGGCCGGAGCACTCGAACCCAGCGATCGGAAGCGCTGCTCTCCACCTCGAAACGCGCATGTGGCTACTTGCTCTGGATCGGATGCAGAGGGGTGGGCACGCCCCGCTGGGCTCCGGCGAGTTGCAGCTCATCTTGACCAACGAGAAAGGGGCGCCCTACAGCCCGGGGCGCTATTCGCAGGCGTTGACGGCGCTCAGGGGCGCCGGACTTCTGGCCCCAACAGCCAGTCGCCGTTGCCTACTCATCCCGTCCACCGTGGCGGCGATGGACGCGCCGTCGAAGAAGAAGCGGGAGGAGTGCGCGACCCACGGGCACAACATCCCCTGGGACAGCGACCACGACGATTGGATGTTCAACACGCCGGAAGCCGCCCGGCGCTGGGAGGCGGAGTGCGACAACATCGCCCGTGGCGGAGCCGCGTTCCCCTCAGGTGAGTGGGCGCAGCGTGTACGGCTCAGGTCCGCAGAGTTTAGCGAAACGGCGTCCTTGGCCGCTTGATGCCAAGGGACAGTTCTACGGCTCTTCTTAAATAAGAGGTTGATGCCGGGGCGAGCGGAGTGAGCACCGGGGCCACTTCCATAGATTATGACCAGTACAGGCCGCCCCCTGCGGAGGGGCGGAGTGATTCTGTTGTGAGATTCCTGAGAGATGAGGAGTTGGGCGCCTCCGTGGGCGCCCGCTCATACATGTTCACCTACTAGGTTCTCCTCCTCGTCAAGCCTCGGCAGTTGTTCGGATCTCCGGCCGGGGCCGTCGATGCGTTACCTGTTGCCTCAGCCTTCCTCAGCCGCTGCGCATTTTCCTCCCAGAGCAGGGTGCGGGAGGAAAACTACTCGCGTCCGAGCGCGGCCAAGGCTGGCGCGGCGGCCACGAGCATATTCGCGTGGTTGCAAACAGTTGGGGGAGTACTTGTTCAATCGTCACGTCTTCGCTGCTCGTCGTCTAACACTTGGCTTGTCTGTCGAGGAGTTGGCGAATGACCTTGGTGTGGTCGCTTCCACCGTCTACCGGTGGGAGTCGGGCGAGACCGCCCCGAGTACGCGCACCCTCGTGCGCATCAGCCGAAGTCTCCACATTCCTCTTCTGCACCTAGTGAAGGACGATGCAGCCTCGGCTGCCTGAGTTGAAGATCAATACTTAGGAGGTGTCGCCCGTGAGCGACGCAGTACAGATTTCAGAAACTCCGGAGAACTCGGCAACTTTTGATGCGGCCGAGGCTTTCGAAGCCCCGCCGGCCGAACCTGAACCCGCCAATGCTCCCGACCCTGCCGAGGCGATTCGGGCCGAGATCCAGCGGGAGTATGCAGGGAGGCTGGCCCAGGCCGAACTGAGGGCCGAGGCCGCCAAGGCCGGTGTGGATTTTCCTGACGGGTTCATTGACCTTCTCGACCTCTCCAAGCTCCTCGGGGAGGACGGCGAGCCCGCCGCAGAGGCTATCGCGCTGGCACTCAAGCCCTTTCAGGCCGAGCCGGAGCCGAAGTTCCCGCAACTCATGGGCATGGGCCACTACAACGGCATAGGAGCCCGCAGTTCAGTCTCTCTCGACGCCCGTAACCGCTAACCAGGAGGTAATTTATGGCAGCTCGCCCTTATCAGAACGCTGGAACCTACTCATTTGTCAGTGAGGAATGGGACTCCGCACTACTCGTACAATTCGACCCACTGTTGGTGTGGGCCTCGCCGCTGGTGTCCAACCGGAAGTACGAGGGCAACATTCGCCAGCAGGGGGATGTAGTACACATCAACAGCCTTGCTCGGCCCTCTGTCGGGGATTACAAGCTGCCCGATGGCATGACTTCGCAGCGGCCGGAGACTATTGACCAGAAGCTGGAGATCACGGAAGCAAAGTACATTCAGCTTCTCGTCGAGAACGCCGAACGGCTTCAGGTGGCAGGCACCCTCGATTCCCCGATCAATCAGCAGATGATCCGCGCCCTTGCCCGCGAGGCTGACTCGTTCATGGGCGGGGTGATCGCCAAGGGGGCCACGGCCCTTCCGAACGTCAAGGTGTCTGCCAACGCGCCTCAGGCGCTCTACAGCGCGATCCTGGACATGATGCTGGCCCTGGACGACAACGACATCCCGGCAGGCCGATACGTGGTCGTCTCGCCCCGTGTGAAGCGGTACCTGATCGAGCATCCGGCCATTGCCAACGCTGGCGCCTACGGCCAGGCTGGGGCCACTTCGAACGGCGTCGTTGCCCGCCTCGCTGGCTTCACGGTGCTGTCCACCACGGCCATGCCGAAGGGTGTGGACATCGTTGCCGGGCACTCGGAGTTCAGTACGTATGCGAGCCAGTTCACTGGCTTTAGGAGCCTCCAGAGCGAGCGATACCGAGCAGACGTCATCGATAACCTCCACCTGTACGGCGGAAAGATCGTGCGGTACCCGGAGCTGGACACCAAGAAGGCCGACAACGCCTTTGATGAGAGCAAGCCGACCAAGGGCATTGTCCGCGCGGCCGTGGAGTGGGTCACCGCGGCCTGATCCTGAATGCGCACGGCATGAGTGCCTTGAAGGCACTCATAGCTGATGTGTGCACTGTCGGAGTGCTGCCGAAGGGGCGTGCTGGGTAGACGGGGCCGCTGTATGACTTTCTTCGGGAAAGTCATAGGAGAGGAAGACTACGTGCCTTGGAGGTACTTACCCGCAGCCTGACGATGCAAGCACTCGGTGTGAGTTTCTTCAAGAAACTCATTAGCTGATGCGTGCACTGTCAGGCTGCTGTCGAGGGGGTCCACTGTATGACTTCCTTCGGGGAAGTCATACGACAGAAAATCTACGTGCCTCGAAGGCACTTAGCGCAGCACCGACGGGCCCTGCCAATGGAGCGGGGCTCGTCGTCTTGCTCTCCGTCGTTGAGGGTTCGAAGTTGGGTGGCACTCCAGTGGTCAAAATGCACTCCACCGAGGGGTGCTAGGTGATATTCCCTGATTCCGTAACGTCAGAGCCTCAAAAGTGGGAGTGTGATCTTTCCTGCTTGCATGCCCACGGGTCCGCCGGGGCTGTGACGCGGGACTCCCACTTCGGCGCCGAATGAGCGACAGGCTGTCACTCATTCGGCATTTCCGCAGGTCAGAACCGTTTAGCGCATGCCCGATGGTCGTGGGTACGGCCCTTGATGCAGACCGGGGGCATCGGTGACTGTCGGTGCCGCCCTCGCCTTCCACCCCTCTTCCGCTTTCTTCTTAGGGGTGGGGCAGGGGTGTTTTGCAATTCCAGAGCGAAAAGCCTCCATTGGAAATTGCAGTCGAGAAAAATTTGATACCCGTACACGGTTGGAGGAAGGCACCCCCGGTGGGTCCTATTCACTTCCTAATGCACATTACCCCCACCCTTGCATTCGCAGGAGTAATGTTTCAGTTATCTGTACGTTACTGTTCCGTGATTGACGGTTGGCAGAGTTGATCTCGCACCGCAGCGACGAATGCGGACGGCCGTTAGAGCAGCGCTCCGGCCACTCACTGAGACTTCATCTGCCAAGCCCGATTCAAAGGATTTCCGCGCCATGCGTAAGACCGTGCTCATGCCCGTTGAAAAGGTTCTGTGCGACGCACACATAGCGCGTGACGGTTCCGAGGTAGAAGCGACGGACACGCTGACCCTGGGGCGCCATGCCTGGGACCTCTGCTTGGAACACAACGTGGTCTTTGGCCGGTACCTCTGTGATGCCCTTGGTGTACCTGCGGAGAGTGTGGCAGAGCCGCGTGAGGCTGCGGCGGTCGCGGTTGCTGAGCCTGCCCATGTCGCGGCTGAGCCTGAGCCGGTGGCCGACGCGTCGCCCGTTTCCGATGCGGAGCACGATGCGGAGGACGTTGGCGAGGAAGCGAACGAGCCTGAGCCCGTGCGGTCCGTGATGCTGGCGGGTGAAGTGCCGGGGTACGACTGGGAGTCGGCCCGTGAGGCGGTGCGCAACCTGGGCTATGAGGTTGTGGGGCGTGCCGATGACAGCACGGTCCTACTGATCTTGGGTGAGGGCGGCGACCGCAACGGTACGAAGCTGCGCGACGCTGCGGAGCGGGGCATCCCGTGCATGGACGTGCGGGAACCAAGCCGTTTCAAGTCGGCCGTCCGCGCTGGCCAGTTGGTCGGCGGAGACCCGCTCCCTGAGCCTGCCAAGGTCGGCCCCAAGGCCATGTCCGAGCGGGAACGCAACAAGGCCGTACGTACCTGGGCACGGGAGAACGGCTACGTCGTCCCGTCCAAGGGCCGCATCCCGATGCACGTGAAGCACGCGTACGAGATGACGCACCGTGACGGGTCTGAGGGAAAAGTGATCGCAGCCTGAGTGCCGCTCCGCCGGTGACGGAGACAGAGCGTGTCCGCCACCCCGTTCCACCACACCCGCAGCAACTCACTTTCTGGGAGTTAGGCACCCCATGAACACCCCTGTCCTGTACGGCCCGATCGGCCGTGCCGTCCGCAAGATCACCCCGTTCCTCGAAGCGGATGCATTGGGGGTGTATGTGGCCGCACTGTCGATGTGGTCGGCGGCCATCGGCGGAACGGTCAAGGTCTCATCCCGGGGCAACGCCCGTCCCGTGCTTCTGTGGTCGGCCCTGGTAGCCGGAACGGGCAGGGGCAAGGGGACCGCTCTGCGGGCAGCGCTTCACGTACTGGACAAGCCTCTGGGCCGCTTCATCGCCACTCACACCACCTCTGGGATCACGTCCGGGGCGAGCATGGTGAACCACCTGTGGGAGCAACAGGAAGCCACCGCCGAGACAGAGCACGGGCGCGACGTGCGGGCCCTCGTGGTCGAAGAGGAATGGACCGAGGTACTGAAGCGGGTCAAGCGCGACCCGTCGTTCACGACAAAGCTCCGCGCGGCCTGGGACGGGACGACTCTAAGGAACACGACCAAGGAAGAGGCTCAGGAAGTCCGAGACCCGGCCATGGTGCTCCACTCCCACATCACGCCGTCCGACTGGGCCAAGTACGTGGGGGAGTCGGAAGCTGCGGGCGGTTCGTACAACCGCATCCTTCCCTTCCTACTCGGCTCGGTGCCCATGCTGGATGACGACCGGGTGGCCCTACCGCAGGTGGAGGGGCATGCGCTAACCGATGCCTACGGGTGGGCCACCGCCCGACCCCGCGTGATCACGCTTGGGGAGGATGCCCGGCCGCTATGGCGGATCGTAAGGCGGTACGCCCGCGTCCTGGGCGAGACCCTGCCGGAAGCACAGGCCGTGTTCATCGAACGGACCGCAGAGCAGACGCTCAGGGTCGCGGCATGCCTGGCCGCCTCCGAGTGCTCCGAGCACATCACGGAAGAGATGCTGTCGGCCGCGTTCTCCCTCGTGCGGCGCTCCGTCCAGGACGCGGTACGGATCACCAAGGGGGCCGACGCTCCGAAGGTGAAGCGGCAGCCGCTCAGCCTCGCCGACAAGGTCCGGGCCCGAATCGAGATGTACAGCGGTCGGGCAATATCGTCTCAGGTGCTCCCGTACGTCGGGGCAACCGCAGCGGAGGTCAAGGCACTGCCCGGAATCGTCGTCACCGTGGACCGGTCGGGCAAGACCGGCCGACCGGCCACCGTTTTCACAATCCGCAGTGACAGTTCCGGTGACTCTGAGCCTCAGCCGGCGAGCGCGGAAAGTGACCAGAACCGGGACGCTTCCCGTTACACAGAGGCGCAGCCGGCCAGCGCGGAGCGTGAGGAGAACCGCGCCGCGGTCGTCCGCCTGGACGCTTACCGCCCGGCCCCGAAGCAGGCCCCGGAGCCCCAGATGGTGAAGCGGTCGGAACCGCTTGCCGATTCCAACCCCTTCCGTGCCCTCCTCTGAATCTTCCGGACAAACCGAGACGCCCCCGCCGAAGCGGGGGTGTCTCTTTGATTAGGGCCTACTTGTGGCCGACGACGTTATGCGGGTCATCCAGCCACACCCGTTGTCCGTCGCCATCGACAGACAGACCGAACCGGGAGCGCTCCGGCTTCCCCAACTCATGCCAACCAAGGAACGCCGTTCGTACTTCATCCCACAGCGCGCGGGGGCCGTACTGCTCTACCTCGTACGCCTCCGCATCGGGGGCGTATTCGACGGTTGCCCACGACTTCCGGTCGTCGGAGAAGAACCACAAGGTGGCGTCCCCGTCGTCGTCCGAGTCACACCAGCGGTACCACGCATCGGTGACACTCAGGCTCGTGAAGAACGCAGGATCGTCCTGGATCACGTTCTGCGGCGCGATGTCGGTACTGCTCTTCTCTCCCTCCTCCTGGTGGTAGATGTCCGTGGTGCGCCCGGCTCCGGCCCGCTGCGTGCGGTCCCACATGAAGGCCGGGTAACCGGAGAACGACCCCTGAGCTTTCCCGTCCACCACATCCAGCGTTGCGTACGAGCCGCTGAAGAAGCTGCTGCCCCAAGGGGTGACGATCCGCCCGTTCGGGCATTGGTCCAGCCACGCTCGCGGGACATCCCGCATGGTGCAGGTACAGATGATCCGGTCGTACGGCGCACCTCGGTGGTGCCCATCGCGACCGTTGCCGAGGATCGTCATCGGGTGGAACCCCGCTCGTTTCAGGTTCCTCGTAGCCGTGGACATGACCGCCGCGTCAATCTCCACGCTGGTCACATTGCTTTCGCCCAGCCGGTGAGACAGCCATGCGGCGTTGTAACCAGTGCCGGTGCCGATCTCCAACACCCGATGGCCCTCCCTCACATCGAGCAGGCCCAGCATTTCGAGCATGATCGACGGCATGGAAGAGGACGACGTGAACAGTCGGAACGTGCCTTCCGGCGTACGCGCCCCGTCATTCACCTGGGTGACGACAGGGGCATCCGAGTAGACCGCGTGCAACCAACTCTCGGGGTCGGTGGTGAAGTCGGCTTCCTCGATGACGTTGGGGATGAAGACTCCCCGATCCACGGAGGCCACAGTGTCTTGCCACTCAGGCGGCAACGCACCCTTGTTCTTCAGCGTCTCCACGAGCCGCTGCTGTGTCGTCATGCGGCCTCACTTCTTCGGCGGCTCGTACGGCTTGGTCGGCCCCGGCGGCTTGTCGCGGTGGCCGTCGCTGCTGGAGGTATCCGGCTTGCCGGAGTGGTCCCCGCCCTTCTTGCCCATCTCTGCCTCACTTCCTATTGATCTTCGATGACATGACGGATCAGAAGCCGTAGCGCATCCGGGCATGCTCCCGAACCCGCTGGTCCATGCCGGGGAATGAGCGTGCATCGAGAGCGTGCGTGAGCTGTGCTTGGAGGACCGAAGCGTCATCGACGCTCAGGAACACTTCCTCCGTAGCGATGTGCACGGGGCCACGGAAGACCATGGCCGAGACCGCGACACGGTCGCCGACCAGACGTGCACCGCCAGTGAGCTTCAGTCTGCGAGGGGCTTCGTCGTCCGTCATGTCAATCACGCTACGGAGCACGGAAGTTGCCGGTCCACGTTGTTGCACGCGGTTGCACGGATTCACGCGAGCGAGTCGATTGCCCTCGTGATGCATGCGCGGGCTTTGGGGCCTCGTACAGCGATCTTCGACAGTTCCCCGAAGGCTTTGAGGTACGTGCGGATTTCGCCGGGGGCCGTCACATTGATCTCTGCCGTCAAGGTCTCCACAGCCACTTGCGCGTCATCGAAGGCGTAGAACGCCTCCAGTGGCCAGACCGTACGACGGGCGCCGAAGGGGATGACTCCGAGCGAGACGTTCGGCTGAGCCATCACGGACAGCAGGTAGCCGAGTTGGCCCGCCATGGCCGCTTCATCACTGACGAGGTAGTAGAGAACCGCTTCTTCAAGCAGCAACGCAAAACGGTGGTCGCCTTCCCTCACTACACGGGAGCGGTCCAGTCGGGCCTGTACGGCGTCCGAAACGTCATCCGGGGTGCCCTGGAAGTTGGTGATGGAGCGCAGGAGGCCCGTTGAGTACTCGGCCGTCTGGAGCATGCCGGGGACGAGGTTCGAGGCGTAGACGCGGAAGTTGCGGGTCCGTTGGTAGAGGGGCACCGTCTGTTCGTGGACCCGTCGCATCCCGTCGCGGTGGATCTGCCGCCACTCCACGTACATGGATTCAGCGTTGCGTGAGGCCGCGATTAGGTCCGCGATCTGATCTTCAGCGTCACAGGCCGTGCACCAGGCCCGAATGTCGGTGTCGGAGGGCGGAGTCTTGCCACGTGCGAGCCGTGAGGACTTCGACTTGTGCCAGCCGCACCGGGCTGCCAGTTCATGCCCCGTAAGCCCGGCGTCCTTCATGATGCCTTGCAACCGGGTTGCGACAGCGGCGCGTGCCGCTTGGGCACTGGAGAGTGGGGACGAGGACATGAACCGGCCGGCCTGCGTCAGACGCTGTACTTCTCGTGCGAGATGGCCCGCTCCCACACAGCTTCGAATGCCGAGGCGCAGAGCTGCGCAACGGCAGGTTCATCGGTCTGGTCGGTGTGGACCCACCGCCCCACCCCATCAAAGATATTGAACTGGACCAACCGGCCATCGAACAGCCAGAAGTCATTTCCAGGCAGGGCCAGGTCTGACGCGTGACGCCGAGGCAGCCAACGGATCTGCTCACCCGCAGCAACGTTCGTGAACGTTCCCGAGTGCTCAAAGCGGATGTAGTCGCTCACGGGCTCGGAGACGATCCGGGCGCGGCGCATCACCACACCCTTACTCGTGACCTCCTGCACGAGGTCGAGCCACGGCCGCCACCACGACTTGCGGTCGTCGGGGTTAAGGCGGTGCCCCTCCCTCCACGCCGCGAACCCTTCGATCTCGTTCTCTACGCCGTAGGCGTCGCGCATCTCCAGATGGACTGCTGACCTCTCAGCCGCCCGGAGCAGGTCAGCAAAGCTAGTCAAGCTCTGCGACATCAAGTGCCTCCCTGATAAGCGGGATCATCCGCTTCGGTACCCGGATCACTGCTTCGTGGTCGGGGATAGGAACATCCACCGAGCTTTCGCTCGTGGTCTGTTCGTCCGCCTTCCATCCCTGGAAGAGGAGATCCTTCGTGTCCTCATCGACCCACACGGCCGGAGAGCCGTGATCCCCGGACTCTGGATCTTTACCGACGAACCGTAGTGCCATGACAACCTCCGCTGTCGAGCGCGTTGCGCCTGGTTGCACGACCCTCACCCTGTGGAGTCGCCCGGGTCAAGAGGGCAGTCTTCGGACTTGGGTACGGGCGGTCGGCGTGTGCATTGGCGCGAGGCGGCGGACAGTGGCATGACCAGGGGAGACTCACTAGCGATCATGGGGGAATCCTGGGGGAGCACCCCTGAGATTGGGTGTTCGTGCAGGTCAGAGCGCTAAATGCCGTAAAGCACGCAGATCTACGAGGGCACGAACCAGGTGCAGCGGATCGTGATGGCCCGCAACCTGCCGTAACGGCCGGCCGCGCACGGCGAAGGCCCCGGACCGCATGCGGTCCGGGGCCTTTCGTGTGCCGTGCCGGGGTCAGTTGTTGCTGGTGACGGTGACCGGCTCGTCGTTGTTCAGCTGCTGGACGAGCTGCTTGAGCTTGGTCTGGTCCCAGACGAGGTTCCCGCCGACGCTGCCGGAGACCGGCATGTTCATCGACTTGCCGTCGCCGCTGGTGACGCCCTTCATCGCGAAGAACATCTGGCCCAGCTCCCACAGGTTCATGTCCTTGTCCACCTTCAGCGTGTCCAGCCCCGCGCCCAGCACCGGGTAGAGCTTGAAGGGGTTGAGGACGGTGCCCGGGGTGGCGGCCTGCTTCGCGATGGTGGCCAGGAACTTCTGCTGGTTCTTGGTGCGCTGCAGGTCCTGGGTGGCGAAGGCGTGCCGGGTCCGGACGAAGGCGAGCGCCTGCGCGCCGTTCAGGGTCTGCGTGCCGGCCTTGAAGTCGGCGCCGGAGTCCTTGTCCTTGAACGCCTGGGGGATGTCCATCTGGACGCCGCCGAGCGCGTCGACGATGTTGGCGAAGCCGGCGAAGCCGATCTCGACGTAGTGGTCGATGTGCAGGTGGGTGTTGTACTCGATCGTGCGGACCAGCAGGTCCGGGCCGTCCATGGCGTAGGTCGCGTTGAGCTTGGTGTGCTTCCCGGTGTCCGGGTACTTCTTGCCGGAGGTCGAGCCGACGTACGAGGGGATCTCGACGTTGGAGTCACGCGGCAGGGAGACCAGCGTGGGGCCGTTGCTGCCGTCGTGCAGGATCAGCATCGAGTCGGTGCGCCCGCCGTCGGTGGGGCCGCCGGTGTGCAGCTTCTGCTTCAGGTCGTCGGTCATGCCCTCGCGGCTGTCCGTGCCGACGATCAGGTAGTTGGTGCCGCTGCCGGCGGCGGGCCGGTCGATGACCTTGCTCAGGTCCACCTCGCGGCGCAGCTTGCCGTTGGCCCATATATACGTGCCGACCGAGGCGACCAGCAGCACCACGACCAGGGTCAGCAGGGTCCACTTGATGCGGCGGCCCCAGCGGGGGCGCGGCCGGCCGCCGTACCCGTCGCCGCCGTACCCGTCGTCACCGTCGTCGCCGCGGCCCCGGCCGCCGCCGTAGACCTGCCCGGTGTTGTAGCCGCTGTCGTAGCCGTTCTCGTAGGCGCCGTAGCCCTGGGACTGCTGCGGCGGTGCGCCGGCCCCGCGGCGCGGGGACATCGAGGGCGGCAGCGGGGGCTCGCGCCGCGGGTAGCCGGAGTCCGCGTCGCGCCGTACCTGGGGCATGGCGCGCGCTCCCTCCGGCTCCGCGCTTCCGCTGCCGCGTCCGTACCGGTTGCCGCTCTGGTCGCCGGACCGTCCTTGGGGCCACTCATTCATACGGGGAAGTGTGCACGCCGGGAGGGGGTGCTCCATAGGGCGGGTGCGGGATCGGGCCAGGGCTGTTGCAGAGCTGATGCAAAGCGACGGAGCCCTACCGGCCCATTCCGCAAGGGGGCTGACCATTCCGGCGGGGCTGCCGGAAGAAGCCATTCCGGATGGTTTCCGGCGGGCGGGGGAGAGGAGCGTCACAGCCCGGGTGCGAGCCATCTCACGCCCGGCCGCGGGCCGCCCCGTACGGTCCCGTACGGCACCCGCTTACGCTGGTCCGCATGACCGACCTCGTCACCAACAGCCCGGAGGACGGCCTCGCGGGCAAGCCCACCTCCGTCTCCCGCACCACGCTGTCGCACATCATGACCGCGGCCGACACCAACCTCCTCGGGACGGTGCACGGCGGCGTGATCATGAAACTGGTCGACGACGCGGCGGGCGCGGTGGCCGGCCGCCACTCCGGCGGCCCCGCGGTGACCGCGTCGATGGACGAGATGGCGTTCCTCGAACCGGTCCGGGTCGGCGACCTCGTCCACGTGAAAGCCCAGGTGAACTGGACCGGCCGCTCCTCCATGGAGGTCGGCGTCCGCGTCCTGGCCGAGCGCTGGAACGAATCCAGCCCCGCCCAGCAGGTCGGCTCCGCCTACCTGGTCTTCGCCGCCGTCGACGAACAGGGCAAGCCCCGCACGGTGCCGCCGGTGATCCCCGAGACGGAGCGCGACAAGCGCCGCTACCAGGAAGCGCAGATCCGCCGCACGCACCGGCTGGCCCGCCGCCGCGCCATCAGGGAACTGCGCGAGCGGCGCGCCGCCGAGGGGCTCGACGAGGCGTAGCGCCCGACCCGCCGGACCGACCCGCCGGGGACCGACCCCGGACCGGCGCCCCGGCCAGGGCCTGTCCGGTGGGTCAGGGACGGAAAGGCCCTACACCTCCTCCGGCGCCGCCGCCGCGGTCCGCACCGGCCGGGCCGGCGGCGTCCGGCGGAGCAGCACCGCCGCCGCCGGCTTCGCGAGCAGGGCCAGCGCCGCGCCGAGGACGGTACCGGCCGCCGCGCACAGCACATCGTCGATGTCCGCGACCCGCCCGGCCCGCATCAGCAGCTGCCCCGCCTCGATGGCCACACACAACCCCACCCCGAGCAGGAACGACCCGGCCGCCGACCAGCGCGGTGCGGCGAACCGCAGCAGCAGCGGCACCGGCACGAACAGCAGGGTGTTGGCGATCTGCCGCCGTACCAGCATCTCGACCTCACCGGGCTCCAGCTGGGCCCCCAGGTCGAGCAGCCCCTCGCCGGGGCGCCACCAGATCGTCGCGTCGCCGGACCCGATCGGCTGGGTGGGGGCGAGGGTCACCACCAGCATCATCAGCAGCCAGCCCGCCAGCAGCACGCCCGCGGCGGTCCGCGGGGCGCGCCGGTGCGGGGCGCGGGCGGACCACAGGGCGAGGCCGAGGGCCAGCGCCAGTGCCGCGAGGAGGAAGAGCGCCACCGTGGTGGGGGTGATGCCCAGGACGACCTGCCACACGCTCCGCACGCACCTTTCAGGACTTCGGGACACCGGGCCGGCCCCGGGTCAGTCGCAGCTCCACTTGGTGACGAAGACCGTCTCCGCGTGTTCCATGACGCCCCGGATGCACTCGTCCGGCAGCATCTCCACCCGGCCGCTCAGCCGGAGGGCGCCGCCCCGGGTCCGTCCGGTGCCGAACCAGCCGGGGAACGCGGTGATCCGGGAGTTCTTGCGCTGGTAGCCGAGCCGTACGGCGATCTCGCCGGGCACGGTGCCGTCCCGCCGGTAGCTCGCCGTGTAGGTGCCGGCCGCGCCGACCGGGCCGCGCAGGCACAGCTGCCCCCGGACCAGGTCCCCGCAGCCGGTGGGCGCGGCGGGGGCCGGCGGGGTGGCCGCCGCAGTGGCCGCGATCAGGGACAGCGCCGCGACCACGGCCGCGGTGTGGCTCACCCGGCGCCGCCCGTACGGCCGGCCCGGGGGCCGGCCGGGCGCGGTGCGGCGGGGCGCGGGGACGGTCATGGGCACACCGCCTGGTCGCCGGTGATCGCCCCGAGGGTGCCCGGGGCCCGGTCCGGCTCCGCGGCCCGCACCGGCCGCACCGCCCGCTGGTCCCGGCCCACCGTCACCCGCATCACCGCCCCCTGCCCGGCCACCGGGCGCAGCCTGGCGCCGGGCAGCGCGGCGGCCAGCGACCGGGCCGAGCGGTCCCAGTGCGGGTCGTACGTGATGACCGTGTGCGCCACCGGACGACCGGGCGCGGCGCCGCCCCGCGTGCCGGTGGCGGCGAAGCCGCTGGCGCGCAGCGCGCGGGCCGCCGCGGCCGCCGTGCCGCGCCGGCCGCTGCCGTCGTCGACCTGCACCTGGATCCGGTGCGGCGGTACGTCCACGGCCGGGGCCTTCGCCTTCGCCGGGTCCGTGGCCGGTGCGAACGGCCGGTCCTCGCGGATCGCCCGGAACAGCTTCGGCGCCGCCACCGGGTCCCAGCGCACCGTCGAGCCGAGGCCCGGCAGCGTCTCGGCCTCGCCCTGCAGCGGCACCGAGGCGTACTCCGTGGACTGTGTGCGCAGACCGCGCAGCGCCTGCCCGAGGTCGGTCAGGTCGCCGCCCCCGAAGCCCGCGTCGGCCCGTACCGACCGGAGCACCGCGTCCGCCACGCCCTTGAAGCGGACCGGGTTCATCAGCACCCCGGACGAGGTGATCCGCTGCAGCAGCGAGGCCAGGAAGCGCTGCTGCCGCTGCATCCGGCCCAGGTCCGCCGAGGCGTCGAGGTGCCGCGAGCGGACGTACTGGAGCGCCTGGCCCCCGTTGAGCAGCGACCTGCCGGCCGGCAGGTCCAGGCCCGAATAGCGGTCCTTGAGCGGTCGCACGGTGCAGATCTCGACCCCGCCGACCGCGTCCACGGTCCGCATGAAGGTGGTGAAGTCGATCTCCAGGTAGTGGTCGAGGTGCACCCCCGTCATCCGCTCGACGGTCTGCACGGTGAGGCCGGGGCCGCCCTCCGCGTAGGCCGCGTTGAGCTTGATCGCGTGCTGGGGACGGAGCCGGCCACCGGCTTCCCGCCGGGCCGGCACCTCGGCGTACGAGTCGCGCGGCAGGCTGACGACCCCGGCCCGGCTCCGGTCGGCGGAGAGGTGCACCAGCATCAGGGTGTCGGTGCAGTGGCACGGGTCGCCGCCCAGGTGGAACCTCCGCTTCTGCGCGTCGGTCAGCTTGTCCCGCCCGTCCGTGCCGACGACCAGGAAGTTCAGACCGTCGCCGCCCCGGGGCCGGTTGCGCATCCCCTTGAAGGCGTCCACCCGGCCGATGCCGGTCTCGACACCGGTGACCATCGCGTGCCCGACGCCGCTCGCGGACAGCAGCAGGGCGGTCGCGACGGCGCTGATCCGCAGCCCCCAGCGCCGGACCGGGAGGCGCAGGAACCTGCGCTCGGGCCGCGGGCGCCGGCCCGGAACGGTGGGGGTCGAGGAGGACGGCGCGGTCACGGGGCACCTCCGCGGGTGGACGGGGACGGGCCGCGGAAGGCCGGTGCGTATGTCGCGGCCGGGGCGCGGTGCGGTGCGGATCGGGAGAGGACCAGGCGTGTCCCGACGGGGAGGGAGCGGATCTCGATGGGAACGAAACGGTCTTGTTCACCGTACGTCAATACGATCTACCGCAAAGCCGCACACACCGGGCATCTGTCGACCGGCCACCCGGTTGCCGTCCGTGACTGTCCCCCGTTCGCGGTACCGTGAGGCGGAATACCGCAGTCTCCCGGCGGGCGCTGCCGCCCAGAGCGGCTCGCCGCGGGCCGTACCCCCGAGGAACCATGCCCCAGCAGCAGCTCCCGGCCGTCTCCGTGATCATGCCGGTGCTCAATGAGGAACGTCACCTGCGCAATTCGGTCCGGCACATCCTGGAGCAGGAGTACGCCGGCGAGATGGAGGTGGTGATCGCCCTCGGCCCGTCCACGGACCGTACGGACGAGATCGCCGCGGAACTCGTCCGCGAGGACTCCCGGGTGCACACCGTCCCGAACCCGACGGGCCGCACCCCCGCCGCGCTGAACGCCGCGATCAAGGCGTCCCGGCACCCGATCGTCGTCCGCGTCGACGGCCACGGCATGCTCTCCCCGAACTACATCGCCACCGCCGTACGCCTCCTGGAGGAGACCGGCGCCGCCAACGTGGGCGGCATCATGCACGCCGAGGGCGAGAACGCCTGGGAGGACGCGGTCGCCGCCGCGATGACCTCCAGGATCGGCGTGGGCAACGCCGCGTTCCACACGGGCGGGCAGGCGGGCCCCGCCGAGACGGTGTACCTGGGGGTCTTCCGGCGCGAGGCGCTGGAGCAACAGGGCGGCTACAACGAGGAGTTCATCCGCGCCCAGGACTGGGAGCTGAACTTCCGGATCCGGGAGGCCGGCGGGCGGATCTGGTTCTCGCCGGAGCTGAAGGTCCAGTACCGGCCGCGGCCGAGCATCAAGGCGCTGGCCAAGCAGTACAAGGACTACGGGAAGTGGCGGCACGTCGTCGCCCGCTACCACTCCGGATCGATCAACCTGCGCTACCTCGCCCCGCCGACCGCGGTGTGCGCCATCGCGGCCGGCGTGGTGGTCGGCGCGGCGGTCACGCCCTGGGGCTTCGTCATCCCGGCCGGCTACCTGGCCGCCATCGCCGCGGGATCGCTGCCGGCCGGCAACGGCCTGTCCCTGAAGGCCCGCGCGCAGATCCCGGTGGCGCTGGCCACCATGCACATGTCCTGGGGCGTGGGCTTCCTGACCAGCCCCCGATCCCTCGCGAAGAGGGTCATCGCCAGCCGCCGCCCGGCGGTGGTGACGCCGTAGGGCAACCGCCCCTGCTCCACTGCTTGTTCGGGCCTGCCAGGCACCCCGCCGCGCCGCATCCGGCGCTCTCGGGGGGCGTCCGGTCCGCCGTGCGCGCGGCGGACCGGACGGTCGGCGGGCCGCCGGGTCACTTCGCGCAGATGTTCTTGTCGTCCGCGTTGACGTGCTGGACCCCGTCCGGGGTCTCGGTCGGTGCCTCGATCGGGGTGCCCGGCGCCGTGAAGTCCTTGCCGAGGACCAGCTTCATCGGCACCCGCGGGCCGGCGTTCTGCGCGCTCTGCTTCAGGGCGCTCTTCGGCAGGCCCATCCAGTCGGCCAGGGTGGCGGCCTGGTCGGCCTGGTTGGGGGCGTATTCGAGACGGGTGGCGGCCAACTTCTCCGAGGCGTTGCCGGCGTTGGTGGAGAGCCTGGCGGCCTTGGAGTTCTGGAGCCAGTCCACGGTCTCCTGCGCCGAGCCGAACGGCCCGCCGCCGTTGGTGACATCGACCCGGACGAGCTGCGGCGGGGCCTTCTTGACCGGCGCGGGCTTGGCGCCGCCCTTGCCCTTGGCGGCGTCCTTGGACAGCGTGTGGTCCTGCTGCACCATCTGGAACAGCGGCTCGGCCCTGGCCTTGTCGAGTATGACGGTGGCCTTGTCGCGGGGGTTGTCGAGCACCGGCACGGTGGCGAAGGTGATCTTGTTCAGGTCGACCTTCTTCAGGTCGTTGCCGAAGTCCAGCAGCTTGCTCGCGCTGCCGATGCCGGTGTCCACGGTCAGCGCCTTGGTGGCCGCCTGCGCGATGTCCAGCAGCTTGCCGGGGCTGCTGAACGCGCTGGACTTCAGCTTGCGGATCAGCGACCCGACGAACTGCTGCTGGAGCTGAATACGGCTCAGATCGCTGCCGGTGCCCACGGAGTGCCGGGTCCGTACGAACGCCAGCGCCTGCTCGCCCTTGACGACATGGCGGCCCGCCGACAGCTTCAGATGCGACTTCGGGTCGTCGATGTCCTTGCCGGCGCACACCTCGACGCCGTCCACCGCGTTGGACAGCTCCTTGACGGCGTTGAAGTCGGCCATCATGAAGTGACTGACTTTCACCCCGGTCAGCTTCTCGACGGTGCGCCAGGTGCACCCCGGGTCCCGGCCCTCCTGCCCCAGGCTGGTGTTGAAGCGCACCTTGTGCTCGCCGGGGATGGTCTTCGTCGAACCGTCCTTCTGCTTCGTCGGGCAGTCCGGGATGTCGGTCACCAGGTCGCGCGGGATGCTCAGCGCCGTCGCGTTGGACCGGTCCTTGGACACGTGCATCAGGATCGTGGTGTCCGCGTGCCCGACGCTGCCGTCGTCGCCGTACCCCTCGTTGCCCTTCTTCCCGTCCCGGGCGTCGGTGCCGATGATGAGGAGATTGACCGGGCCGTCGGTGACCGCGGCGTTCTCCTCGCCGACGTCGACCTTGGAGATGTTGCCGTCCAGCTGCTGGTAGACGATGTACGCGGCACCGCAGCCGGCGACCAGAACGAAGCCCACCACACCGGCCGTCCAGTGCAGCGCCCGTTTCTTCCCGGACTTCTTCGGTTTGCGTTTACGGCGGCCGACCGGGCCCGCCGCCGTCGCCGCCCGTCCGCCGGCCCGGCGCGCCGCCCGGCCGCCGGCGGCAGCCCCGTCGGGGCCGGCGCCGTCCGCGCCCTCGCCGTCGGCAGCGGCACCGTCAGCGCCGTTGCCGACGGCACCGGTACGGGCGGCCTCCGGTTTCCGGCCCGCGCGCTGGGTCGGCAGCGGGCGGGTGTCGGTGTCGCCGCCCCCGCCGGCGGAACTCCCCGGGGCACGTCTGCCGGGCGCCTTGCGGTCGGCGGGCCGAGCGGGGGCCTGACCCGCCGGGCCGAGCCGCAGCTCGTAGTTGCCGGTGCTCGGATCGAGCACCCACTGATCGGCGGGGTCGACGTTGTCGTCGTCCGCCTGCCCACGGCCTTGCGCGTCCACGGTGCCTTGAGTCCTCCGTCGGTACCACGCGGCGCCATTCCCTCAAGGCGCTCGGTCGGTCGATGTGCGTATACGTGGTTCGGTACATGGTCATCGGCCCGCCGGGCGGACCGGATCGCTCACACTATCCGCCCAGTTCAGCGCCAAACGGCGCCCGTGACAAATTCCACTTCCCTACAACTGGGCAATCCCCCCGATATCTTCGCCCCGCCGGGTCCGCGATCCGGCGTCCTTTATTGGCAGTTACCGTGTTCCGCCGTGCTCCCCGGAAAGGTCGGCACGGAACCCTCCGCGGGCGCCGAACTCCCTGCGGGCGTCGTCCTTTCCCGCCCGCCGCCGGCCTTGCCGTCCGACGCCCCCGCGGTCCCCTGCTGCGCCACCGCCACCGGACGGTCGGCGCGCAACCGCCCGAAGAGCCGGTCCGCGTCCGGCTGCACGAGCTCATCGCGATTGGCGTCGTAGCGGTACGCGGTCTGCGGCACGGTCAGAAACTGCACATGGGCGATGGGAATACCGCGCATACTGCGGACCAATTCGTACATGCCCCGGAGCGAGGCCAGTCCCGCGTCCGTCGTCAGCGAACTCGTCGCGGCGTCCATCACCGGATACAGCCGCATCGGATTGAGCAGTACGCCATTGCTCTGCACTTTCTTCACCAGCGCACCCAGGAAGTGCTGTTGGCGCACCATCCGCTGGGTGTCGCTGCCGTCGCCCAGGGACTTGCGGGCCCGCACGAAGCCGAGCGCGGCCTCGCCGTGCAGCGTCTGGCGGCCCGCCGGCAGCGTAAGGCGCGCCTCGTCGTCCTTGATGGGCCGCGGCAGGCACACCTCGACCCCGTGCACCGCGTCCACCATGGTCTTGAAGCCGGTGAAGTCCACGATGATGTAGTGGTCGACGCGGATGCGGGTCATCGCCTCGACCGTACGGATCGTGCAGCCCGCACCGGCGAACGCGAACGCCCAGTTGAACTGCACCGTCTGCGGCGGCGTCTGCGTCCCGTCGGAGCGCCGGCAGTGCGGCACCCGCACCATCAGGTCCCGCGGGATGCTGACCGCCGTCGCGCTCTTCCGGTTCGCCGCCAGGTGCAGCAGGATCGTGGTGTCCGAGCGCTGGGTGCCGCTGTCCACCCCGTATTCCCCGTTGCCGCCGCCGCGGTTGTCGGAACCGATCAGCAGGATGTTCTGCGCGCCGTTCGCGCCCGCCGGGGGCCGCTCCGACTCGTACTCCTCCAACTCGCGCTCGGTGGCGCTGTCGGAACGGATGTTGCCGTCCAGCCGCGTGTAGACGGCCCAGCCCAGACCCGCCAACGCCAGCACCGCGACGGTCAGCGCGAGCGCCGCCGCCCGCAGCCAGCGGCGGTGCCGTGCCGGCGGGGTGCGCGGCGGGCCCGGACGGTCCGTCGCCAGCAGCCCGGCGCGGCGCTCGGGCCAGCCCGCGAAGCGCTGCCGCCCGCGGGGGCCCGCCGCCCTCGGCGCATCGCCCCCGGACGGACGCCGGCGGTCGGAAGGGGTCCCGGGGCTCTCGGTCACGTGTGCGTCCATCCCTCACGGAGTCGGCGGCGCCCCCGCGCACGGGGCCGCCGCCGGGAGGGAGACCGCCGGACCCCGCACGGGAGGCCCGTACGCACGGGGCGTACGTACACCGAGCATGGACCGCGGTGGGCCGCCCGGCCCGTCCGGCGGGATCCCCGGTCCGCCGGACGGGGGAGCGCGCCTCAGGAGAGCGGCGCGGTGAAGCCGACCTTCTCGGCCGACTCGCGGGTGGCGGCGCCCTCCGCGCCCAACTGCTCCAGATGGCGGCAGAGCACCACGGAACCCCCCGCCGCCAGCGGCGCGTACAGCCCGTACGACAGGCCCCGCCAGCTGTCGTACGGCAGCCCCGACAGCACCCGGGGCGCCGCCGGCATCCCGGCGTCCCGGGCATCGGCCAGCGCCCGCGCCCCGATGCCCGCACCGGTCAGCTCCTCGCCGCCGACCACCAGCGCCGGCGCACCCGGGTCCACCGGCGCGAACGGCGCGAACCGGTCGCCCTGCCCCGGCACCTCCACGGCATAGTCGGCGAAGCCCGCCGGCGGCTGCGGGAACCGGCCCCCCAGCGGACGCAGCGCCAGCGCCACCCGCTCCCCGGAACAGGCGCGCGCCGCCTCCAGCGTGTCCGGGCCGCTGACGACGAGATCGGCCGCGGCCGGATCGCCGCCCACCTCCGCCACCACACCCACCGACGAGCAGGCCAGCAGCCACACGGCGGTCTGCCAGTGGGCGGGCAGCAGCAGCGCGAGCCGGTCGCCGGGCTCGGCGGCCAGGTCTCCCTGAAGGTAGTTGGCGGTCTTCGCCACCCAATTGGCGAAGGTCGCGACGGACAGTTCCACGCGCTCGCCGGTGGCGTCGTCGTAGAAGGTCACCAGCGGGCGGGCCGGGTCCGCGGCCAGCGCGGAACCCAGCAGGTCGGCGGGGGTGCGATCGATGGCGTTCATCGCGGCCAGAGTACGCGCGGCGGTGGCTGACGGTGAGTCGGGTACGGCGCGGACCGGCCACCGGATCGGCCGATGCCCCGTCAGCTCAGCGTTGGCGGGTTCCCGCCGGGCGTGCCCAGGATTTCCCATGCGCCCCTTCTTCGTGTCCCTCACGCTCTGCCTCGGCGCCGCTTGCACGGCCGCCCTCGCCGTGCCCCTCGCACCCGGAGCCACCGCGCACCCCGCGCTCGCCCACCCCGGAAGCTTGGGGAAACGCGCAGGCACCGCCGCCGGACACCGCACCCCGGGCGCCGGCGACCTGCCGGGCACCACCCAGTCCCTCCCGCTCGACGCCCTCGGCCCGGCCGCACCCGGCACCGCCGTACGGAGCACCGCCGCACCGCCCGCCACCGGGACCCGCGCCCTGCCGGCCCGGACGGTACGGCCGTTCTCGCTCGTCGGCATCGTCTGGGACGACATCCGCAGCGCACTCCCCGGCCGCGCCCAGGTCCGCACCCGCACCCTCGGGACCGGCCGCTGGACCGGCTGGCAGGACCTCCCCACCGACAGCGACGACGCCCCCGACCCGGGCGCCGGGGAACACGCCGGCGGCCGGGAACGCGGCAGCACCGCGCCCCTGTGGGTCGGCGTCAGCAACGCCGTCCAGCTGCGCATCACTCCCCCCCAGGGCAACCGCCACCCCGCCGCCCTGCCGAGCGGACTGCGCCTGGAACTCGTCGACCCGGGCCCGGAACCGCACTCCGTACGCGGCGGCCCGCCGCCCACCCCCGCGGCCGACGCCAGCTCCGCCGCCAATGCCAAACTGGCGCCGCTCGGCGCCACCGAGATCCCGGCCCAGGACCAGGCGGCCTCCCAGGCCGACATCGAGGCCGCCGGCGGCAAGAAGCCCACCGCCCCCGCACACCTCGGCGCCCGCCCGCGCATCGTCACCCGGGCCGGCTGGGGCGCCGACGAGAGACTCCGCGAGACCCGCTTCGTCTACACCCACACCGTCCGCGCCGCGTTCGTCCACCACAGCGCCAGCGGCAACAACTACACCTGCGCACAAGCCCCTTCGGTCATCCGCGGCCTCTACCGCTACCACGTCAAGAGCAGCCACTGGCGGGACATCGGCTACAACTTCCTGATCGACAAGTGCGGCACCGTCTACGAGGGCCGGGCCGGCGGCGTCGCCCGGCCGGTCATGGGCGCCCACACCCTCGGCTTCAACACCGACAGCACCGGCATCGCGCTCCTCGGCTCCTTCGGCAGGACCGAACCCTCGAAGGCCGCCGTCGAGGCCCTCGCCCGGCTGACCGCCTGGAAGCTCGGCCTGTACGGCCTCGACCCGCGCGCCAGGGTCCCGATGACCTCCACCGGCGGCAACCTCTACCACCGGGGCCGGGTCGTCCGACAGCACGTCATCTCCGGCCACCGCGACGGCTTCAAGACCGCCTGCCCCGGCGCCCGCCTCTACGCCGAACTGCCCGAGGTCCGGCTGGAGGCGGCCCGCCTTCAGGGCCGCTGACCCGTACCTTCCGCCCGGAATCCGGCACTTCGGACACCGCGGAACACGTCACCCACCTGCCATCCAGCGTTCACCGGACCCACTGAACCGATCCCGTTCGCGACTCGTCCTACCGACCACGACGGCCGGGTCACCGGCCCCGGCAGCCCGGCGCGGACGACCGGAAAACCGTCTGCCTACACTGGTCCGCCGACCGGCCGACCCCAGCAGGAAGCAGAGAACACACGTGAGCGTCGTACGCGCAGCCGCCGGGCCCGCGGTCGACGACGAATTCCGCACCGCAGCACTGCGGGGGCGGAGAAGCGAACAGAGGACACATTGACTGAAGCGATCCTCCTGGTCGGTGGCAAGGGCACCCGGCTGCGCCCGCTGACGGTGCACACGCCCAAACCCATGGTGCCGGCGGCCGGTGTGCCGTTCCTCACCCACCAGCTGGCCCGCGCCCGCGCCGCCGGCGTCGAGCACATCGTCCTCGCCACCTCCTACCTCGCCGAGGTCTTCGAGCCGTACTTCGGCGACGGCTCCGCGCTCGGCCTGCACCTGGAGTACGTCACCGAGAAGGAACCGCTGGGCACCGGCGGCGCCATCCGCAACGTCGCCTCCCGGCTGCGCTCCGCACCCGGCGACCCGGTACTGATCTTCAACGGGGACATCCTCACGGGCCTGGACATCCGCGCCCTGGTCGACACCCACCGCACCAGCGGCGCCGACGTCTCCCTGCACCTCACCCGGGTCGAGGACCCGCGCGCCTTCGGCCTCGTGCCCACCGACGACACCGGCCGGGTCACCGCCTTCCTGGAGAAGCCGCAGACCCCCGAGGAGATCGTCACCGACCAGATCAACGCCGGCGCCTACGTCTTCAACCGGTCGGTCATCGACGCCATCCCGGCCGGCCGCCCGGTCTCCGTCGAACGCGAGACCTTCCCCGGCCTGCTCGCCGACGGCGCCCACCTCCAGGGCATGGTCGACTCCACCTACTGGCTCGACCTCGGCACCCCGCAGGCGTTCGTCCGCGGCTCCGCCGACCTGGTCCTGGGCCGCGCCCCGTCCCCCGCCGTCCCGGGCCGCTGCGGCGACCGCCTGGTGCTGGACACCGCCGACGTCGCGCCGGACGCCAAGCTCACCGGCGGCACCGTCGTCGGCCGCGCCGCCCGCGTCGGCGCCGGCGCCGAGGTCGACGGCAGCACCGTCCTGGACGGCGCGGTCATCGAACCGGGCGCCCGGGTCCGCGACTCGCTGATCGGCGCCGGTGCCCGCATCGGGGCCCGCACCGTCCTGGACGGCGCGGTCATCGGCGACGGCGCGGTCATCGGCGCCGACAACGAACTGCGCTCCGGCGTCCGCATCTGGTGCGGCGCAACCATCCCGCCCGGCACGGTGCGCTTCTCCTCGGACCAGTAACGGCCCGGGCCGGGCGGGTGCACCGGATCGCCGCCGGCCCCGCCGGACCGGCTCCACGGTTCCACCGGAGCGGGCCCGGCGCATCGCCTAACCTGGCCGCATGCCCGCCCGCACCTGGGTCCCGCCCGGCCCCTACGACCTGCACCGCACCCTCGGTGTGCTGCGACGCGGCCCCGGCGACCCGGCGTTCGCGGTCCGCGGCGGCGAGATCTGGCGGGCCTGCCGCACACCCGAAGGGCCCGGCACGCTCCGCGTCGAGGCCCGCCCCGCGGACGGCCGGGTCGAGGCGACGGCCTGGGGCCCCGGCGCGGACTGGCTGCTGGAGCGGCTGCCGGACCTGCTGGGGGAGTCCGACGACCCGGCGGCGCTGACCGCCCGGCACCGCATCGTCCACGAGGCGCGCCGCCGGCACCCCGGCGTCCGGCTCGCCCGCACCGGCCTGGTCCTGGAGTCGCTGATCCCCTCGGTCCTGGAGCAGAAGGTCACCAGCGACGAGGCGTACCGCGCCTGGCGGTTGCTGCTCCAGCGCCACGGCACCCCCGCGCCCGGCCCCTGGGACCGGCTGCGGGTGATGCCCGAGCCGCGCGGCTGGGCGCTGATCCCCTCGTGGGAGTGGCACCGCGCGGGCGTCGACGCCAAGCGCTCGGGCGCGATCCTGCGCGCCGTGCGGGTCGCCGGCCGGATGGAGGAGGCGGCGCGGATGGACCTCGCGGACGCCACCCGCCGGCTGACCGCGATACCGGGCATCGGCCCCTGGACGGCGGCCGAAACGCTCCAGCGCACCCTCGGCGCGCCCGACGCCGTCACCGTCGGCGACCTCCACCTGCCGAAGATCATCGGCTATGCCCTCACCGGCCGCCGCGGCACGACCGACGAGGAGATGCTCGAACTCCTCGCGCCCTACGAGGGCCAGCGGCACCGCGCGGCCCGCCTCATCCTGCTCTCCGGCCGCGTCCCGCCGCGCCGCGCCCCGCGGTTCCCCGTGGGAGACATCGCCCGGCTGTGACCCGGCGAGGGCGCCCCCTCCGGCATCCCCCGTACGTCAGCGCACCGCCACAAAGTCCTCCGTGGCGCGCGGCGGCCGCTGCTTCGGGGGGCCCGCGGGATGGCCGATGGCCACCGCGCCCATCGGCTCCCAGTCCGCCGGCAGGTCGAGCACGTCCCGGACCACGTCCCGGCAGAACATCGTCGACGAGATCCACGCCGACCCCAGGCGCTCGCCGGCCAGCGCGACCAGGAAGTTCTGGATGCCGGCGCCGTGGGCGACGACGAACATCTCGCGCTCGGCGGCGTTCCGCCGCGCGTCCGGGTAGGTGTGCGCGCCGTCCAGGACCATGCACGGCACCGCCAGATACGGCGCGTTGCGCAGCACGTCGCCGCGCCGCACCCGCTTGGCGATGGACTCCTGCGACCTCCCGTCGGCGCGCAGATCGGCCACCCAGGCGTCCCGCATCGCGTCCAGCAGCCGGGTCCGCGACCGGGCCGACTCCAGCAGCACGAACCGCCAGGGAGTCGTGTGGTGCGGCGCCGGCGCGGTGACCGCCGCCGCCACCGCGCGCCGGACCGCCCCCGGATCCACCGGGTCGTCGGCGAACTCCCGGACCGTGCGCCGCAGCGTCACGGCCTCCCGTACGGCCTCCGAGGTGCCCAGCCGGAACATGTCGTCCGCGGCGCCCCGCACCAGCGCGCGCGCCCCGTCGCCGTCGCCGTCCGGGCCGCCCGCCGCCGCCACGACGTGCGGCAGCCCGCGCACCACCGCGACCGGCAGCCCGGCCGCCTTGCCCTTCACCAGGTCGCCGGCCGCGGCCAGTTCGTCGGCGGTGGCCACGATCGTGGCGGTGAGCGGGTTGCCGTACGCGTCCGTGCCGCCGCGCAGGTCGTCCAGCACCCGCACCCCGGCCGCCCCGATGGCGACGTCGGTGACGCCGCTGCGCCACGGCCGCCCGAAGGTGTCGCTGACGACCACCCCGACGTCGACGCCGAGCGCCTCGCGCAGCCCGGCCCGCAGGGCGCGCGCCGACGCGTCCGGGTCCTCCGGCAGCAACAGTACCGTCCCGGAAGGGGTGTTGGAGGCGTCCACACCGGCCGCGGCCATGATCAGCCCCTGCCGGTTCTCCACGATCCGCAGCGTGCCGCGGCGCGCCACCACACGCGCCGTCTCGGCGTCGATCGCCGCTTCGCGGTCCGCCGCCTCGACGATCCGCCCCTCCGCCTTGCTGACGATCTTCGAGGTCACCAACAGGACGTCCCCGTCGGCCAGTTGGGACACCCCGTCGGCGGTGGCCGCGGCGGTGATCAGCTTGACGAGGTCGTCGCCGGGCCGCACCTCCGGCAGCCCCGGCAGCGCCCACACCCGGTACCCGGGCGTCTCCCCGGCCCCGCTCATGCCGAGACCTCGCTTCGCTCGGCCCCGCATTCGCGGGGCGCGCACCTTTCCATCGTTTTCCCCCAGCCTCCGGCCGGGGGGACCCCCATGCTGCGCTCGCTCACGCCCGTACCTCCTCGGCCAGCGCCAGCGCCTCACGCGCCATCGCGGCCGTGGCGTCCACGTCCGTCATCATCAGCGGTACGGCCCGGCAGCGGATCCCCGCCGACGCGACCTCGGCCACCGCGTCCGCGTCGACGGTGTCCACCAGCCAGCCGTCCAGCAACCCACTTCCGCCCGCCCGTCGCCCACCGCCACCCTTCAGGGGAAGTCGCTTCGCTCCTCCGTAATATTTGGCCACCGCCGCGGCCGTGGCCTCGACGCCCACCGCCGCCAGCACCTTGTCCGCCATCCCGCGCACCGGTGCGTCCCCGACGATCGGGGACAGTCCGACCACCGGCGCCGCGGCCTGCGCGACGGCCTCCCGGATGCCCGGTACGGCCAGGATCGTGCCGATGCTCACCACCGGGTTGGACGGCGGGAAGAGGATCACGTCCGCCGCCGCGAGCGCCTCCAGCACGCCCGGCGCCGGCTTGGCCTGCTCGGCGCCGACCGGTACCACGGCGTGCGCCGGCACCGAGGCCCGCATCCGCACCCAGTACTCCTGGAAGTGGACCGCCTTGCGCTCGCCGCTCTCGTCCTCGACGGCCACATGCGTCTCGACCCGGTCGTCGGACATCGGCAGCAGCCGCACCCCGGGCTGCCAGCGGTCGCAGAGCGCCTCGGTGACGGCGCTGAGCGGATAGCCGGCGCCCAGCATCTGCGTCCGCACGATGTGGGTGGCGAAGTCCCGGTCGCCCAGCCCGAACCACTCGGGTCCGACGCCGTACGCGGCCAGCTCCTCCTTGACCCGGAACGTCTCGTCGGCGCGGCCCCAGCCCTGGTCCTCGTTGATGCCGCCGCCGAGCGTGTACATCACGGTGTCGAGGTCGGGACACACCTTGAGCCCGAACAGATGGATGTCGTCGCCGGTGTTGCCGATGACGGTGACGTCCGCGTCCGGAGCCGCTGCCTTCAGTCCCCGCAGGAAGCGGGCGCCGCCGATACCGCCGGCCAGAACCACAATGCGCATGCCGGTAAGTGTGTCAGCCGGATGCCGCGTCCATGAGGGGTGGTGGCCAGGAGGGACGGACGTCACGAGGGGCCGCTGCGCGCGAGGGCGGGGCCGCCGGGGCGGCGGCGGGTCAGGGCGCCGCGGTCTCCGGGGCGGGAGCCGCGCACCGGGCGCCGTGCGGCGCGCCGTGCATCGGCATCTCGGTCAGGCCGGGGAAGTACACGTGCAGGCTGACGGCGGGCGCCAGCGCGTCGTTGGCGACCTCGTGGACGTACCCCGGGGCGAAGACCCGCTGCGCCCCGGCCGCCAGCGTGCGCGTCCCGCCGGTGCCGTGCTCGGTCAACTCGCCTTCCAGGACGGTCAGTACGCCCGACGACGGCCCGTGGTCGTGCCGGCCGCTGCCCTGGCCGGGCACCCAGCTCAGCAGCCACACCTCGTAGCCCGGGCCGCGGCGCAGCCGGTGGTACCAGCGGGTGGTGGCGTCGAAGCGGACCAGCGGCGCCCAGGAGGCGCGGTCGGCGGCGATCGAGCGTGCCAGGCCCGCGAAGCCGGCGACGGTGGCGGGGTGGGCGGGGACGGGCGGCAGCAGGTGCGGGATGGCGAGCGGGTCGCCGGCGATCTGGACGTCGCTGTTCATGGGGTTCCGGGTTCCTCGGCGGAAGTGCGGGGCGGTGCGGCGGGGATCCGCCCGGCGGTGGCGGGGGAGTGCGGCACGGCGCGGGCTGTTCCTTGTGGGGGCGCGGCGCGGTGGTCGCGGCAGAGCAAGGGCGCTGCGGGGTGGTGCGAGCGGCGGCTGGAGCTCAGTGGCTACGACAGCTGGAACAGCGGCAGCGGGCCTGCGCAGCGCAGAGCGACCCGTAGGAACGGGTCAGGCGGGGCGCGGCGGTCGCTGGCATGCGGTCAAGGAGACACGGGGCGGCGGCGCGCTGTCAACCGGAGGCGGGGTTCGCCGGACGCATTCACCTCATCCGGTTACCGCGTCCGGAGAAAGGTTTGTGCAGCCCGCCGTGAGGAGAGGTCGCCCATCAGCCGCGCCCCCCAACGCCGTTGCGGACCTGTGATCCCGCTGTGATCTTCCCCGCTTCGCCGCGCCGGGTGCAACGGATGGGCGGTTCGCCGGCGTCTCAGTGCGTGAGAAGTGCCGGGAGGTGCTGGAGAGGTGCCGAGAGAAACCCGCGGATGGCACGCCCGGGGAAGTGTCCTGGTTTTGGATGATTTGAACACTTTCCGCATACGCTTGGTTCCGCAGAGTGAATAAGAGGCCCAATAGCAGATCTCGGCTTGACTGGCCCGGATCAGCACACTTGTAATTTCACTCGTGTCGTTCAGCCGAAATCGATCACGGCTTGATCACGGGGACGTAAAGACAGACGAGGGGCGCACATGACCGAGCTGTTCCAGGAATTGCTGGTCGAGGAGGCGGACGAGGAGCTCGGCTGGCAGGAGCGCGCACTGTGCGCCCAGACCGACCCCGAGTCCTTCTTCCCGGAGAAGGGTGGCTCCACCCGCGAGGCCAAGAAGGTCTGCCTCGCCTGCGAAGTCCGGTCGGAGTGCCTGGAGTACGCCCTCGCCAACGACGAGCGCTTCGGTATCTGGGGCGGTCTGTCCGAACGCGAGCGGCGCCGGCTGAAGAAGGCCGCCGTCTGACCATGACAGGCCAGCCCGCCCGACCGGCAGCACGCGGCCGTGCCGACCACACCGCCGCACCACCCCAACTCCCCATATCCCCCCATACCGAACCCACCGCCTCCAGCGCTCTGTTCGCCGGAGGCGGTCTGCTGTGTACGGAGCCGGTTGGCGGCCCGGCGCGAAGCATTAGTGTGGGGCCCCGTCCGAGACACGCCAACGCCCCCGGCGCGGGGTGCGCGTGTCCCTCGTAGTCCGTCGCAGTGTCTTCCGGGGGCGGGGGCCTTGAGCGACTTCGCCGCGGGCCCCGGACTCCCGGGTCCGGAGGGCCCGTACCTCGATGTCCGTGCACAGCCAGCCGGCGGCCCAGGCCGCCTCACACGCAGCCGTCACTCCAGAATTCCCCCGGCACGTCGTCACCGCGGTGATCGTCTCCCATGACGGTGCGCGCTGGCTGCCCGACGCGCTCGCCGGGCTGCTCGGCCAGGAGCGCCCGGTGCAGAACGTCGTCGGCGCCGACACCGGCAGCGCGGACGACTCCGCACGGCTGCTCGCCGAGGCCATCGGCGACGAACGCGTCCTGCACCTCGCCCGGCGCTCCGGATTCGGCACCGCCGTCGACGAGGCCGTCCGCACCGCCCCCGTCCTCGGCCCCGACGACCTGCCGTACCTGCGGCGGCCCAGCGGCTGGGACCCGGTCAGCCGCACCTGGCGCGACGAGGCGTACGACATGCCGGAACTCCCGCACGGGGAGCCGGTCCAGTGGCTGTGGCTGCTGCACGACGACTGCGCGCCCGAGCCGGACGCGCTCGCCGAGCTGCTGCGGGTCGCCGACGCCAGCCCCTCCACCGTCGTCGTCGGACCCAAGCTGCGCAGCTGGTACGACCGCCGGCAGCTGCTCGAAGCCGGTGTCAGCATCGCGCGCAGCGGCCGGCGCTGGACCGGCCTGGACCGCCGCGAACAGGACCAGGGACAGCACGACCAGATCCGGCCCGTGCTGTCCGTCTCCACCGCCGGCATGCTCATCCGCCGCGACGTCTACGAGCAGCTGGGCGGCTTCGACCGCCGACTGCCGCTGATGCGCGACGACGTCGACCTGTGCTGGCGCGCCCAGGCCGCCGGCCACCAGGTCCTCGTCGCACCGGACGCCATCCTGCGGCACGCCGAGGCCGCCGCCCGCGAGCGCCGCCCCATCGACTGCGTCGGCCGCCATGTCGCCAACCCGCACCGCGTCGACAAGGCCGGCGCGGTCTACACGCTGCTCACCAACACCCGCGGCGCACTGCTCCCGTACACCCTGGTGCGGCTGCTGCTCGGCACCTTCCTGCGGGTCCTCGCCTACCTCGTCGGCAAGGTCCCCGGCCAGGCGCTGGACGAACTCGCCGGCCTCTTCGGGACCCTGCTGCGGCCCGGCAAGATCCTCGCCGGGCGCAAGCGCCGCGGCCGTCCTGCGGTGGACGCCAAGGAGCTGCGGGCACTGTTCCCGCCGCCCGGCGCGACCGTCCGCGCCACCGCCGAACAGGTCGCGGGCAACCTCGCCGGGCGCGCCGCCCCCGACGTGGCCTCGGCCGGCCGGCACGGCGCCGTGGAGTCCGGACCCGGCGGCGACGACGCCGACTTCCTGGAGATCGAGCAGTTCGCCCGGCTCAAGCGGATCGCCCGCCGGCCCGCGCCGGTGCTCTTCCTCGTCCTGCTGGTCGTCTCCCTGATCGCCTGCCGCGGGCTGCTCGGCACCGGCTCGCTGGCCGGCGGCGCGCTGCTGCCGGCACCCGGGAGCCTGGGCGGCCTGTGGTCGTCGTACGTCGACAGCTGGCACCCGGTCGGCGTCGGCGACACCGCCGCCGCGCCGCCCTACCTGGCCGTGCTCGCCGTGGTGTCCACGCTCTTCTTCGGCAGCACCGGCTTCACCCTCACCCTGCTGCTGGTCTGCTCCGTGCCGCTGGCCGGCCTGACCGCGTACTTCGCCTCCCGCCCGCTGGTCGCCTCCCGGCTGCTGCGGGCCTGGGGCAGCATCGCCTACGCCTTCCTGCCCGCCGCCACCGGCGCGCTCGCCGGCGGCCGGCTGGGCACCGCCGTACTGGCCGTCCTGCTGCCTCTGATGGCGCGCGCCGCCGTCGCCGCGAGCGGGCTGCGGCTGGCCACCGGCACCCGCCCCGGCTGGCGCGCCGCCTGGGCCTACGCGCTGCTGGTCACCTTCACGACGGCCTTCACCCCGATCGTCTGGCCGATCGCGGTGCTGCTCGGCATCGGGTTGCTCGTCCTGCGCCTCCTGGACGGCAACCGCGCGCTGCTGCCGGCGTACGCGGTGCGCTTCCTGGCCGTGACCGTCGCCCCGCTGGTGGTGCTGGCCCCCTGGTCGCTGTCGCTGTTCGCCCACCCGTCGCGGTTCTTCCAGGAGGCCGGGCTCGACTACGGCGCGGGCAGCGCCTCCGTGCTCGACCTCGTCGGGCTCAGCCCCGGCGGCCCCAAGGCCGTCGGCGGACTGCTGCTCCTCGGCGTCGTCCTGGCCGCGCTCGCCGCCACGCTGCGCGGCGAGCGGCAGACCGCGATCCGCACCGCCTGGGCGGTGGCGCTGACCGGGCTGCTGCTCGCCGCGCTCGGCAACGCCTCGGGCTGGACCGGGCCCGCGATGCTGGTCTACGGGCTGGCGCTGCTGTGCGCGGCGACGGTCGGCGCCGAGGGCATCCGCACCCGCATGGCCGCGCTCGGCTTCGGCTGGAAGCAGCCGGTGGCCGTCCTGATCGCGCTGGCGTCCGCCATCGCCCCCCTCTACGCCGCGGCCAGCTGGATGATCACCGGCGCCGCCGGCCCGCTCCAGCGGCGCGACCCCACGCAGGTCCCGGCGTTCGTCGCCGAGGAGTCCAGCACCTTCGACCGCGCCCGCACCCTCGTCCTGGACGGCACGGCGGGCCATGTCTCCTACTCACTGGTCCGCGGCTCCGGCGCCCAGCTCGGGGACGCCGACATCGCCGACCGGGCGGGCACGGACCAGCGGCTCGACAGCATCGTCGCCCACCTCGTGGCCGGCTCCGGCGCCGACCAGACCGACCAGCTCGGCGGTTACGCGGTCCGCTACGTCCTGGTCCGCAAGGGCGCCCCGCGCGAGATGGGTCGCGTCCTGGACACGACCCCGGGCCTGACCCGGCTCAGCCAGGACGACGGCAGCGCCCTGTGGCGGATCGACCGCCGGGTCTCCCGGATCTCGATCGTGCCGGGCCAGACCAAGGAGGGCACCGCCAGCGGCGACGCCGTGGCGCCGGTGCCCGTACCGGCCGGGCCGGTCGACGCGCACACCACGAAGGTGCCCGAGGGCTCCGCCGGCCGGATCCTGCGCATCGCGGACGCCGCCGACGACGGCTGGCACGCCAGCCTCAACGGCACCGCCCTCAAGCCCGTCACCGTCGACGGCTGGGCCCAGGGCTTCCAGCTCCCGTCGGGCGGCGGCCGCCTCGACCTCACCCACGACAACCCGCTGAGCCACACCCTCTGGCTGTGGGCCCAGGGCCTGCTCGCCCTCGTCCTGGTGGTGATGGCGCTGCCGGGCCGACGCCGGGAGGTCGACGACGACCTGCCCGAGGACGCCGCCGCGGCCGCCGCGGCAGCGGCGCCGGCCGCCGGCGAGGGCCGCCGGGCCCGCCGACTGCGCGCCCAGGCCGAGGCGGCGGGCGCCGCCGCGGCGGGTGCGGCAGTGGGTGCGGGAGCGGCAGCGGCGGCGGACGAGGCGGCGTTCCCGGCCGCCGATACGGGCGAGGAGGTCCCCGCCGACCCGCCGGCCGCCCCCGCGCCGGACCCCGGGCCGGACCCCGCGCAGCTCACCGACCCGTACGCCGCCGTCCCCCAGCAGCACTCCTACGAGGACTGGCAGGCCGCCGCCCAGCAGGCCCCGCCCACCGCCCCCGGGCACCCCGCCGACCAGCAGCAGTACGCCCCGGTAGACGACCCGTACGGGGCCGGCCAGTACGGCGGGCAGCCCTACGCGCCGGACCCGTACCAGGCCGGCGGCTACCCGGCCGACCCCTACCAGGCGGGCGGCTACGACCCGTACGGCTACGGCGCGCAGCAGCAGCCGTACGGCGACCCGGCCCAGCAGCCCCAGCAGCCCCAGCAGCCCTACGACGACACCGCGTACTCCGGGTACTCCGACGCCTACCCCGAGCCGCGCCGTGACGGGAGCGACCAGCAGTGAAGCGCACCACGATGTCCCTGATCGGCGTGACCGCCGCGCTGGCCGCCGCCACCGGCGTCGCCGCCGTCGCGGCCCCCGGCGGCGGGGCGGGCCCGGCGCCGGGGAGCGGCACCCGGCTGCCCGTCCAGCGCTCCGCGCTGCTGTGCCCGGCCCCCACCTCCTCGGAGGTCGCCGAGACCGCCTACACCGCCTTCACGCCCCCCGGCACCGCGGCCGGCGCGGACGCCAAGAAGGGCACCGCCCAGCTCCAGCCCACCGGCACCGTCGCCGACAGCAGCGGCAACCCCGCCGGCAAGGGCGGCAAGGACGCCGGGAAGGGCAAGAAGGGCGGCAGCACCGCGGACTCCGGCGCCGGGCAGGTCGTGCAGCCGGCCGACACCAATCCCGTGGTGCCCCTCCAGGAGGCCGGCAAGCCGGTCACCACGACCACCGACAGCGCCAACGCGCCCGCCCTGGCGGGCTCCGCGGACGGCGCGCTGGCGCCCGGCTGGACGGTCCAGCAGACCACCGCCGTCTCCGCCGGCGCCGGCCGCGGCCTCCTCGGGCTGAGCTGCACCGCCCCGGACACCCAGTTCTGGTTCCCCGGCGTGAGCACCGACTCCGGCCGCACCGACTACGTCCACCTCACCAACCCCGACCCGACCCCGGCCGTCGTCGACCTCGAAATGCGCGGCAAGGACGGGCCGTTGGCCGGCGGCGGTGGCGAGGACATCACGGTGCCGCCGCATGCCACCGTCCCGGTGCTGCTGTCCACCCTCACCGGCACCCCGACCGCCGACGCCGCGCTGCACGTCACCGTCCGCTCCGGCCGGGTCGGCGCCGCCGTGCAGGCGAACGACGCCAAGACCGGCGGCGACTGGCTGCCGCCCGCCGCCGACCCGGCCGCCACCGCGGTGCTGCCCGGCATCCCGGCCGACGCCACCGACGTCCGGCTGGTGGCCGTCGCCCCCGGCAACGCGGACGCCGACCTGAAGGTCCAACTGGCCACCCCCACCGGCGCGATCACCCCGGCCGGTCTGGACACCCTGCACGTCAAGAGCGGGATGACCACCTCCGTCGACCTCAAGGACGTCACCAAGGGCGAGGCCGGCTCGCTGGTCCTCACCCCCTCCGACAGCGGCTCCGCGGCCCCGGTCGCGGCGGCGCTCCAGGTCATCCGCGGCAAGGGCGACAACCAGGAGATGGCCTTCATCCCGGCGACCCGGGCGATCGAGGCCCGCGGCTCGGTCGCCGACAACCGCGCCAAGGGCAGCACCCTGTCGCTGGTCGCGCCGGAGAAGGGCAAGGACGCCACGGTCAAGGTCACCGCGTCGGCCGGCAGCGGCGGCGGCACCCCGGTCTCCAAGACGTACACCGTCAAGGGCGGCACCACCCTCGCCGTCCAGCCGCCGCAGCCGCAGGGACTCAAGGGCTCCTACGCGCTGACCGTCGAGCCGCAGCAGGGCAGCGGCCCCGTCTACGCCTCCCGGATGCTGGCGCTGCCGCAGGGCCAGGTGCCCGCCTTCACCATCCAGCCGCTGCCGGACGACCGCGGCTCGGTCGTGGTGCCGACCGCGGGCCAGGACCTGTCCCTGCTGACGAAGTGAGCACCGCGCCGACGATGTGACCGCCGGCCCGCGCTACGGGATCACTCCTGCCCGTAGCGCGGGTCCACCGACTCCGGTGCCAGCCCGAGGAGTTCGGCGACCTGCTCGACGACGACCTCGTGCACCAGCAGCGCGCGCTCGTCGCGGCTCTTGGTGCGGATCTCCACCGGCCTGCGGTAGATCACGATCCGGTCGCGATATGCGCCGGCCGCCGGCAGCACCCGGCCGAGCGGTACGGCCTCCTCGCCCGCACCCGGATCCGGAGCGCCGTCCGGACCGAACCCCGGCACCTCCAGGACCAGGAAGTCGACCTGCGCCAGCTGCGGCCAGCGCCGCTCCAGGCGGTCACGGGAGTCGTAGACGAGATCCGTGAACGCGTCGGCGCGGGTCACCGACAGCGGTACCTGGGGCGGCGCGATCGGACCGCGCATGCCGCGGCCGTGGCGGTCGCGGCGGCGCGGCCGGGGCTCCGCCGGGCGGGGTGGTACGGGGCTGTCCATCAGATCGAGCGTAGCCGTCGCGGGGCGGCCCGCACGGCAGTGTGCGACAACTGGCCGGTTGTCGCCGAGTGATCGCTCCGGGCCCGGTTCGGTTCGTTTCCCGCCCGCCGTCGGATCGCACGGCTCCCGCGGAATGACATGAAATGCGCCGACCGGTGACGGGTTTCGGCCGCCCGCGCGGCCCGTCCCGGCCCACCCCGGGCAGGTCCTGCCGAGCGGGTGCAGGTCAGACGCATCGGACGAACCGGGACGACACGGTTGGGTGAGCCGGGGGAGAGTCGTCGCGGCCCGCTCAAGAGTGCGGTACCGTCCAACGTCGTGAGCCCTGTACGTCGCTGTTCGCGCACTGCGTGCGGCCGCCCCGCCGTCGCAACGCTGACGTACGTCTACGCGGATTCGACCGCCGTGCTCGGACCGCTCGCCACCTACGCCGAGCCGCACTGCTACGACCTGTGCGCCGAGCACTCCGAGCGGCTGACCGCCCCGCGCGGCTGGGAGGTCGTCCGCCTCGCCGTCGACTCCGGACCCGCCCGCCCCAGCGGCGACGACCTCGAAGCGCTGGCCAACGCCGTCCGCGAGGCCGCCCGGCCCCAGGAGCGCGCCGCGGGTGCCGGCGGCGGCCCCGAGACCATGGGCCCCGGCCGCGACGGCCGGCCCATGGAGGTCGCCCGCCGCGGCCATCTCCGGGTACTGCGCTCACCCGACTCCTGACACCTCCGCACGACGCCTTCCGGACAGCTGCCCGCCCGCTGCCGTACCCGTCCTGTTCACGGCCCCCGCACCGGGCGTACGGGTAGGTTTGGGGCTCCGTAGCGACTCAGGAGGGCTGGCTGTGACTGATCTGTCGCAGATCGTGAAGGCGTACGACGTGCGCGGTGTGGTCCCCGACCAGTGGGACGAGACGCTGGCCGAACTCTTCGGCGCGGCCTTCGTCCAGGTGACCGGTGCCGACGCGATCGTCATCGGGCACGACATGCGGCCCTCCTCTCCCGGCCTCTCGCACGCCTTCGGGCGCGGCGCGGCGGCCCGCGGCGCGGACGTCACCGAGATCGGCCTGTGCTCCACCGACGAGCTGTACTACGCCAGCGGCGCACTCGGCCTGCCCGGCGCGATGTTCACCGCCTCGCACAACCCCGCCCAGTACAACGGCATCAAGATGTGCCGGGCCGGCGCCGCCCCGGTCGGCCAGGACACCGGCCTCGCCGACATCCGCGCCCTCGTCGAGCGCTGGACCGTCGACGGCGCCCCCGCGCCTGCGGCCACCCCCGGCACCGTCACCCGCCGCGACGTCCTCGCCGACTACGCGGCCCACCTGCGCTCCCTGGTCGACCTGAGCGGCATCCGCCCCCTGAAGGTCGTGGTGGACGCCGGCAACGGCATGGGCGGCCACACCGTCCCCACCGTCTTCGAGGGACTGCCGCTCGAACTGGACGCCCTGTACTTCGAGTTGGACGGCTCGTTCCCCAACCACGAGGCCAACCCGCTCGACCCGAAGAACATCGTGGACCTCCAGGCGCGGGTGCGCGAGGTCGGCGCCGACCTCGGCCTGGCCTTCGACGGCGACGCCGACCGCTGCTTCGTCGTCGACGAGAACGGCGACCCGGTCTCCCCGTCCGCCATCACCGCCCTGGTCGCCGCCCGCGAACTCGCCAAGCACCCCGGCGGAACCGTCATCCACAACTGCATCACCTCCTGGTCCGTCCCCGAGGTCGTCAAGGAGAACGGCGGCGCCCCGGTCCGCACCCGCGTCGGCCACTCCTTCATCAAGCAGGAGATGGCCCGCACCGGCGCGATCTTCGGCGGCGAGCACTCCGCGCACTACTACTTCCGCGACTTCTGGAACGCCGACACCGGCATGCTCGCCGCACTGCACGTCCTCGCCGCCCTCGGCGGCCAGCCCGGCCCGCTGTCGCAACTCGTCGACCGCTACGACCGCTACGCCGCCTCCGGCGAGATCAACAGCACCGTCGACGACCAGGCCGGCCGGCTCGCCGCGATCAAGGCCGCCTACGAGGGCCGCGACGGCATCACCCTCGACGACCTCGACGGGCTGACCGTCACCGCCCCCGACTGGTGGTTCAACGTGCGCCCCTCGAACACCGAGCCGCTGCTCCGGCTCAACGCCGAGGCCCGCGACGCGGCCACCGTCGACCGGGTCCGCGACGAGGCCCTGGCGATCATCCGCGGCTGAGCCCGCACCCGGGGTGGGAGGCCCTCCCACCCCGGAGATTCCCCTCCGGGCAGGCTGGTTCCGCGGCGGCCCTCCCACTCCGGCGGTAGGCTGGCCACGCCGCAACCACGCCGAAGGAGCAGCCGCCATGCCGGTCGAAGCCAGCCTGATCCAGATCCTCGCCTGCCCGGCGTGCCACGCCCCGCTGGAGGACCGCACGGCGGACGAGCCGGCCGAGCTGATCTGCACCTCCGCCGACTGCGGCCTCGCCTACCCCGTCCGGGACGGCATCCCCGTGCTCCTCGTCGACGAAGCCCTCCCCCACAGCCCTAAGGGCGTGGGAGGTGCCCCCAGCCCCGCCTGACCGGGCACCACCGGGCCCGCCCCGGTACGCCCGGCGTTCCCCCGCACGACCCGGCGAATCGGAGGCCGCGCCCACCATGCTCGACGAGTCACTCCTCGACGCTCCCGAGGCGCTGGCCGGCGCCGACCGATTCGGCCTGCTGCGCGGCGTCGCCGAATCCGGCGCCCGGGTCCGCACCGCCGCCCGCAGCGCCATCGAATCCGGCATCGCCGACCTGACCCCCGACGGCCGGCCGCGCTCCGTCCTGGTCGCCGGCCCCGGCCCGGCCGCCGGCGGCGTCGCCGACCTGCTGCGCGCCCTCAGCGGCGGCAGCTGCCCGGTCAGCCTCATCCAGCCCACCGGCGTCGCCCCGCTGCCCGGCGCCCTGCGCTGGACCCTGCCCGGCTGGGCCGGCCCCCTGGACCTGCTGCTGCTCGCCGGCCCGGACGCCGCCGACCCCGGGCTCGCCGAACTCGTCGAGCAGGCGTACCGCCGCGGCTGCGCCGTCGTCGCCGTCACCCCGGCCGGCGGCCCGCTCGCCGAGGCCGTCATCCAGGCCCGTGGCCTCGCCGTCCCCCTGGCCACCACCTCCTACGACGCCGAGTTCGACGTCGAGGGCGCCCCGCCCGCCGCCCCCGGCACCCTCTGGTCCGTACTGATCCCGCTGCTCGCGCTCGCCGACCGCATCGGCCTGCTCAGCGCCCCGCCGGACGCCCTCGGCAAGCTCGCCGACCGCCTCGACCAGCTCGCCGAACGCTGCGGCCCGGCCATCCCCACGTACACCAACCCCGGCAAGACCCTGGCCGCCGACCTCGCCGACGCGCTCCCGCTGATCTGGACCGAGGGCCTGATCGCCCACGCCGTCGGCCGGCACTTCGCCACCGAACTCGCCGGTCTCGCCGGCCGCCCCGCGCTCGCCGCCGAACTCCCCGAGGCGCTCACCACCCACCGCACCCTGCTGGCCGGCGCGCTCGCCGCCGGCGCCGACCCGGACGACTTCTTCCGCGACCGCGTCGAACAGGCCCCCGCCCTGCACGCCCGGATCGTCCTGCTGCGCGACGGCGCCGCCGGCCCGCTGTCCGCCACCCGCGCCGCCCACCAGCTCGCCGAGGAGCGCGACACCGCCCTCAGCGAACTGGAACCGGGCACCGGCAGCGATCTGGAGAAGGCCGCCGAACTGCTCGCCATCGCGGATTTCGGCGCCGTTTACCTCGCGCTCGCCGGCACCGAGTGACCATGGCCCCCGGGCCGCCCGCCGCACCGGGCAGCCCCGCCGGCCCCCGTCCGCAACCGCAGAAAGCACCCCTCCCATGGACCGCCTCGTCAACACCGTGCGCCCCTACGCCTGGGGCTCCACCACCGCCATCCCGGAGCTCCTCGGCATAGCGCCGACCGGCCAACCGCAGGCCGAGATGTGGCTGGGCGCCCACCCCGGCGCCCCCTCCCGCGTCGACCGCGGCGCCGGCCCGGTCTCCCTGGCCGAGGTGATCGCCGCCGCCCCCGAGGCGGAACTGGGCGAGCCCGCCGCCCACACCTTCGGCCCCCGGCTGCCGTTCCTCTTCAAGGTGCTCGCCGCCGGCACACCGCTCTCCCTCCAGGTCCACCCCGACCTCACCCAGGCCAAGGAGGGCTTCACCGACGAGGAGCGGCGCGGCGTCCCGCTCGACGCCCCGCACCGCAACTACAAGGACGCCAACCACAAGCCCGAGCTGATCTGCGCGCTCACCCCCTTCGACGGCCTCTGCGGCTTCCGGCACCCGGCCGAGACCGCGGACCTCCTGGAGGGCCTCGGCGTCGACGACCTCAAGCCGTACGTCGACATCCTCCGCGCCGGCCCCGAGGAGTCCGCGCTGCGCGAGGTGCTGACCGCCGTCCTCAGCGCCGACCGCACCGCGATGGCCGAGTCCGTCGAACGCGCCGCCACCGCCGCCGCCCGGGCCGCCGCCGAGGACGGACCGCACGCCACCGCCTACGCGGCCTACGCCGCGCTCGCCCACCACTTCCCCGGCGACCCCGGCGTGCTCGCCGCCATGCTGCTCAACCACGTCCGACTCCAGCCCGGCGAGGCCCTGTTCCTCGGCGCCGGCATCCCGCACGCCTACCTCAGCGGCCTCGGCGTCGAGCTGATGGCCAACTCCGACAACGTGCTGCGCTGCGGCCTCACCCCCAAGCACGTCGACGTCCCCGAACTCCTGCGCGTGGTCCGCTTCGAGCCCCGCGACCCCGGCGTGCTGCGCCCCGAGGAGATCGACGGCGAGGAGGTCTACGACACCCCCATCGACGAATTCCGGCTCTCCCGCTACCTCCTGGCGCCCGGCGCCGCCCCCCGCCCGCTCGCCTCCCGCACCCCCCAGATCCTGCTCTGCACGGCCGGCACGGTCCGCCTGCGGGACCCGGGCACCGCGGCCGGGGAGGAACTGGCCCTGGCCCCCGGCGAGTCGGCCTTCGTCCCCGCCGGCGAGCGGCTCACGCTCTCCGGCGACGGCACCCTCTTCCGCGCCACCGTCGTCGCCTGACGCCCGTCCACGAGACGGCCTCAAGGCGCCTTCCACGGACCGGGCTGCGACAATGACCGCCGCACGGCATTAAAGGGGCGGTAAAGCCCGGTCTACGGAAGGGACATGGCGCACCCATGAGCGCATCCGGCGGTACCAAGGCGATCGTTGCGGCGCTGGGCGCCAACCTGGCGATCGCCGCGGCCAAGTTCGTGGCGTTCGCCTTCAGCGGCTCGTCCTCGATGCTGGCCGAAGGCGTGCACTCGCTCGCCGACTCCGGCAACCAGGGCCTGCTCCTGCTCGGCGGCAAGAAGGCCCAGCGCGCCGCCACCGCCGAACACCCCTTCGGCTACGGCCGCGAGCGCTACATCTACGGCTTCCTGGTCTCCATCGTCCTGTTCACCATCGGCGGCGTCTTCGCCCTCTACGAGGGCTGGGAGAAGATCCAGCACCCGCATCCCCTGGACAACTGGTACTGGCCGGTCGGCGTCCTGGTCTTCGCCGTCATCGCCGAGGGCTTCTCCTTCCGCACCGCGATCAAGGAATCCAACGCACTGCGCGGACAGCAGAGCTGGACCCAGTTCATCCGCAGCGCCAAGGCCCCCGAACTCCCCGTCGTCCTGCTGGAGGACTTCGGCGCGCTGATCGGCCTGGTCCTCGCCCTGTGCGGCGTCGGCCTCACCCTCGCCACCGGCGACGCCGTCTGGGACGGCATCGGCACCATGGCCATCGGCACGCTGCTCGTCGCGATCGCCCTGGTCCTCGCCGCCGAGACCAAGTCCCTGCTGCTCGGCGAGGCCGCCGGCCCCGACCAGGTCGCCCGGATCCGCACCGCGCTCGTCGACGGCGACGCCGTCACCCGCGTCATCCACATGCGCACCCTCCACCTCGGCCCCGAAGAACTCCTCGTCGCCGCCAAGATCGCCGTACGCCACGACGACACCGCCACCGAGATCGCCGACGCCATCAACGCGGCCGAGGCCCGCGTCCGCGCCGCCGTACCGATCGCCCGCGTCATCTACCTTGAGCCCGACATCTACGACGAGGCCGCCGCCGCGCCGGCCCCCGACGGCAGCTGACCGGCGTACCGCCCCACGGCAGCCGACCCCGTACGCCGAAGGCCCCCGCACCCACCGAAGGGGCGCGGGGGCCTTCGCGTACCACCGCCGGCTACCGGATCTCCGCCAGCACCCGCAGCACCTCCGGCCCGTCCGCCGCACCCTGCAACCGCGCCCGGAAGTCCGCGTCCGTCAACTTCCGCGACAGCAGCGCCAGGATGCGCAGATGCTCGTCCCCGGCCGCCGCCCGCGGCACCGCGATCAGGAACACCAGCCGCGCGAGCGTGCCGTCCGGGGAACCCCAGTCGATGCCGTCCGCGGACCGCGCGAAGGCCACCACCGGCGCGGTCACCGCATCCGTCTTCGCATGCGGAACGGCGATCTCCTCACCGAGCCCGGTGGTGCCCTGCGCCTCCCGCGCCAGCGCCACCCGCACCAGCTCGGCCACATCGGTCACCGAGCCGCCGCACGCGGCGAGTTCCGCCATCTCCCGGATCGCCGCCTCCTTCTCCCCGGCCGCGAGCCGGGTACGCACGGTCCGCCCGGTCAGATACCCGGAGAGCACCTCGGGGGCCCCCTCCGCGTCCCCGCCGTCCCCGGCACCCTCGCCGTCCGCGCCGCGCTCCTCGCCCCCGCCGCGCTCCTCGTCCCCGGCGGGGGAGGGGAGCACCGCCGTACGGGCCGCGGGCCCGCCGACCGCCCCGGCCCCGGTACCGGCCCCCGGAACACCACCGGCCCCCACCGCGGCACCCACCGGCTCCGCCACCGGCACCGCCGCCCCCGCGGGAACCGGCGCGACCACGCGGCCCTTCCGGCGCTCCGAGAAGTCCACCAGCGCCACCGTCGCCAGCGCCGTCACCACCGACCCGGCCACCACCGCGACCGCGAACGACGGCACCCCGCCCACCGCCCCCAGCACGGCCACGATCGGCCCGCCGTGCGGCACCGCGTCCGTCGCCCCGGCCAGCCCCGCGACGGCACCGGCCACCGCACCGCCGAGCATGTTCGCCGGAATCACCTGCGCGGGCCGCGCCGCGGCGAACGGAATCGCCCCCTCCGAGATCCCGAACAGCCCCATGAACAGCGCCGCCATACCGGTCTCCCGCTCCTGCTCGGAGTACAGCCGCCGCCGTATCAGCGTCGCCAGCCCCTGCCCCAGCGGCATGACCGGAATCGCCGCCGCGCACATCCCCATCACGCTCTGGTTGCCGGTCGCGATCAGCCCCGCCCCGAAGAGGAACGCCGTCTTGTTGACCGGCCCGCCCATGTCGAACGCGATCATCAGCCCGAGCACCGCCCCCAGCAGAACCGCACTGGACCCGGTCATCCCGCCGAGCCAGCCCGTGAGTTGGGTGAACACCCACGAGACGGGCCGGCCGATGACGTAGATGAAGAACAGCCCGAGCACCGTCGTCGCCACGATCGGGATCACGATGATCGGCATGATCGGCTGGACGAACTTCGGGACCCTGACCTTCTTGATCCACAGCACCAGATAACCGGCCAGGAACCCGGTCACGATCGCCCCGATGAACCCCGCGCCCGCCTTGGAGTCGTACAGCGCCCCGGTGTTGGCGATCCAGCCGCCGATCATGCCCGGCACCAGCGCCGGCCGGTCGCCGACCGCGTACGCGATATAGCCGGACAGGATCGGCACCATCAGCGTGAACCCGATGACGCCGATGTCGTTCACGTGCTTCCAGAACGAACCGTCCGGGATGACCAGCCCGCCGTCCGGCCGCGGATGCCCGCCCAGCGCCAGCGAGACGGCGATCAGCAGCCCGCCGACCACCACGAACGGGATCATGTAACTGACCCCGTTCATCAGGGCCTTGTACGTCACGCTGCGCTCCCGGCCGCCGCCGGCCGCCCCACCCCCGGCCGCGGAACCGGAACGGGAGGTCCCCGCCCCGCCCTCGTGGACCGGCGCGCTGCGCACCCGCTCGATCAGCTTCTCGGGGTGGCGGATCCCCTCGGCGACCCCCACCGCCAGCACCCGCTTGCCGGCGAACCGTGCCAGATCGACGTCCTTGTCCGCCGCGACGATGATCCCGTCAGCCTCCCTGACATCGTTGTCAGACAGAACGTTCTCGGCCCCGATCGAGCCCTGGGTCTCCACCTTGATCTCATGCCCCAGCGACTCCGCGGCCTGCGCCAGCCTCTCCGCGGCCATGTACGTATGGGCGATACCGGTCGGGCAGGCCGTCACTGCGAGCAGCTTCAGCCCCTGCCCGTCCCTCCCCGCGCCCTCGCGGGGACCAGCTGGACTGGTGGTCACGTGGTTCTCCTCATCGCGAACGTGCGCGCGGCCCGTGCACCCGTCCGCGCGCTCCCCGCATCCTCCAACACCCGGCGGCCCCCGCAAAGCGCTCCGACCACCCCGCACCGCACCCCGCGACCCCCGCCTCCCACCCGGCCCGCCGACGCCCCGCGACCGCCCGGAGCAAACAGAACAAGCCGAACCGGGCTGGGGCCGCCGACCCGATCGGTGTAGATTCGTGACCAGTGTCAGACGTCGCTGCTGATGGCGGTCGGGCGGTCCGCACCCCGGACCGACCGAGGGAGAGAGGGCCTCCGACGGACTGCGCTGCGGCCAGGGGAGGGGTGTGTCCGCCTCCACGCGAACGCACGCTCCTCCGCATACGTCCGGAGAACCCCGGCCCGCGCCGCAGACTGCCCGAATTGCCCGAACAACCTCGACCTCCGAGGAGCAGCCCGTATGACGACAGCAGCCACCGGCCAGGACTTCAAGGTCGCCGACCTTTCCCTCGCCGCCTTCGGCCGCAAGGAGATCACCCTCGCCGAGCACGAGATGCCCGGCCTGATGGCGATCCGCAAGGAGTACGCCGCGACCCAGCCGCTCGCCGGCGCCCGGGTCACCGGCTCGCTGCACATGACCGTGCAGACCGCCGTCCTGATCGAGACCCTCGTGGCGCTCGGCGCCGAGGTCCGCTGGGCCTCCTGCAACATCTTCTCCACCCAGGACCACGCCGCCGCGGCCATCGCGGTCGGTCCCCACGGCACCCCCGAGAACCCCCAGGGCGTCCCGGTCTTCGCCTGGAAGGGCGAGACCCTGGAGGAGTACTGGTGGTGCACGGAGCAGGCGCTGACCTGGCCCAACTCGCCCACCGGCGGCCCGAACATGATCCTCGACGACGGCGGTGACGCCACCCTCCTCGTCCACAAGGGCGTCGAGTACGAGAAGGACGGCAAGGTCCCCGGGATCGAGACCGCCGAGAGCGACGAGCACCGCGCCATCCTGGAGCTGCTCACCCGCACCCTCGCCGACGCCCCGCAGAAGTGGACCAGGCTCGCCTCCGAGATCCGCGGCGTGACCGAGGAGACCACCACCGGCGTCCACCGCCTCTACGAGATGCAGCGCGACGGCGACCTGCTCTTCCCGGCGATCAACGTGAACGACGCCGTGACCAAGTCGAAGTTCGACAACAAGTACGGCTGCCGGCACTCCCTCGTCGACGGCATCAACCGCGCCACCGACGTCCTCATCGGCGGCAAGACCGCCGTCGTCTGCGGCTACGGCGACGTCGGCAAGGGCTGCGCGGAGTCCCTCCGCGGCCAGGGCGCCCGCGTGATCATCACCGAGATCGACCCCATCTGCGCCCTCCAGGCCGCGATGGACGGCTACCAGGTCACCACCCTCGACGAGGTCGTCGAGACCGCCGACATCTTCGTCACCACCACCGGAAACAAGGACATCATCCTCGCCTCCGACATGGCGCGGATGAAGCACCAGGCGATCGTCGGCAACATCGGCCACTTCGACAACGAGATCGACATGGCCGGCCTCGCCAAGCTCCCCGGCATCGTCAAGGACGAGGTCAAGCCGCAGGTCCACACCTGGACCCACCCGGACGGCAAGGTCCTGATCGTGCTGTCCGAGGGCCGCCTGCTCAACCTGGGCAACGCCACCGGCCACCCGTCCTTCGTGATGTCCAACTCCTTCGCGGACCAGACCCTGGCCCAGATCGAGCTGTTCACCAAGCCCGAGGAATACCCCACCGACGTCTACGTGCTCCCCAAGCACCTCGACGAGAAGGTCGCCCGCCTCCACCTGGACGCACTGGGCGTCAAGCTCACCACCCTGCGCCCGGAGCAGGCCGCCTACATCGGCGTCGAGGTCGAAGGCCCCTTCAAGCCCGACCACTACCGCTACTGAGCCGCCGCCGCACCGCCGGCCCACCCGGGCCGGCACCCGGCACCACCGGCACCCGCCGGCCCCAGGCCCTCGCCCTCCCGGCGGGGGCCTGACCCGTAAAACGCCCCGAAACCCCCACGCCACCCCCGGTCCACCATCCACCCCACCCCTCCGAAAGACCCCACCCCCATGCCCCGCGGCCACTACTCCCTGCACGACCCGCACGACCACACCCCCCTCGGCGAAGAACACTTCCACTGCGCCACCGGCCCCTCCGGCTGGCGCTACGTCTCCCAGACCGTCAACCCCGCCGGCGACCACACCGGCTCCGTTGACCTCACCCTCGACGCACTCGGCCGCCCCCTCCGCCTCGAACTCCATGCCGCCGCCTGGCAGGTCCGCGCCGCCGCCCTGGACGGCGTCACCTGGGTACGCACCGACCCCACCGGCGAACACGCCACCGAAGGCAACGCCCCCGCCCACGCCTTCACCGGCGCGTCCCCCGCCTTCCTCATCGCCACCGCCCGCCTGCTGCGCCCCGCCCTCGGCGCCGGCGCCACCCGCGCCCGCCTCGTCGCCTTCACACCCCCCGTGCTCGCCCCCCGCACCCTCGACCAGTCGTGGGCCCTGCTCAAGAGCACACCACACGCCACTGACAACGCCCCCCTCATCGCCGACGAGTACCAGGTCACCGACCTCGAAACCGGCGAACAGCACCCCGTCCACATCACCGGCGACGTCGTCCTCTCCGCCCCCGGCATCGAACTCGAATCCCTCGACTCACCCCCGTCGGCCTTCACCTGATCCCACCCCCGGCACCCGCCCCGCCCGACCGCCACCCCCACCGCCGGAACGAGCCACCGCTCATACCGGCGGCGCGAACCCCGTACGAGGCGCCTGCCCGCCCCCCGGCCCGCCATCGGCCTCCGTACGCCCCACCTCACCCGCAGCCGCCCGCGACACCGCACCCGCCGGCCCGCCCACGCCGTCGCCCGCCGCCGCACCCCCGGGCGCCACCCACCCCGCACCGTCCGCGGACACACCGCGCCCACCCCCCGGCGACAACGCCACCTCTGCCCCCGGCCCCGCAACCTCGAAGTGCGCCACCGCGGAAACCACCGCACCCGGGGCCACCGCCCCCACCGGCGCCCCGAACGCCCGCCGCGACTCCCGCCCCTGCCGCTCGGCCACCACCGCGGCCAGATACACCGCCACATCCACCCCTGCCGGCACCGCCACCCCCGTGAACCCCCGCAGGTCCTCCACCAGCCGCCCGGCCATCGCCGCGCCCGCCTGCGGATCCAGCTCCCCCAGCCGCGTCAGGTACTGCCGCACCGCCAGCCACCACCCGTCCGGCACCCGCGACAGATCCAACGACCCGAGCTCCCCCGCCAGCCACGAAGGCGCCGCCGGCAGCACCACCCCGCCGGCCTCCGCCTCCGGCACCCGCTCCCGTATGACCAGCGTCCCCGCGAACACATCGCCCAGCCGGCGCCCCCGCGCCGACACCAGCGACGCGACAGAGGCCACGACCCCCATCGTCATCACGATCTCGACGGCCCCCATCGCCCCCCGCACCAGCGCATGCCGGAACCGGATCGGCCCGCCGTCCTCCCGCACCACCCGCAGCCCGCAGATCAGCTTCCCCAGCGACCGGCCGTGGCTCAACGTCTCGACCACGATCGGGATCCCCACCTGCACCAGCAGGAAGGTCGCCACCGTCACCGCCGCCACCACCGCACCGTCCATCGAGGACGTCGCACTCACCATCAGCATCGTCACCGCGATGTACGTCCCCCAGGCCACGGCCAGATCGACCACCACCGCCAGCCCCCGACTCGCCAGCCTGGCCGGCCGCAGCCCCAGCACCACCGCTTCACCCGTAACGAGCTGACTCACACGCCCACTCCCTCTCGTCCCCTCTTCCCCGCGTTCCCCTGCCGCGCCGCCACGCCCCCGACGCCGCGTACCCCATGAGGGCCCCGGCCCGACGCCCCGCCAGTCTGCCAAGCTGGCCCGGCAACGACCCACAGCGCTGCGAGGAGCGACGAATGGACCTGGACGTCTTCGTTACGGCCCACGGCGCCGAATGGGACCGCCTGGAAACCCTGCTGAGCCGCAAACGCCGCCTCACCGGCACCGAGGCCGACGAACTCGTCGCCCTCTACCAGCGCACCACCACCCACCTCTCCCTCCTCCTCTCCAGCGCCCCCGACCCCGCGCTGACCGGCCGCCTGACCTCCCTCGTGGCCCGCGCCCGCAGCAAGGTCACCGGCGCCCGCACGTCCTCCTGGCGCGACGCCGCCCGCTTCTTCACCACGTCCTTCCCCGCCGCCGTCTACCGCCTGCGCCACTGGTGGATCCCCACCGCGATCCTCTCCGTCACCGTCGCCGCGCTCCTCGGCTGGTGGATAGCCGCCCACCCGGAAGTCCAGGCCGCCCTGGGCGCCCCCCAGGACCTGCGCGACATGACCCGCCCCGGCGGCGAGTACGAGACGTACTACTCCAGCCACCCCGCCGCGGCCTTCGCCGCCCAGGTATGGACGAACAACGCCCAGGCCGTCGCCCTCTGCCTGGTCCTCGGCGCCTTCCTCGGCCTCCCCGTCCTCTGGGTGCTCTTCCAGAACATGCTCAACCTCGGTGCGGGCCTGGGCCTGATGTCCTCCGCGGGCCGCCTCGACACCTTCCTGGGACTGATCCTCCCGCACGGCCTCCTCGAACTGACCGCCGTCTTCGTCGCCGCCGGCATCGGCCTCCGCCTGGGCTGGACCGTCATCGACCCGGGCCCGCGCACCCGCCGCACGGCCCTGGCAGAAGAGGGCCGCACCGCCCTGGGCGTCGCCATCGGCCTGGCTGCTGTCCTCTTCATCTCCGGCGCCATCGAAGGCTTCGTCACCCCCTCCGGCCTCCCCACCTGGGCCCGCATCGGCATCGGCGTCCTCGCCGAGCTGGCATTCCTCACCTACGTCTACGTCCTGGGCGGCCGCGCCGTACGGGCCGGCGAGACCGGCGACATCACCCAGGACGACCGAGCTGCCCTCCTCCCCACCGCCGCCTGATGTGTGCGGACCCCACCTGACCTGCTAATCTCCTCTCCGCCCCAGAAACCCGTTGACACGGGTGACAGGGGGAGGTAGATTCGAACGGTTGCAACGAACTGGACAGGTTCAACCGCGACGGTTAGTCTCTTCTCCGCTCCAGCCGCACATTCACATCGGCGGAGCGCAACCGACCACTTACCGGAAGTTCCCGGTCGATTAATTCGGCCGAACGTTTTCTGATAAAGTCGGAAAAGCCGAAGGGCAAGCCCCCCGATGGGTAATCGGAACAGAATTCAAGCCGGAAACGGCAGGAACGAAGATCTGCTAAAGTCGGAAAGGCCGAAAAGCGAAAGCGAAGCGGCCGACCCCGCTCCAACAGGGGGCCGGAGCCGGAAACGGATCTGGTAAGGTTGGAACCGCGAGAAGGTCGAAAGGCCGGATCGCACCGGCGAAAATCGGAGCCGCGAGGGTCTGATAGAGTCGGAAACGCAAGACCGAAGGGAAGCGCCCGGAGAGCCTGGTGAAACAGGCGCAAAGGAAGCGTCCGTTCCTTGAGAACTCAACAGCGTGCCAAAAGTCAACGCCAGATATGTTGATACCCCGTCTCCATCATGGAGATGAGGTTCCTTTGAAAGTCCTTCCAATTTTTTTGGGAGGCGCACACAGCGAGGACGCTGTGAACGACTGGGACTATTCCTCCTGGTTGTTCCGCTCAACGCGAGTGTCACCGGATTACCGGTAAACATTCACGGAGAGTTTGATCCTGGCTCAGGACGAACGCTGGCGGCGTGCTTAACACATGCAAGTCGAACGATGAACCGGTTTCGGCCGGGGATTAGTGGCGAACGGGTGAGTAACACGTGGGCAATCTGCCCTTCACTCTGGGACAAGCCCTGGAAACGGGGTCTAATACCGGATATGACACACGGAGGCATCTCCTG
>NZ_CP047146.1:6992500-7157500 GCF_009834125.1 Streptomyces sp. GS7
ACAGCCACAGCCACAGCGGCCAACGGCGCCTCGACGATCTCGTCGGCCCCAAGCTGCAGCAGGTAGATGAGAGCACCAAACGCCACGAGAGCCGTTCCTCATAGGACCGGAGCCTTCCCAGCCCATGGCACCACACCTCCCATACCGGAGATGTCGACGCCTGGTGCCTGTCACCGGAATGCCACAAGTCCAGGCGCCGAGGGTTGGTCCGTGCACTCAACCGACCGGGGAACTACGCCGAACCACGGCTTGCGGTGCGCTCACCGCGGCCCTCGCTTGCGGCTCCTGCCGAGGACTCGAACCTGCGGCCAAAGCCACCCTCCCGAGCCCACGGCCCAGAACCGCCCACTCCCCAACGACCGCTCCCCCATGGCCAGCACGGCCGACAAACAACGCGACGCACTTCTCGCCGGCCAGAGGTCAAGTGGCGGTGACCGGCAGCACGTCCGACGACAGCGCCGCTCCCCGCGCCGCAGCGCTCGTCATCCGCCTGCGGTGATGACGTCGACACAGCACCTCGTACCCAACCTCCGCCGCCGACTGAGCCACATCGCCCACAACAACCTGCTCCCCCTCGACGACCATCTCCCCACCCACGGTGCGCGCATTGTGCGTAGCCCGAGCACCACACCAGCACATCGCCTCGACCTGCAAAGTCTCCAAGCGATCCGCAAGCTCGATCAGACGCTGGGAGCCAGGAAACAGCCTCGTCCGGAAGTCGGTGGTGATACCGAACGCGAAGACATCCAGCTCCAAGTCGTCCACGATCCGGGCCAGTTGGTCGATCTGCCCGGACAGCAGGAACTGGGCCTCGTCCACGATCACGTAGTCGACCCGCCCACCCCGAGACAACTGCCCCACCACATATCCGTACAGATCCAACCCCGGCCCGGCCTCCACCGCGTCGGTCACCAGCCCCAGACGCGACGACAGCTTGCCCTCACCCGCACGGTCATCACGCGTGAAGATCAACCCCTGCAGACCACGCGACGTTCGATTATGTTCGATTTGTAGCGCCAAAGTCTTCTTACTCGGGTATCCACCATGTCTGGGGCTCTCTGCGGCTCTCCGTAGAAACCGACAACTCAATCACGCTCCCCAGGGTGCTGATGCGCCCGGCGCAAGAACAGCCTGCGGGTCATCCCGGCCGAACTCGGCACCTCCGCCCGGCTCGTGGTGGCGGCGCGGGACACTCGACAGGGGTGGCTTCACTCTGGGCGAGAGCGTCTGGGTGGTGACCGACGACAGCCCGGTGCGGGAGAAGAGGCTCGTCGGCATAGTTGCCGCCCGCGGTGCATCCGATGACGCCGCCACGCCCGGGGCCTTCTCTGGGAGGGGTCAGCGGAGTGCAGGGGCTCGTTTCAGGAAGGTGTCGAGTACGCCGTCGGCGACTTTGACGGTGCCCTGGGGCCGGGTAGCACCCGCGATGGTACGCAGCTTTGATGCCTGGTCCGCCTTGGCCCGGGAACGGGTCAGCAGCTCACCGGCCCGCTCCGCATTCCCGTCGAGGCGTGCCTGGAGTGCGTCGCAGGTGGCGATGAGGGCCTGGCTCCACAACGTGAGGGCGTCCAGCCAGGGCTTGGCTTCGGTGGCCAGGTCCCGGTCTTTGGCGTGGGTTCTGATCCGCTCGGGCGCCGCGGCCATCAGGCGGGCGTACGAACGCAGTTGGTCCACGGCCTGACGCTTCTGGCCTCTTGCCCACTGGGTGTCGAAACGTTCCAGCCGGGCGGCCAGGGCAGGGGCCTGTGGTTGCCAGGGGGCTCCCTTCCAGCTGGGGGCCATGTGCTGGGTGTCGAAGAAGAGTTGCAGTGCCTGGGCGGTCGCGGCGTCTCCGTCGGCGAGGTCGGCGGCGGCCGCGCGGGCGCTGGCCGTCGGGTCGTAGTCCCGGGTGTTCCATGCGTAATCGGCGCCGGTGAATTCGGCGACCTTGCTGGCCGATGCCTGGTTCATCGGGTTGAGCACCACGCCGGTGAGGTGTTCGTCCAGCTTGCGGGCGCGCTTGGCGTAGGGGGCCAGGAGCAGGCGTCCGGTGGTCTGGTCGGAGTCGTTGACGGGGTAGTTATCCCACAGCAGTACGTCGTGGCCCCATACTGCCGCCGCATCGCGGGCCTGGTCCGCGGTGATGCTGGTGGGCAGGACGTCGGTGCCGGTCCACATCGTGCCGATGTGCTCGTCCAGCTGGTGGCGCAGTGTTCTCTTGTAGAGGGTGTCGGTCAGGTCGCTGTACTGGGTGGGGACCATCCGCAGTGGCCGCATGTCGCGATGGCGGTCGATGAATCCCCGCTGTACGCGGTTGAGCAGTTCGGCCTGGGCGGCGGCCAGGGACTGTTCGGTGACGGTTCCCCAGCGGGACAGGTCCGCCGCGCAGCTCCACACCGGCAGTGGGTGGATGTCGTCGAAGGCGATGGCGAAGTCGCGTATGCCCAGGTCGTGGAGGGACTGAAGCTTGTCGGTGACGGCCTGCCGGTCGTCGGGCGAGTTGTAGCAGATGGACTTGCCCGGGGAGAGGACGTAGGTGAAGCGCACGTGGTGGGCGCGGGCGGCTTTGGTCAGGTCGGTCAGCCGGCTCGCCTGCCCTGCTGGGTAGCGGTCGCGCCATCGGTCCCGCTCGTACGGGTCGTCCTTGGGTGCGTAGAGGTAGGTGTTGAGCTTCATCCGCCCGTAGAAGGCCAGCTGGTCCAGGCGTGTCTGGTGGGTCCATGGTCTGCCGTAGAAGCCCTCGACCACGCCTCGTTGCGGCATGGACGGATAGTCGACGACCGACGCTCCGGCGATCGAGGAACGGCGGGTGAGCTGGGCGAACGTCTGGGCCGCGTAGTAGACGCCGTCGGTGTCCTTGCCGGCCAGCAACACGCCCGGGCGGCCTCGCAGCGAGCCGGTGGTGATCTGGTAGCCCTCTGCGGGGAGGGTGCCTTGGCTAAAGGCGTTGCTGCGCTTGAGTAGGCCGGCCACCGGCTCGCTGTCCGTCCGGCCGATGACGATGGTGAGGGGCGGGCGTCCGCCGGTGGGGGGCGCCTTCTTGAGCCCGGGGGCGCGTACGTCAGTGGGGTGCGCCTTCTCGCGGGTGGAGAGATCTGCGTCGGTGGAGGCGATCGCCTTGGGGCCGGACACATGCACCTCGGTGGCGCCTGCCGAGCGCAGTGCCTGTTTGACGCGTTGTACGGCGAAGTCGTCTGCGCCCGCGCTGCGCAGGACGTCCACGGTGGCGGGGACAAGCAGGTCGGGGCCGGTGCGGCGGATCTGGCGGGGCGTCGGCGAAACCCGAGGCAGTGCGGGGCCGGTCTGTTCGGTGGACGTGACGGTCGGCGGTGGAGGGACGGCAGGCCGGGAGGGACCGCTGTGCAGAGGCGATACGCATCCCGTGAACAGGGGGGCGGCCATGGCCAGGACGACCGTGACGAGCGTGGACCGCGTTCCCGCACGCCGCGCCCACGTCACTGCGCGTCTCCCGCTACATCGCGCGATGTGCGCCTGGCGCCGAGCAGCATCCAGGCGGCCGTCAACAGCAGCAGGAACCAGCTGCTGGGCACCAGGAGGAAGAGGGAAGTGGCGATGGAGGAAACCGGGTCGCCCAAGGGCAGGATGAGCCAGTAGGTGGCGGCGCTGGTGGCCACCAGGCCCAGTGTGGACAGCGGCCAGACCAGCAGCCCGGCCGTTTTGACGCGGGCGCTCCATCCCGGGGTGGCCAGCCATATGACAGCGCCGATCAACCAGCCCGCCACCGGCAGGATGTATCCACCGAAGACCACGAGAAGCACCGCTATGCCGGTGAGGCCGCGCTCTGCGCTGGTGGCGTTCGTTCCTGGGGTGGTTGCCGCTCGCCTGTCGTGGGGTGTCGACGGTTGTGGAGCGAGTCGTTCGTTCATGCGGCTCTGGCTCTTTCCTTTGGCTGTTCTCTTCGGTGAACGTGCCATTCGCACGCTGCACGTTCAGCTTCAAGGCAATCTCATGCCGACCCGCAAGACGTAGGAGGCGCCTGATGCGGTTCCCGTGGATGAGCAGTCGGTGGTCACCGGGAATTCTCTGCAACTTTCGATTCGGCGCACGGCTTTCTTTCGATGGATGCGATCCGGCGATAGCGGCGCTCATACTTCTTGCTGCCGTGCCTGAACCAGGCAGACATATGACTCCGGATGAGGAGAGAGTCATGAGGACACCCGTCGAACCCATCACAGGGATTTCTGGCCGCAGGCGGACCCGGCTGGTCGCCACGGCCCTCGCGGCGGCCGCCGGCCTCACCGTGGCCTCGCTGAGCGGCACTCATTCCCCGGCTTTCGCGGGCGAGGGCGTGTGGTACGACAGCGATGCACAGGTCGACGCCATGCTTGCGCGAACGGCTCCCCTCAATAGCTCAGAAGCCGTCATGGGCTACCCGGTCAGTGGGCTGGACACCAAAATGATCCAGCTCGCCGAGGTGGAGAGCAAGTATCCGCACCAGAAAGCACTTGAGGACGTAAGAGCCAAACTCGGCAGCGCCTTCAATCTTAAGCCTGACGTCGCTGTCAAGGACAGCCCGGACATCCGCACAAGCAGCCAGGACGACATCGAACCGTGGATCCCGCGCGGCCCGTTCGACAATGGGAAGACCACCAAGGAGGAATGCCGTGACCAGGGGATACCTCCGGCGCCCGGAGTAGAGGTCAAGCCGGCATGCGGCTTTGTCGGCGTACTGGAAAGCTCCTACCCGAGCATCAGTCAGACGCCGCACGTCGCGGGAGAATCGAAGCTCACCTTGAAGCAGGAGGCCACGGTCAGCAAGGTGGAGAGCAACACCACGGGCTGGGCCGTGGGCGGGAAGGTCAACGCCAGGATCAATAAGGCGGATACGGGGGATTTCGGTGTCGAGGGCAGTTTCGAGTACAGCCAGTCGACGACTACGACGCGTGGTTTCACGACCATGCGCGATGAGACGGTCGAAACCACCGTCCCCGGCGGCCACTTCGGCTGGATCGACGAACGCGTCAACGGAGGCTGGTACATCGGCTACATCGTCTACAAGATCACCCTCATGAACGGGGCGGATGATGCGCCGAAACAGAAGCTTGTCGCCATCCCTGCACGGGTCCTGATTCAATCCCCCACCACTCCCAGCCCGGTGACGTGGGCCCAACGGAAAGTCACTGCGTGAGGAACACGATGAACACCGTCCTGGCGCCGTGATCACCGTCACCGCGTGAGGAACACAGCAGCACCTGGGGATCCGCTACCGAAAGGATGACGGGCACTGCGACGAACTACGACCAAAGTCAACGTCGAATCGTCTTGTGGGTGTATTTGCTTGCCAGACGCCGGGTCCTAGGGTCTACCCGGTGCGACGTTTCCGTCATCCCCAGCATTCCCAGCGTTCCGGCCCCGTGCCGCTCCACCGGTGCAGCGCCTTGCGAGGTCAGCGGCTCCTCCCTACCTGCCGTTTGTTGTGGTGGGAGTCCTGGAGAGAGCTGCTACTGGACGCCACGATCACGATCGTGGTCACGTTGGTGAACGTGCGGTACGTCGCGGACATCTCCTGGGGGAACTCGGGCCTTTCCGTACGGCTGCTGGCAATTCTTGTGGGCCTGACCTTGGTCGTGCGGCGCCGCTGGCCGGTTGCCGTGGCCGTCGCGACGCTGGTTCTCGCGCCTCTTCCGTCTTTCACGCCCCGTGCCGCGTTGCCGATCGCCCTGTACTCCGCGGCCAGGCACGGGCGCTCGCGCAGAGCCGTGGGGGCGGTCTGCGCTGGCGCCCTCCTGGCCGCGGCCGGCGGCAGGATCTGGTTCGTGTACTCCTATGGCGGTCTCACGCTGTGGGAGCCGGAAACCTACCTGGATCTCGGCCTGGTGGTCGTCCCGGTATTGCTCGGCCGGTACGTCACGGCTCGCCGTGCGGTGCTGGAGAACCTCAAGGAGCGGGCCGAGCGGCTGGAACTGGAGCGGCGTCTGCTGGCCGAGCAGGCGCGTAGCGAGGAGCGCAACCGGATCGCCCAGGAAATGCACGACGTCGTCGCCCATCGGGTCAGCCTCATGGTCGTGCACGCGGGCGCCCTGGAGATCGACCCCGACCAGAACGAACGGGCGGCCCAGGCAGGCCAGATGATCGGCCAGATCGGACGGCAGGCTCTGGGCGAACTACGGCAGGTACTGGGCGTGCTGCGGCGCGACGGCACGGAGGACCATCCCGCACCACTGGCTCCGCAACCCTCCCTGGGGGACCTGACCGACCTGCTTCAGCAGTCCCGGGATACCGGAGTACCGGTCGTGTTGCGGATCTCGGGCGAGCGGCATCGGCTTGACGGCACCGCGGAGCGCACCGCCTACCGTCTGGTACAAGAGGCTCTGACCAACGTGCACAAGCACGCCGGCAACGTCACCACCGTCGTGCATCTGCACTACCTCCCCGGCTGGGTACGCGTCACCGTGGAGAACGATGCTCCGTCAAAGCGGCCGCTGCGGGACCTGCCCAGCGGCGGGCACGGCCTGAACGGACTTCGTGTGCGGGTCAGCGTCCTTGGGGGAACCTTTCTCGCCGTAGAGAGCCCCGGGGGCGGTTTCCAGGTCCGTGCTTGGATTCCCGCGGTGAAGGGAGCGGCATGACCATCCGCATTCTCGTCGTCGACGATGAAGAATTGTTCCGCTGCGGGCTGGGAAACCTCGTGAGTATGGATCCGGGGATCACCGTGGTCGGAGCGGCTTGCGACGGCGCGGAGGCCGTTCACCTGGCCGGTACCTGCCGCCCCGATGTCGTACTGATGGACATCCGCATGCCGGGAATGGACGGTCTGACCGCGACGCGGAAGATCCACACTCTGCCGGACGCGCCCAAAGTCATCGTGCTCACCACGTTCGATCTGGACGAGTACGTCCACGCCGCGCTCCAAGCGGGAGCCATGGGATTCCTGCTCAAGGACACGCCACCGCGGGACCTCGTCCAGGCGGTCAAGGTTGTCCACAAAGGCGACGCCATGCTCGCCCCCACGGTGACCCGGCGGCTGATTGCGCACTTCTCCCAACGGAATTCGACGCTCGCCGACGCAGCACGGGGGCGCCTGTCCGCCCTCACCGAACGCGAGCGCCAGGTGCTGTACCTCGTCGCGGAGGGCATGCCCAATGCGGAAATCGCGGAACAGTTGTCCATGACAGAAGCAACCGTGAAAACGCATGTGAGCCGGTCACTGAACAAGCTCGGCTGCGCCAACCGAGTCCAGGCCGCGCTCGTGGTCTATGACGCGGGGTTCCGCCGGCCCTGACGTGGTCGTCGGACGGGTGCGGCGTTCCCGTATGGGCACATGGTGGGCTTCCCTGGCGGAGTGCGGCTGGCCCCGGCAAGGAGTGACCATCCGGAGATGGAGCAGTCCGGAGGGGCGCGCAAGCGTTGTCGCGCCCACCCATCTGCCGGGTATGTCAGGCGAGTTCGGTAAGTACGCGACTGATGCTGGTGAGGGCGGCGTCGAGGTAGCCGGCTTCGAGGCCATGGGTGATGCGCAGGTGGTGCTCGACGCCGAATTGTGTTCCGGCGCCGACCAGGACGTTGCCGTGCACGCGCAGCGCGTCGGCGACTTCCAGACTGGGGCGGGGGAGGTGGTACCGGACGAAGGCCAGTGCCGTGGCATGGGGCGGGATGATGGACAGCAGTCCGTTGTGGTGGTCGACCCACTGCTGGAGGCGGGCGTAGCCGTTGCGGACCAGGGTGCGGTTGCGGGTCAGCAGGCGGTCACGGGTGGCCGGTGTCAGGGCCGTCTCGGCGAGGTGCATGGAAAGCGTGCTGGCGGAGATCGTGGCGTATTCGTGGCGCCGCCAGGTGACGTCCACGACTGCGGGCGGCGCGACCAGCCAGCCCAGGCGCAGGCCGGGCAGACCGAAGGCCTTGGACAGGCTGCCGACGCAGACGGTCTTGTCGTAGCGGCCCCAGAAGGTTGGGGTGGTCCGGTCGGTGAGGCGTTCGGTGCCGCGGTAGACCTCGTCGGCGAGGATCCAGGCGCCGACCCGGTCGGCGGCCGCGATGATCGCGTCGATTTCGGGCTCGGTGAGGATGGTGCCGACGGGGTTGTTGGGGTTGGTGACGGCGATGAGCCTGGTGTCCGGCCGGACCAGGCGGTCAAGGGCATCGAGGTCGGGGCGCCACTGGCGGTCGGGGTCGAGGGGGAAGGTGTCGACGTCGGCGCCGGCGTTCAGCGCGCAGCCACGGACCTGGCGGTAGCCGGGCTCCATGACGACCACGTGATCGCCCGGGCCGACGAGGGCGGCGACCGTGATGGCATTCGCCTCGGCGGCGCCCACCGTGACCAGAACGTTGTCGGCCGCGGCGGTGTGCCAGTCGGCGATCAGGGTGCGCAGGGTGTCGGTTCCGCCCACCGGCGGGTAGTTCAGGTCGATGGCGAGGAGACGCCGGATCGCGTCGGGGTCATCGGTGAGCAGTTCGCCCAGGGCGACCGGGTGGCAGCCGCTGTCGGCGAGATTGTGGGCGACGCTGTGCTCGTAGCGGGACTGCCATGCTTCGAGCTCGAACGGGGTGAAGGACATGGTGGCCTCCTCAGGGATCGGTGTGCGGACGGGGTGGAGGGGGTGGGGTGCAGGGGTCAGGGGCACTCGAGCAGGCGGGCGACGGCGAGGTCCTCGATGCCCAGGCCGATCGACCGGAAGAGGACCGGTCGCGCACCGGAAGGGGGCAGGCAGCCGCCGGTGAGGAGTTCGGGCAGATCACCGCGGAGTTGTTCGGCGGACCACAGATCCGCTTCCGCGGCGAGGACCATTTCCCCGGCCGCTGTGGTGACGGTTGGCCGGTAGTCGCCGTAGACCTCCATGGCGGGCAGTGCCGCGGGCGGGATCTCGTGGGCGCGGGGCGCGTTGGTGCTGATCGATGTCACGACGGTGCCCGGCGGGAGGGCTGCTGCGTCGATGACGGGCTGCGCCGCCGAGGTGCAGAGCAGCACGACATCCGCGCCGGCCGCGGCCTCTTCCGCGCTGTGGGCCACCGTCACACCGTCCGGGGCCTTGGCCTCGGTCAGCGTGGGCGCGTACATGCGCACCGAGGCGAACGCGCGGACGGCGCGGGCATAGCGCAAGTGCGCGTGTGCCTGGGGGCCGGAGCCGATCACGGCGAGCGTGGCAGCTTCGGGCCGGGCCAGGTGGTCGACGGCGAGCGCGCTGGTGGCGGCGGTGCGTTCCACGGTCAGCGCGTGGGCGTCGCACAGCAGCAACGGGCGACCGGTGCGGGTACTCATGACCAGCGTCCAGGCGGTGACGACCGCGCTCCGGCCGGTCCGAGGGAGGTACGGGGAGATCTTGAGGCCGTAGGTGTCGTCGAGTGCCGCCTGGTAGGCGATGACGTCGCCGCCGCCGGGCAGCAGCATGAGAGTCTGGGGCGGCTGTACCGCGGAACCTTCGGCAAGCTTGGTGAACGCGGTGCGCAGGGCGTGCAGGACATCACTGGGCGGTAGGTGGGGCAGGCGCTCCACCATGGGTATCATGTTGCTCATAATGAGCAATATAGTGCACATGCAGGGGAGTGCTGTGTCAACACCGTCGCAGAGTGGCCCGACCGAGCCGTTCATCGAGCGCCTCGGCCGTGAGGTGCGCAGTCGCCGCCAGGGCGCGCGCCTGACCGTCCAGACGCTGGCCGACAAGGCGGGCCTCAGCCGGCGGATGCTCACCCAGATCGAGCAGGGAACGGCCAATCCGAGCCTGGTCACCGTCGACAAGATCGCCCGCGCTCTGGGCGTCGACTTCGCCACCCTGATCGCCCAGCCCACCACCGAGCCGTGCCACGTCTCCACGGCGGTCGAGGTCTGGAGCAGCCCCGCAGGCAGTCGCGCCGTGCTGCACGTCACCAGCGCCCGCCGCGGCGGCGCGGAACTGTGGGAGTGGACCCTGGCGTCCGGTGACCGTTATCTGGCCCAGCCCGACCCCCCGGGTTCCGAGGAACTCATCCTCGTCAGCACCGGAACGCTGCTGCTGGAAACCGAGGACCGCACAGTCCCCCTCGATGCAGGCGCCTCCGCCCGCCTGGCCAGCGACCGCCCCTACGCCTACAAAGCCCCCGACGACGGCGGACCGGTCAGCTTCATCCGGGTCGTCGAACTCGGCGCTCCCCGCACACCCTGACCCAACCCGCTCTCCGGCTGGGCTCAGCTTTCCCGGCCGCGGTGCGGCGCCGCAGCAGGAGGCTGGTCAATGCCCCGGCCGCGGGCGGCCCGTACTCGCGGTCAGCGGGGACGGCGGCGCAATGTACTCCCTCGCCGAACCGGCCACCCTGCGCCAGCACGACCTGCCGGTCACCTGGCTGATCGTCGACGATGGCGGATGCGGCATCCTCCGCGAGTACATGAACAGCTCCTCCGGCCAAGCCACGGCCACCGAGCTGACCCGCCCGGACTTCGCAGCACTGGCCGCTTCCTACGGAGTCCCCGCCACGGTGACCAGTTCCGAGCGCCCCGACGACCTGGCGGCCGCATTGGCCTCGGGCGGCCCGCACGTCATCAGACTGCCCTGCCAGCTGCGCATGTTCGCCGCCACCCACCTGCAGTTCACCTGACAACCCGCGGCACCTTGCCCTGCCCGACCCCTCTCCCACCCTCCGGAGAAGCGATGACGTTCACCAGCATGTCCACTTCCGGTGCCCCGCTCCCCTCAGCCCCAACTGGATCAGCGACGGTGACCCGCTGCCGAAGCTGTACGGCGAGAAGGACGCGGACTTCCACGGAGCGGTCGCCGAGATGCAGCGTTCTCCGGTCTGGAGCGCGAGCAGGCCGCGCCCGACGCCGCGCTGGCCGAGCACCCGGACCCGGTCAGGCACCTTCGTGGAGCAGCCGCTCAAAGAGTTGGCGTTGGGCGTCGGTCAGGTGAGGGTCCGCGCAGTGCGCGGTGTGGTCATCCACGGTGATCTCGTACTCGAAGCCGTCGGGGACGACGGGCGGCGGCTCGGGGTGGCCGGCGGCCACCGCCTCCGTTGCGAGGTGTTCAAGTTCGGCGGCGTCGGGACGGTCTCCGGTCTCCAGTTCGGCGTGGAGTGTGATGCCTGCGAAGCCACCGCTCCGGGTCACGCGGATGTGCATGGAGTTCCTTCGCGGGAGTCTGGGATCAGCCGTTGCTGTTGACACCGACCTGCCCCCACGCCTTGCGTACCGCGTCCTCCTCGGCTCCCGCCCCGTAGAGGCTGTGGGCGGCTTCCGTGGTGGCCTGAGCGAACGTCTGGAAGTCGGCGTCGGAAGGCAGGGTGCCTGAGGTGAGGGTCTGGTACCAGATCCGTCCGGCCTTCTCCCACGCACAGCCGCCCAGCGCCTCGGCCACCAGGTAGAAAGCGTGGTTGGGGATGCCCGAGTTGATGTGCACCCCACCGGCGTCACGCACGGTGTTCACATAGTCGGCCATCACCGCGGGTTGCGGGTCCTTGCCCATCCGCGGGTCGTCGTAGGCGGTGCCGGGGGCCTTCATGGAGCGCAGTGCCACACCGTTGATGCCGGGGACGAGGACCCCCTCTCCGATCAGCCAGTCGGCATCCTCAGCGGTCTGCCGCAGGGTGTACTGCTTGGCCAGGGACCCGAAGACGTCGGAGATCGACTCATTGAGGGCGCCGGGCTGGCCCTGGTAGTCCAGACCCCCGGAATACTGGGTGACTCCGTGTGTGAGCTCGTGCGCGATGACGTCCAGGCATCCGGTGAAGTTGTGGAAGTGCCGCCCGTCCCCGTCGCCGAAGACCATCTGCCGGCCGTTCCAGAGGGCGTTGTTGAAGTTATGGCTGTAGTGGACGGTGGCGTCGAGCGGCAGTCCGGCGCCGTCGATGGAGCGGCGCTGGAAGACTTCGTAGTAGAACGTGAAAGTAGTTCCCAGGCTGTCGAACGCCTCGTTGACCGCCTGGTCTGTGGCCGGCGGGTCCTGCTCGCCCCTGGTTCGGCCGCCCGGCAGGTCCGTGCCCTGGCCGGCGTCGAAAATGGTGCGGTCGGGCTGGTCAGCGGCGGACGGCGGCGCGGCGGGTGCCGCGCCCGGGGCTGCCTGCAGCCGTTGCTGACGCTGCTGGTGGTCAAGTTCCCTGGTGCGCAAGCCGATCTCGCGCACTTCAGGATCGTCGGACTCCGCCAGAGCGTCGATGATGTGCGGCGGAACGATCGAGCAGACGTAGGCGTGATTCTCCATGGCACCCACCGTCCCCCGACACGGGGCGGCCCTCCCGGCCTGCGGGCACGATTCGCCAGCATGGCGCACAGGAGGCACGTGCCATGGCCGAGAGGATGTGCCCGACGCCGAGCAGGGTGTGGGGGGTTGGTCCTACGGTGGTAGTGGGGGCAGCCGCTGTAGCCAGCGGGGCCTCACTCCTCCAGTCCGCGCAATCTGCGGGAGGTGCCAGATGTCATCGGACACCACGCTTCTGAGCCAGATAGACCACCTCGTGGTCCTCATGCAGGAAAACCGCTCCCTCGACAACATGCTCGGGTTCCTCTACACCGACCAAGGCAACCGCTCCCCGTCCGGTCAGCCCTTCGAAGGCCTGACCGGCACGGAGTCCAACCCGGACGGGAACGGCAGCAAAGTCACCGTCTTCCGGATCGACCACACCGAACCCGGCGCGTATTCCATGCCCGGCTCCATCCCCGGGGAGGAATACCACCGAGTCAACAACCAGCTGTTCGGTACGCAACAGGTGGACACCCCCGCCCCCGCCGCGACCAACGAAGGCTTCGTCACCGACTTCGCGGAGATGTTCCCGACCAGGAAAGGCAACTCCCCGGACGTCACCGCGAGCGACATCATGGGCTGCTTCCCCCCGGAAGCGCTGCCCGTGCTGTCCGGCCTGGCCAAGGGCTACGCGGTGTGCGACCACTGGTACTGCTCGGTGCCGACCCAGACCATGCCCAACCGGGGCTTCGCCCTTGCCGGGACCAGCCTGGGCCTGGTGAGCGACACGGCATGCATGGCCCAGGTGAAGAACACGAAGCTCATGTTCGACACGCCCAGCATCTTCGGCCGACTCAGCGACAAGAACATCGACTGGGTGATCTACGGCTACAACCTCCTGCCGTTGACCAAGGCCAACTTCCCCGATACCCAGCAGGCCGGTGCGCAGCACTTCGGCCACTTCATCGACTTCAAGAACGCCGCCGCCGACGGCTCCCTGCCCGCGTTCACCTTCCTGGAGCCCGCCTGGAAGCACGACGGAAACAGCCAACACCCCAACGACGACGTCGCATCGGGCGAGCAGCTCATCCTCGACGTGTACAACGCGCTGCGCACCGGGCCGGACTGGGCCAAGACCCTGCTGGTCATCACCTACGACGAACACGGCGGCTGCTACGACCACGTTCCGCCGCCCGCCGGTGCGGCAACGCCCGATCAACAGGCCGGAGAGGCCGGTTTCGACTTCACACGGTTCGGCGTGCGGGTACCCACGGTGCTGGTCTCCCCCCTCATCGAGGGCGGAACCGTCTTCCGCGTCCCCGACGGCAGCGTGCCGCTGGACCACACCTCAGTGCTCAAGACGATCGAGCAGCGGTGGGGGGTGCCTTCGCTCACCGCCCGGGACGCCGCCGCCCCCGGTATCGGAGGGGTCCTCACCCTGGACAAACCTCGCGATGACAATCCTCTGGACGGTGTCATCGTCCCCGTCCCCAAGGGCGAAAACCCCGCCCGGGCCGTGACCTCCCACCTCGAAGAGGTCTACAACAGCCTCGTCGCCGAGAACCTCCTCCCAGGCACCTGAGAGCCGTCCGCCTCCGCGTCGCGACGTGTTCGTCTAAGAGCTCCTAACGCAACACTGGTAGCCGTGTCCTCCGGACGGGTGTGTCGGTTGCTTGGGTATGGGCAAGCGGAACCCTCAACCCTGGCTGGTTGACGATGAGTTGTGGTCGAGAATCGAGCCGTTGCTGCCATCGTCACCTGATGGTCGGCGGCGGCCGGGGCGGAAGAAGGCTCTGGAGGACCGCAAGGTGCTGTGCGGCATCCTGTTCGTCCTCTACACCGGCATCCAGTGGGAATGGCTTCCCGGTGAGCTCGGGTTCGGCTCGGGGATGACCTGCCGGCGGCGGCTGCGGGACTGGAACAACGCAGGGGTGTGGCAGCGGCTGCACGAGATGCTGCTGGACGAGCTGCGGGCCACCGACCGTCTGGACATGTCGCGGGCGGTGATCGACAGCTCCCACGTCCGGGCGCTCAAGGGCGGCCCAAAACCGGACGAAGCCCGGTCGACAAACCGGACGGAGCCCGGTCGACCGGGGCCGGCCGGGCTTCAAGCACCTCCGGGTGGCGGGGGAGGCAGCAGGGGGTGCCACGACGTTCCCGCCGCCAAGCCGTCTCAGCGAAGTCAAGTTCCCCGGTGCGGGGCTGTTTCAAGTCGTGCGGGGCTGTTTCAAGTCGAAGAACTTGTCGTAGCCGACGAGCAATCGGGCTCCGTCGAAGCCCCGGACCGCGTCCTCGGCCCCGGGGGATCGCAGTAATGGAACCCGGCATGCCGATGCAACGAATCAGGAGTTCGCCGCACTCCACGGTAAAGCGAGCCCCCGGAATGCCGCGCATCTCGCCGTGCTTGCTGAAGCGCGGCGACCACTGCTCATCCGACAAGTCACTCGGGTACGGATTGCGTTCACTCACCTCGCCGCACCACCGGACCACCGGCCGCGGACAGTAGATTCCGTCCGCACCCACACACGGCCGGTGGATCCAGATTTCGGCTCAGGCGGCGACATTGAACCCGTGCCGGCTGCCGAGCGCAGTGAGGGTGGACTCGCCAGGAATGCCGTCGGCGTTGGCTCCGGTGAGCCCCTGGCTGCGCTGGAAAGCCGCGTAGGCGGCGATGATACGGGACCCGAAAGACCCGTCATCGCCGAACGCCGGCTCCAGCAGCCCCTCTTCGACCAGGGCCGCCTCCACGGGTTTGACGTCCGCCGGGAACGTGGTGTGCCCCTGGGCGGCGCCCGGGTCGGTGTGTGCGGCAGCGACGACATGGGAGAGGCTGACCCTGATACCGGTAGGCGGGGGCGCGGAGGGGGCACCGGGTCGTGGAGCGCCCTTCTTCACCCACGCTTCGAGCGGGTCGCCGGGGCATAGGGTGGGGAAGCCATCACGGTGGCCTTTGATCTCCGCTCCGGCACCGCCCTGCTCTTGCAGGAGTTCGATGGCGTCACGGATACCGTCCAGATGAGCATTGGTCGGCTGGGTGAGGCCGGAGTTGCCCACCATGCCGCACACCGAGTAGTGGTTCAGGTTGAGCTGGTGATTGCCATTCGCAGCTTGTAGTTTGTGCAGGCCACGCCCCTCGAAGACAAAGCCGTGCGGACAGACCACGAAGCTGTAGGCGATGTCGGAGTAGTTCTCCTTGCGGTTCGCCAGATGATCAGCCTGGATGGTCCGCACCCGGCCGGCACACTTGGGGTGGTTCTCCGGCTTGGCGAGATCGGCCGGGACAGCAGCACCCTCATAGTGGACCTTCACGCCCCGGGTGGACGCGATCTGCACGAGGGGCGAGCGGGGCGGCTTGGCCCCCCACTCGGCACGAGTGACGAGGTGCATTCCTCACTCCCTTGCGAGTTGTGGGTCGACGCCGTCGCATAGCGGCACGAAATCCGTGGGCTGAGCTGGCGAGAACGCGTCGGCACCGAACCACGAATCGAGTCGACTTGCCGCCGAGCCTGCGGTCCGAGGGGCTCATCGACGATCGACCGACGGTCGATCAGGCTGACCGTCGCGGGTCTCGTGAAGGGACGAGTGTGTTCCTTCTGGGCTCAGAGGCTGGGGTGCAATCACGGACGGAAGGTGCGCCGTGTTGGGCACCTTTGCCTTACCGATACGCGAGTGCATAGGACGTCACCAAAGTCGGGTCGGTGAAGGCGCAAGTAACTGAGATCCCCAGGGGCCTTGCGCATCTCACCGCAGACGCGTGTGCGATGTTCGCGACTTTGCTGGCGCATAGCATGTACGTAGCGTCTTTATCAGGGTGCATCTGCACGCTCGGGGAAGTCAAGCAATGCGGGCGGCGGCTGAAAGCCGCCCGATCTCTTTCTGTGCAGAGCCCTGGAGGATCAACGAAACGCAAGCATGATTCTGCTGAGAGGGCCAAGAGGACAGCGGACACGTGTCCGCGGACAGCGTTCGTTGAGCAGATCAGCGGGCTCACATTCCGCCATGGCTGGCGAAGTGCCGGTCGGCAGACCGTGTTGCAGCGACTGGCGCTGATGCCGGCTGGCCGGGCTGATGCCCGCTAGCTGTTCGACGGCGGCCACGCGGAACGGATCCTCCGCGACTACGCCCGCCAGGACAACGACAAAGAACACCGGCCCACCAGCGCCGAAACCGGCACACTCCGAACGACGACCCCGCCGTCATCTTCTCTGGCGAGACCGAAGCCGACCACAACGAGCGGGCGAAGCTCCCCTCGCGACCGATTCGCAGAGGCGGGAGAAGCGGCGGACGCGGTGCTCTTCCTGGATCTTCGCCCGCCGGTTCGTAGGCCGGCCCACAACAGGGCCCAGCTGTATTGCCCTGTGAAGTTGGGGACGCGGCTGGCGGGTGGTTTGCCCTTGAGCGCGGTGTGTCCGCGGTGGTGATTGTAGGTGTGCAGCCATTGGGGGAACGCTTCGCGGCGTTCGGTCTCTGAGCGGTAGGGCTTCGCGTAGGCCCATTCGTCAAGCAGGGTGCGGTTGAAGCGTTCGACTTTGCCGTTGGTCTGTGGCCGGTAGGGCCGGGTTCGCTTGTGGGTGATCCCGGCTGCTGCGAGGGCATCGCGCCAGGTGTGGGACTTGTAGCAGGCGCCGTTGTCGGTCAGGACCCGTTCGACGGTGATGCCGCAGGTGGTGAAGAACGTTTGGGCCCGGGTCCAGAAGGCGGTGGCGGTCTCCTTTTTCTCGTCGGTGTGGATCTCGCTGTAGGCCAGGCGGGAGTGGTCGTCGACGGCGGTGTGGATGTAGCTGTAGCCGACTTTTGAGCGGGTCTTGCGGCCTGCTTGCCGGCCGAGTGTCCTGTGGCCGCCGCCGTCGGGGATGTTGCCGAGCTTCTTGATGTCCACGTGGACCAACTCGCCGGGGCGGTCGCGTTCGTAGCGGCGTATCGGCCGGCCTGTGGCCCGGTCCAGGTGGGTCAGGCGGGCCAGGCCGAACCGGGTCAGCACGCGGTGCACGGTCGAGGGGACCAGTCGCAGCAGGTGGGCGATGCGGGCCGGGCCCCACCGGCGCAGGAGGCGGACCTTGATGATGCGCCGTTCCGTGCGTGTCGGGGTGCGGCGCGGGCTGTGGTGCGGGCGGCTTGAACGGTCTGCCATCCCCGCCTCACCCAGCAGCCGGTAGCGGTCGGCCCAGCGCTGGGCGGTGGTGGGCGAGACCTGGAAGCGTTCGGCGGCCCGCCGCAGGGTCCAGCCCTCGTCGACGACGCAGCGGGCCAGACGCAGCCGTCCAGTCTCGGTCAGGGGTGCATTACGGTGGGGCACGAGGGCCTTTCGGTCGGTGTAGACGTCGCAATCCACACCGAACCCGGAAGGCCCTCACCTGTTCAAGATCCCTCAGCCGAGACCTGCCTCACCGTCCACAACCTCCCCGGACAGAACACCTAGCGCTCCGTTTGCCCCGTTGCTGACCCGGCCATACGGTCGAAGTAACTGATCTTTCCGCCTCGCAAATCCGCCTCGCTCTCCACGGAGGCGCGGTGAAGAGGAATCTGATCCGCTATCTGTATAGGCGTCAACTAGGGGCGCTCATAGCCGGGATTTCAGCCCTTATCCGCAAGTGCAGGTATCACATTCCGGCAAGATATCCACCCGGGCCGGGGATTCCGGACTGCACCCGACCCTCGATCCGAAACCGTAATGGACCATGGCGACATGGCTCCTGATCGGAAAGCCAGAAGGCGTAGGGAATGACAATGAACCTGACCGAGCTGCGAGCCCTCGCCACACAGGTGGGGTTCACCGGCAGCGACATCAACATCGCGGCGGCCGTCGCCATGGCAGAGTCCCGCGGCGACCCGGCCATTGTCGGGGACGAGGGTCTGGCCGACAACAAGTGGGGGCCGTCCTTTGGCCTCTTCCAGATACGCTCCCTCAGGCACCCAGAGCAGTTCTCCCCGCCGGACTCGCTCAGGATTGCCGGAAAGCTCAAGGACCCGGTCTACAACGCCAAGACAGCAAAGGCCATCAAGGACGCACACGGCTGGAGCCAATGGTCCACGTTCACGAACGGGGCCTACCGCAAGTTCATGGATGGCGGCACCGGAAAGTTCGAGCCCTTCCCTGGTGCTTCGTTCTTCCACACCGGAAAGAAATCGCCGGTCATCACCGCGATGCACGATCGGCTTGTCGCCGAAGGATGCAATCGGTACGAGTCCAGCCGTGACACCGACGTGTGGGGCTCGGGCGATGTGAAGTCCTACGCCGCCTGGCAGCGGAAGCTCCACTCCTCAGACAACGAGTCCGACGGTGTCCCCGGCAAGTCCAGTTGGGACTTGCTGCACGTCCCCAGCGTCTGAAGGCCCCTGCCGGCAGAGCCGGTGCGGGCGTCCTTGTACGACTCCGCTCGCAGGAGGCGTGTACCAGGCCCACGGTAAGAGGTCGTTTTCTCCCGTTGTTTCATCCTGGAATCTGTGGTTCATGCTGGTTTATGGGGTCACGCCAGGAGACGGCGGCTTCGCCGGTAAGGCGGCGGGCCATGAGGTCGGTCATGGCCAGGTGGATCACGGCTTCGGAGCGTGCGGGAGGGCTTCGTAGTCGCGTGCCAGGCGGCGGTGGAACATCAGCCATCCATAGGTGCGTTCGACAGCCCATCGTTTCGGGATGGGGATGAAGCCCCTGGCTCCGGGGGCACGCTGAACGATTTCCACGTCGATTCCCAGGCGGGCTGCATGTTCGACGAGATGCTGGCGGTAGCCGCCGTCCACCCAGACTTTCCGAATGGTGGGATGGGCGGCGGCCACGGCGTCGACCAGGTATGTGCCGGCCACTGAGTCCTGCACACTCGCGGCCGCGACAACAACCGCCAGGAGCAAGCCGAGGGTATCGGTGACGATACTGCGCTTGCGGCCCACGATCTTCTTCCCCGCGTCAACGCCCTGACTGGCCGCGGGGACACCGGTGGAGGTTTTCACGCTCTGCGCGTCGATGACACAAGCCGAGGGTGCGGCACCTTTGCCTGCCTGCTGGCGAGCCAACCCCCGTAATAGCCCGGTGAGCTGGGAGAACACGCCGCCCTTCTCCCACCTGGCGAAGTAGCCGTAGACGGTGTTCCACGGAGGGAAATCGTGCGGCAGGTAACGCCACTGCACGCCGGTGCGATCCACGTACAAGATCGCGTCCATGATGTCGCGCAGGTCATGCTCAGGTGGGCGACCGATATCCAAGGCATGCCGACGTCGCGCGGCCCGCCAGGCAGACAGTACCGGCTCGACCAACTCCCAACGGGCATCGGATAGATCGCTCGGATAGGGACGACGCTCAGACATGTCCTGGATGTACCGCTGGAGAACACGTGCGCCCAGGCGTGCGGCGGCCGTGTGGGGGCACGGTTCCGCGCTGGGGCACTTTGGAATGAGACAGGCACAAGCCGCCTTCCACCCCAGCCGTCACCCCACCTGCCCCTCAGAACTCAACCGCACCGACAGTCTCGCCGGCACGGCAATCCCGCACGCGCAAACCCAGAACATACCAGCGCATCACGGATGAAAACGACCTCTAAGAGGACGTTCATGCTGTTGACGTGCAGGTTTGACCGTTTTATCGCCCGCCTGAAATCGTCCGATTGAGGCTGCTCATGCCGAATGCGTCGGGACGATGTCGCCGTCAGGCTCGCTTTTCATCATGATTCGCCCGGCAGATCCTGTCCGGTTCGAACTCACGAAGAATGCCCGCCTCAGGTCACTCCGACGAGTGATACCTCACCGCAACTCCCTGCCGTATCAGTGATGTTATGACGACAAAGCCACCCCGCAAGTCCTATCCGAGCGACCTGTCCGACGCCCGCTGGGCCCTGATGGAGTCGACGCTGACCGCCTGGCGCACGGAGCGGCAGAAGACCTCGCTCAACCTCGGCGGCAAGGTCACTGACCTGCGGGAAGTCCTCAATGCGATCCTCTACGTCAACCGGACCGGGATTCCCTGGCGTTACCTACCGCATGACCTTCCGCCGCACACCACGGTCTTCTCCTACTTCAGTGCCTGGACCGCCGACGGGACTATCGAGAAGCTCGGCGTCCGCCTGCATCGGATCGCCCGAGAGCGGGAAGGACGCACTGCCGAGCCAACTGCCTGCCTCATCGATGCCCAGAGCGTGAAAACCGCTCCCAGCGTGCCCACCAGCACCCAAGGCACCGACGCCGGCAAGAAAATCGTGGGCCGCAAACGCAGCATCGTCACAGACACCCTTGGCCTGTTACTGCTGGTCATGGTCACCGCGGCCAGTGTCTCCGACAACCAGGCAGGCAATCAACTCCTCACCCAAGTCGCCGCCAACCACCCCACCATCACCAAGGCGTGGGCCGACACCGGATACAAGACCCAGGCCATCGAACACGGCGCCGCCCTCGGCATCGACGTCGAGGTCGTGCCGCGAAACACACAGGTCAAAGGCTTCTCAGTGCTACCGCGGCGCTGGGTGGTGGAGCGAAGCTTCGGCTGGCTCATGATGCACCGCCGCCTGGCCCGAGACTACGAAACCAAACCCCAACACTCCGAGAGCATGATCCGCCTCGCCATGCTCTCCAAACTCGCCAAACGAGCAACCGGCGAAACGACGACAACCTGGCACAACCCATGAACTAACGCGCACCTGAACGGGACGTCCTCTGAGAAGTGGTCCGAGCAGCTCACCGACGCCGACCGGCGGGCCCTGTCCTCGCTGTTCTGGTCGCACGTGAACCCCTACGGCCGGTTCTAGCTGGACAGGAACACCCGCCTGGAGCTGGGCCCCGCGGCTACCGTCCCCGGCCCCCGGCCCTCCCCCGAGTCTTACGAGACAGCGGCCCCGGGGATGCCGGGTCAAGGGCTTGATGTCGGGCTGCGTTGAGGCTTGTTACCGCGGACGTGAACTAACCCACGAACCGGTTTGGTTTCGTAGGCGAGAGCGAGCAACGTTTGTCGACGGTCTTGGGCAGTACATAGCAATCAGACGGCGTGGAAATGTCGCTGGAGGGACTGGCCGTCGTGCGCGTGGGTGGCGCTGGCCGGTGCGGATTCGGTTGACGTCGTGGTTCTCAGTCGAGAACCACGAGGTGGTCGGCGGCGCCGCCGTGCCACTCGATCATGAAGAGAGTGGCGTCGTCGCTGGTGTGCCCGCCCCGTTCCGTCTTCAGCGTGTGGGAGAGCCGGCGCAGATCCGCCCGCACCCCCTGTGACGGCTCTTCTCCCAGGTGGTTGACGCAGCGGGTGAGGCGTTCCTCACCGAACGGCTCGCCGCCGGTGACGTGTTCCTCGATGATGCCGTCGGTGTAGCACAGCACCCGGTCGCCCGGCTGGAGCAGGTGCTCTCGGATCCGGGGCTCCTCGCCGCCGAAGCCGACGGGCAGCGTTGTTGCGCTCTCCAGTTGCTGCACGACCCGGCCGTCGCGGATCAGCAGCGGCGCGGGGTGGCCCGCGTTGACCAGCTCCAGCTCACCGGTGGCGATGTTGACGTGCATCAGCTGGGCGGTGACGAAGTGGTCGGGACCGAACTGCCGGGAGATGGCGTCGTCCATGAACGCGTACTTCTCGGCCAGGCTGACGAACACGCGCCGGGCATGTCGGTAGGCGCCGATGGCCACGGTCGCCATCACGGCGGCGTCCAGGCCGTGGCCCATCGCGTCGATCACGGCCATGTGCAGGATGTTGTCGTTGAGGGCGTAGTCGAAGCTGTCACCGGCGACGCGGTAGGCGGGCTCCAGGATGCCGGCCACCGAGACCTGCGGCACTGTCATCGTCAACGGCGGCAGCAGGCTCCACTGGATCTCCGCCGACACGCTCATCGGCTCCCGGCGCCGGGCCAGGAAGAACAGGTCGGTGTAGGCGTTCTTGGTTACCAGCATGTCGGCGACCAGGCCGGCGAGCCTGCGCAGCAGGCGCCGGTCGTCGTCGCCGACGGCGTCCAGGGTCAGGGCCATCACCCCCACCTGGTCACTGCCGTCCAGCAGCGGCAGGTACATCCGCACGCCGCCGTGGGCCTGCGGCACCTCGACGGCATCCGCTCTCAGGAAGGCCCGGCCGGCGGGGGAGCCGACCATCGGCTCGGGCTGGCCGACGTGCAGCTTCCTGCCCGAAAGCGGCACCAGCAATTCCTGCGCGTAGTCCTGGAGCAGGATGGAGACGTCACGGCCGCCGATCCTGGCCACCTCCTCCGCGACCAGCGGGGCGATCAGCTGCGGCGGCATCAGCCGCGCCCGATCCAGCAGCAGGCCGAGCAGCCGCTCGCCGAAACCCTCCGACCGGTCCACGCTTTCCTCGCCCATGCCCCGCCTCGCCACTTCCTTGCCACCACCCATGCTGGTCACCGCATCCGCACAACGTGACCTGGGAAGGCCACCGGAGCGCTCATTACGCCATGCGCGGCATGTCGGCCCGCGCTGTCCGCGCGGAGTGATGAAAGCCGCCACACGCGACAGCTCCCAGGACCCGCTAGAGCTCGCTGACCAGCGGGGATGACTGCCCGGCGAGCATCCACCCCCCACGTCGTCAGCGAGATCCGATAGCTGGAAGGCGATGGCGATCCTGGCAGCAGTCTCGGCGCTGGTGGCAGTCGTAACTCTCTCCCTGGCAGCGGGGCGCCGGTTGGAGAACTTGCCCGGTGAGGAGGGGATGACCCCAGGGGCTGTCCTTCTCCTGGTAGGGATGTTGGCCGCGATCCTGGCCGCTGGCTTGGCGGCTCCGGCGATCGGCCGTCTGCACGGTGAGCGTCTGCGCGAAAACCCAGCTGGCTGGGCGCTGCACGTAGGACCGCAGTACATACAGACCACTAGCGCCACGGGACGGCGCGAGTTCACCTGGGACCGGATCCAGCGCGTCACCATCGAGGAGATCCAACCCACGTACGGCAGCTTTGAGGAGCTCACGTGCTCGGCCGAGTATGTGTACAGCGGTGTCCACATCTGGACCCGGTACGACGACGGAGCGACCGCTTTGCGCCCGGCGGGATGGCCCTACCCGTGGCTCGGCTCACTCGCGAACCGTGAGGACGGGCTGCTCCCCATCTGCGTCCTCGGGCCCATGACCGAACAGCAGCGCACAGCACTCACCGAAGCCCTCGCCCGGTACGGCGGCCAACGATGAGGGACTTGTGTCAGCTTCGCGAGTGAGTGCAGCAGACTCCGGCCATCCGCGCAGCCGACTCCGGAAGCTGACACCGGCGCGCGTGGCGTGCGCGGTATGCGCACGGCCAACTCGTCACCAAGTCGCCACAGTTGGTTGTCCCAGCCGCCAGCTACGGGGCGGAGGGCCAGTCCAGCAAGGTCTGGATGCTGTTCATGCAGGAGGGATCGGACCAAGGTCGCATCGATCTCGATGTTGTCCATGGACGGAGCTCCTGTCCTTTGTGCTGTCGACCATCATCTCGCTCCGCTCGTGATCGCCAGGTTGCCGTTTGATGGTCGCGGCGGGGGCGACAGAGGCTACGGGATGTGCGCATCCGCCGCAGTGTCAGGAAGAAGTGCGGCTGAACCGGTGCGAGTGCGCTTGTAACGCGCGGGTGTCGTGCCCACGTGGCGTGTGAAGTGTCGGTTCAGGTGGGCCTGGTCGTGGAACCCCACGGTTGCGGCAACCTCGGCAGGCCGGTGGCCGCCGAGCAGCAGTCGACGTGCCTGGTCGATGCGCTTGCCGGTGAGGTAGGTGTGTGGCGGCAGGCCGTATGTCTGCTTGAAGCAGCGGATCAGGTGGGTGGGGTGGGCATGCAGAGTGGCGGCGGCTTCACGCAGGGATATGCCGGAGTGTATCCGCTCGTCCAGCAGTTCCCGCAGCGCGGCGGCGAGCCGGCTTGCCTCACGCCCCGGTGTGCGGGGCTGGAGCGCGTCGAGGTGGAAGCGGAGCCGTTCGCGGATGAACGAGAGGCGGGACTCGGCTTCGAACCCGTCCCCGGCTTGGGCGAGTGCAGCGTGCAGTTGGTGGATCCGGTGGCGCAGCAGCCCGTCGTTGACGACCGGAGCGTCCACGGCACGGCCGGCCAAACGCTGTGGGAGTACGGAGTCGTCGAGGTAGAGGACGCGTTTGCGGAAGCCTGACGCCGTGACGGTCCGACCGTCGTGAGGGACACCGGGAGGCAGCAGGAGGACGCCGGTGGTGCCCGTCACCCCGTGGCGGCGGCGATCGAGTGCGAAGTCGACCGAGCCGTCGTCGAGGATCATCAGGTCCCACGTGTCGTGGGTGTGGGTCGGGTAGGCGTGGTCGGTGAAATGTGCATGGAAGACCTCGGCGATCCCCGGTACTGACGGTTTCCAGGCGCTGATGGTCGTGTGGGGTCGGTCTCCGGTCATGCCAGGAACGTACAAGACCGGCGAGACCGAGTGCGCCAGGCTCGTGACGCCGGCTGGAGGGGCTGAGGAGTCGCTCACGGTTGACCGGCCTTGAGGAAGGATGCTGGATGTCCAAGTCTGCTGTTCCCGTCAACCTCGCTGACAAGTTGTCGCAGTTCAGCGAGCTGTGGTCGCAGAAGAAAGTGGCTGTGCTCAACGACTACGAGGTCAAGCTGGCCAAATTGAAGGGGGAATTCGTCTGGCACACCCACGAGGACACCGATGAACTGATCCTGGTCATCAGCGGACGGCTCACCATCCAGCTCAGGGACGCCGATGTTGTATTGGAACCTGGCGAGTTGTTCGTGGTTCCCCGCGGCGTCGAACACCGCACCGTGGCTGTCGAAGAGACCGCGATCCTGCTCTTCGAACCGACGGGAACGCTCAACACCGGCGACACAGGGGGGCCGATGACCAAGGCGGCCGAGATCCTCAGCTGAGATAGAGGGCGTGGCGTCAGACCGCGGCCTTGGGGGCGTCCGCCCAAGCGGATGCCCTTCTCACTGCGGATGCGGGCGCGCTCGCGACGTTGGGCGGCGAGCACGGCGGGGTGGCGGGGATCGCCTCACTTCCCCCGGCGGCAGGCGGCGATGACACCGGCGTTGTAGAACTGCGAGTCCGCTCGCAGGATGCGTATGCCGGTGCAGCCGGCCTCGACGGCGGTGGCCAGGGTCTCGCTGACGAGTTTCGGGGCGCCGCGGGAGTCGGCTGCCTTGCCGCGGCGCATCCGCACGGTGGCGCTTACCAGCAGGGAGGCGGGAGTGCAGATGGTGGCGAGCAGGGGGTGCAGGGTGCGGATCGGAGCCGGGCTGCAGCGGGGCGCGAGCGGCCAGTTCGCCGAGGAACCTGCGGTGCACGGCATGGAGTTGAAGGGCATGGCCGTGGGTGAACTCGCGCAGGAACGTGCCCAGTGTGGAGGTAGCACGGATGCCTCCGAACACGGCCGGCATGGCTCCGTGTCGCAGGACGTCGAGGTCGTCGATGCTGTCCGCGCCTGCGGCCATGCACGATGCTGGTGACCTTGGCGTCCGCCGCCGCACCCGCGTCGTTCTTCGTAGCGGTCAGCTTGACCTTCTGCGTGACCAGCCGGGCCAGACCACACTGCTCGGCCAGCCGCATCACCGGGACCAGCCCGGCATGGGCGATCAGATTCGGATCATCGAACGCAGCGGAGACCGCCGCTGGCGTATGGGGAACTTGCATCTCGGAAGTGCCTTGCTGATCGCGCCTGGTGAAAGCCTCAAGAACTCCCACCATCACAGGTAACAAGGCACTTCCTCGTTTCCCCGAAACGCTATCCACAAGGCGCCAGTCGGTGGATCAAGGTTAAGTCGGTTCGGTGTGATTCACCAACGCGCTCTCCAATGCTCACCCGCGCGCGTACCGTAGTGGCCAGTTGACGTGCAGGGGGCTGGCATGAAGCACAGGGATGAGGACTACATCGCCGCGTTAGAAGCCATGGTGGGGGTTCTGAGGGAGTGGGCCCGAGAGGGCCGGACCGACTCCTACAAGGCACTGAGCGAGGCCGTGGCACCGGAGCACCGGGTGCACTACCACGGCCGGATGATGTCGCTCCTGCTGGCGGACGTCTGCCGCCAGGACAGCACCGGGTCCGAGCCGTTACTCTCGGCGCTGGTGGTCAATGGGGCGAGCCAGAAGCCGTCCGACCAGTTCTTCGAGCTGGCCGTTACCGAGTTTCAGCGTAGGGATCCGGACTGGACCTGGGAGCGGGAGCGCGATGCAGTGTTCGCCCGCTATCGGGCGAGCTGACGGCGTCACTCTCAGCGGGGCTAGCGATCTGCCAGCCTTGCTCTCCGTGGGCGAGGGCCTTGGGCACGATGCAGACAGAGACCCAGCACACGGCCTTCGTCTCGCCGGTCGCCGGGACTGCGGCAGCTCGTCCAGACATACGGTGTTGATCTTCTAAATCGAGTCGGTGCATTGTCAGTGCCGCCCCCTAGCATGCGCTGCCATGAGCAAGCGCAGGGAGTGTGAGTTCTCTGGGTGTGGCCGGGAGGCCAACCGCGGGGTGCTCTGCCAAAGCCAGGGTGCACTGGCGCAGTGGGCCGAATTCGGTCGGCATCATCGGGCAGGGCTAAGAGCTCCTAACGCAACGCTGGTAGCCGTGTCCTCCGGACGGGTGTGTCGGTTGCTGGGGTATGGGCAAGCGGAACCCTCAACCCTGGCTGGTTGACGATGAGTTGTCGTCGAGAATCGAGCCGTTGCTGCCATCGTCACCCGATGGTCAGCGGCGGCCGGGGCGGAAGAAGGCTCTGGAGGACCGCAAGGTGCTGTGCGGCATCCTGTTCGTCCTCTACACCGGCATCCAGTGGGAATGGCTTCCCGGTGAGCTCGGGTTCGGCTCGGGGATGACCTGCCGGCGGCGGCTGCGGGACTGGAACAACGCAGGGGTGTGGCAGCGGCTGCACGAGATGCTGCTGGACGAGCTGCGAGCCACCGACCGTCTGGACATGTCGCGGGCGGTGATCGACAGCTCCCACGTCCGGGCGCTCAAGGGCGGCCCAAAACCGGGCGGAGCCCGGTCGACCGGGGCCGGCCGGGCTCCAAACACCACGTGATCTGCGACGCCGCCGGCATCCCGCTGGCTGTCACCCTGACCGGCGGGAACCGCAGCGACGTCACCCAGCTGATGCCCCTGCTGGAAGCGATCCCCTCCATCCGCGGGAAACGCGGCCGGCCCCGCAAGCGACCGAAGGAGGTCTACGCCGACCGCGGCTACGACCACGACTGCTACCGCCGCCAGGTCTGGGCGAAGGGCATCAAGCCGGTCATCGCCCGGCGCGGCACTGACCACGGCTCCGGACTGGGCACCAAGCGATGGGTCGTGGAACAGACCATCGCGCTCCTGCACTGGTTCGGCCGCCTGCGCATCCGCTGGGAAACCCGAGACGACATCCACGAGGCGTTCCTCAAACTCGCCTGCTCGCTGATCTGCTGGCGACGCCTGCAAAATACGTTGCGTTAGGACCTCTAAGAGCTCGTAACACGATCTTGTCGAGTTGTCCTGGTCGGGCGTGAATGGTAGGTCGATTCGGCCGTTCGTGGAGTGTGAGTACCCGGCCGTGGATCGTGGACGACGACCTGGCGCGGGTCGTCATGCCTGGAGGTTGCCTACGACGAGAGGTCGTCGCCGTCGGTCTGTTCCACTAGCCGGACCTCGTCGGCGGGCAGGCGCTCCGCGGGCGTGAGCCGGGTGGATCGGGCGGGCAGGAACCAGGCAAGGGCGGCGGCGAGGACACAGAAGCCGGCGGAGAACCACAGCACCATGGTGTAACCACCCACCGTTGGCTGACCGTTGCCGCTGACATGAGCGGCCAGGATGGTGGCGGTGAGCGCGCTGCCCAGGGAAAAGCCGGTGAAGCGGACCACTTGGTAGCAGCCCATGGCGCTACCTGTCTCCCGGGCGGGGATCGACTGCACGATCAAACCGGGAATCGCGGCGAAGGTGGTGCCCAGTCCCACTCCCAGGACGCCCGTCATCACGAAGGCTTGCCACAGGGCGCCATGGAAGACCGCGAAGAATCCGCAGCCCAGCGCGGCTACGAGGCAGCCCATCGTCAGCACCGCCCGGATCCCTATGCGTGTCACCAAGGCCGGCAGGGTGCGGGAGCTGATCAGCATGAAGAAGGACAGGGGGATGAGGACGAGGCCGGCCATGACGGCCGATGCGGAGAACCCGAATCCGCCCGAGCGTGGGGATTGCACAAACTCCGTCACCCCCGAAAGCACCATGTACATCGCGACGCCGAGCACCATGGCGCAGGCATCGGCGGAAAACACGGATGGATGGCGCAGCAGACGCAGCTGAACCAGCGGGTTCCCGGCGCGCAGCTGCTGCACGACCCACGCCGCGAAGAGCACTACGCCGACGGCCAACAGGCCGATGATCGCCGGCGAACCCCAACCCCACTGTGTCCCCTCTGCCACTGACACCAGTGCGGCGACCATCGCCAGCGCGAGCAGCACGGCACCGGCCCAGTCGAACCGGTTGGGGGCGCTACGCCCCGCGCTCGACGGTATGACTGCAGCGACACAGATCAACGCGAGGCCGGACACGATCGCGCCGAACCAGTACGCACCCGCCAATCCCCACGCCTCGGCGATCACCCCGCTGATCGGGTAACCGGCGCCGAGGCCGGCCCCCGCCGATACCGACAACAGCGCAATCATCGGCGCGACCTTGGCCTGCGGCAGTTCTTCCCGAGCGGTGGCCATCGCCAGCGGCGCCAGCCCGAGCCCGACGCCCTGCAGTCCGCGGCCGACGAGCAGCATCCCCAAGCCGCCGGCCAGCGCAGCCACGACACCGCCCGCCGTGACCACGGCCAAGCCGCCGAGCAACGTCACTCGCCGTCGCGGGCCGTCGCCGAGCCGGCCCAGGACCGGGGAACTCGCCGCGCCGACCAGCAGCGCCACCGTCAGCGACCGCTGCGCCGTACTCAGCGACTCATGAAAATCGCGAGCAACGGTGGGGATGAGCGGAGCACCGAACGAACTGATGATGCTGGAGACCAGCGTGGCCAGCACCAGCACCGGCCCGATCAGCGCGCTGCGAGGCCTCTCGGTCATCACCATGCCCCCTCGGTCTGCCGCGTGCCGATCAGTTGCTCAACAACCTCGCCCGCGCCGATCAGTGCCGCAAGCTCCGTGTCTCCAAGGCCGAGCAACGCACCGTGGAGAACCTGCGTGATGTGCGCGACGAACTCCGAGGAGTCGCCGACGACGCCATCGGTGACCTGAACGCAGGACGGCTGGAAGGAGCGCGCGATGCCGACCGCAGCATCGTCCGGCTGACCGATGATCCGCCGGGTCAGCACGTGACCTATGACCATGAGACCTCCCAGGAAAAGTGCGTGCGACTTGCACGCAACAACGTACGCCCATTCCGTGCGTTTCGCACGTATTATTGTTGGATGGCGAATAGGGGATTGGCACGTGACCTGGAGCGGGCACTGGGACAGCTGCTGCTGCGGCGCAACCGCAACACGCTCTACGACGCGGTCCTCGACTCGGCACCGACGGATGTCGATCGTCAGACCTACCCGGTACTCAGTGGGCTGGCTCGACTCGGACCGCAATCGGCGGCGCGGCTTGCCGACGAGGTCGGCATCGACCGATCCGGCGCAAGTCGCTATGCCGACCGGCTCGAAAGCGCGGGCCTGCTCGAGCGCAGCCCCGACCCCTGCGACGGCCGGGCCACCTTGCTCACATTGACGCCCAAGGGTCGCGCCACGGTCACTAAGCTCCGCAACGCGCTGACCCGGCACCTTGCGGGCCTGATCGCGGACTGGCCCGATGGGCAGGCGCAGGCACTGATCGACGGCATTCGCCTGCTCATCGACACGCCCCCGGACTGACTCCTTCGGCCGCCGATGCCGGACGGATCCTCCGTTTGAGCTCGTAACGATCACGATCGATGCTTCTTCAATCGCCTCCAGCAGATGAGGTCGCAGGCCAATGAGGCAAAGGCATCGTGGAGTTCGGTGCGGCGTTCCCAGCGGACGGCGAGACGTTTGAACTGGTGGAGGAGGGCGAAGGTCTGCTCCACGACGTAGCGGAGTTTGCCCAGGCCCTTGATGTTCAGGGCGCCCTTGCGGGAGATGACCGGCAGGATCCGACGCTTACACAGCTCTCGCCGGTTGGGGTTGGAGTCGTAACACTTGTCGCCGAGAAGTGAGTCGGGGCGGCGGCGCGGGCGGCCGGGCCGTCCGGCCACGGGCGGGATGCCGTCGACGAGGGCGAGGGTCTGGGTGACGTCGTTGACGGACCGAATCGACCTACCAGTCACACCCGACCAGGACAGCTCAACAAGCTCGTGTTACGAGCTCTAAGAGCGCCCGGCAGTAGGCGTCATTTCAGGCGCTTGGTGGTTGGGCGGCCGTCCCAGCGGTAGCGCGGGGTCGCACGGCGGATGAGCATACGCAGTGTGACGATCGCAGCGGACAGGTAGAGGTAGAAGCCCACGGCCCGGCTGCGCTTCTCGGCGCAGCGCGTAGCTTGTCGCGGGGCGCAGGGCCTTCGCAACGGGTGGCGGCCTCTGCTTTCCACAGAGAATCCACAAGATTTTCCGCCATCATCGCCATAGTTTCCAAGGTGAGAAAGGGGAAGCGTGATGGACTTCTCAGGAAAACGGCTGTGGTCGCTGGCACTGGCGCTGACCGTGGGACTGTCCGCGTCGGCATGCGCGGGGAAGGGCAGTGCCCCTAGTAGCCGTACCAGCTCGTCGGCGCTCTCCGCAGCAGCCCTCCCGCCGGCCGCGTCCGCATCCGAGCCCTCGTGTCAGTCCTCGGCCGCACCTGCGCAGTCGCAGCTGGGCGGTGTCCACACCGCGAGTCTGACCGTCCCGCCCCGGCCCTTCGGACTGGTCTACGCCCGGACGGGCCACATCGCCTTCGCCGCGTTGAAGACGGAACTCGGGGTGCTGTCCACAGACAGCACCCAGCCCCGGCTCCTACGCAAGATTCCGCTTCCGGCCGCCAGCGTGGGGAAGGAAGGCGCCACCGGCGTCGCCCTCACCCATGACGGACGCGAACTGCTCATCGCCGCGGGCAGCGGAGCGATCGTGGTGGACGCGGCCAAGGCTGCGGCAGGAACACCGGGAGCCGTGCTGGGAACGCTCACCGGCACGGCCGGGACCAGCGCGATCGAGGTGACCGTCTCACCCGATGACCACTACGCCTTCGTCAGCCAGGAATACGGAGACGCCAGCACCGGCCACCGCGGCGACATCGAGGTCTTCGACCTGCGCAAGGCACTTCGCGGTGGATTCGGCCAAAGCTCCCTCATCGGCAGCCTGACCCTGGGCCAAGCCGTGGTCGGCACCGCCATCTCCCCCAACGGACGCTGGCTGTACGCGACCAGTGAGGTCGCCCCAAGCCAGAAACCGACAGCAGGCGGCAAGCACGGCGAGCTCAGCGTCATCGACCTCGCCACCTTGGAAGCGACTCCGCAAAAGGCCCTGCGTGGCAGCGTCCTGGCCGGATGCAACCCCGTACGGGTAGCCCCCTCACCGGACGGGAAGACGGTATGGGTCACAGCCCGCAAGAGCAACGCCCTGCTCGCCTTCGACGCCGCAAAACTCACCACCGACCCCCAGCACGCCCTGCTGACCTCCGTCCAGGTCGGCACCGCCCCCGTCGGCCTGACCTTCGTACGAGGCGGCAGCCGCATCATCACCGCCGACACCAACCGATTCCACACCCCAGGCGCCACCACCGGACTGACCGTGGTCGACACCCGGGCCGCCCTCACCGGCAAACCAGCCAACCTCGGACGCATCCAAACCGGCGCCTTCCCCCGGGAGTTCGCTCTCAGCCCCGACGCAAAGACCCTGCTCGTCTCGGACCACGACTCAAACCAGATCCAAGCGATCGACACCACCACGCTGCCATAGGGGCGTCGGCAGCAGGCGCGCTGGGTGGCCTATCGGGCGCCGGAGACCGAGCAGGCACGAGCCCAGTCGATCATGGAGTTCTCTACGCTCAGTGATCACCGGAGGGCTCGTGCCTGTCCTGCCATCATGCGTGCTCGAACCGCTGTGGGACCAGTTCGCGGCGCTGCTGCCCAAGCACGTCGACTCGCACCCGCTCGGCTGCCAGGCATACGACCGCATGATCGGCCTGGAGCTCGACGAACTGTCCGTTGACGGCTGCATCACCAAGGCCCCCTGCGGCGGCGAGGCCGCCGGGCGCTCGCCGGTGGACCGGGGCAAGCAGGGCCTGAAGCGCTCGGTGGCCACCGAGGGCACCGGCGTCCCGCTGGGCATCGTCTCGGCTGGGGCCAACCGCCACGACTCCCCGCTGCTCGTGCCCACCCTCAAGGCCGCCGACGAGCAGGTCGGCGGGCTTCCCGATCAAGTCAACGTGAACCTGGACCGCGGCTACGACAGCGACAAGACCCGTTGCTCGCTCGAGGAGTTGGGCTTCACCGGCGAGATCGCCCGCAAGGGCGTCCCCGCCCCCGTCGAGGCCGGCAAGAGGTGGGTGGTGGAGCGGAGCCACGCGTGGATGAACGGCTTCGGCAAGCTACGGCGCTGCACCGAGAAGCGCAGCCGGGCCGAGGACTCGAACCTGCGGCCAAGGCCACCCTCCGCTCCCCAACGCTCGCTCCCCCATGGCCAGCACGGCCGACAAACAACGCGACGCACTTCTCGCCGGCCAGAGGTCAAGTGGCGGTGACCGGCAGCACGTCCGACGACAGCGCCGCTCCCCGCGCCGCAGCGCTCGTCATCCGCCTGCGGTGATGACGTCGACACAGCACCTCGTACCCAACCTCCGCCGCCGACTGAGCCACATCGCCCACGACAACCTGCTCCCCCTCGACGACCATCTCCCCACCCACGGTGCGCGCATTGTGCGTAGCCCGAGCACCACACCAGCACATCGCCTCGACCTGCAAAGTCTCCAAGCGATCCGCAAGCTCGATCAGACGCTGGGAGCCAGGAAACAGCCTCGTCCGGAAGTCAGTGGTGATACCGAACGCGAAGACGTCCAGCTCCAAGTCGTCCACGATCCGGGCCAGTTGGTCGATCTGCCCGGACAGCAGGAACTGGGCCTCGTCCACGATCACGTAGTCGACCCGCCCACCCCGAGACAACTGCTCCACCACATATCCATACAGATCCAACCCCGGCCCGGCCTCCACCGCATCGGTCACCAGCCCCAGACGCGACGACAGCTTGCCCTCACCCGCACGGTCATCACGCGTGAAGATCAACCCCTGCAGACCACGCGACGTTCGATTATGTTCGATTTGTAGCGCCAAAGTTGACTTCCCGCAGTCCATTGTTCCAGAGAAGAACACCAATTCGGACATCAGGCCACAGGAACCTTTCCAACCAAACCAACAGACGGAGCACCATCGACACGAACAACCCCGCCATCAACCGACACAACACCACCCACACCAAGACCAGCCGATGGCGAATACCCAAGAAAGTTGGTCGACTTTCCGCAGTCCATCGTTCTGGAGAAGAACACCAGCTCGGGCATGGGGGGTGGCGGGCCTTTCGGGCTCGTACGGAAGGGGCGGGACGGCGTGCGGACCCGGTCCGCGCGGACCGGGTCGGGCGGGGCCTCGCGGGTCAGGTGCGGACTTCCAAGAGCGGCACCAGCTGCTCCACGGCGGTCATCGAGCCGTGCAGGCCGACCATCTTCGACTCGTTGGGCTCCCGTTCGGTCGCGATGACGGCCATGTCGGCGTGGGCGGCGGCGACCACGTCGCCGATCCGGCCGCGCACCCGGTCGTCGACACGCGGACCGAACCAGCCCGCGGCGATGGCCTCTTCGCGGCTCGCCACCCACATCTGGTCGCCGACCACCTCGCGCCAGACGGCGAGGACATCGGCGGCGGCACCCCGGTGGGCGTACACATGCCGGGCCCGCCCCTCGCCGCCCAACAGGCGGACGCCGGCGCGCAGTTCCCAGTCCTCGTCGAAGTCGATCCGGGAGTCGGGGTCGAACGGCACGTCGATCATGCCGTGGTCGGCGGTGATGTAGAGGGCGCTGCGCGGCGGGAGTTGCTCGGCCAGCCGCTGGGCGAGCCGGTCGACGTACATCAGCTGGCCGCGCCATGCGTCGGAGTCGACGCCGTAGCGGTGGCCCTTGCCGTCCACCTCGGAGTAGTACGTGTAGACCAGCGAGCGGTCGCCGGCGGCCAATTGCTCGGCGGCGAGGTCCATCCGCTCCTCTCCGGAGAGCCGGCCGTGGAACGTGCCGCCGCTGAGCGCGACCTTGGTGAGCGGGGTGTGCTCGAAGTCCGGTGCGGAGACCTGGCAGGTGTGGATGCCCGCGGCGTCGGCGAGCTGGAAGATCGTCGGATACGGCTGCCAGGCGTGCGGATCGGTCCACGGGCGCCAGCGCAGCTGGTTCATCAGCGCGCCGGTGGCCGGATCCTCGCAGGTGTATCCGGGCAGGCCGTGGGCGCCCGGTGGCAGGCCGGTGCCGACCGAGGCGAGGGAGGTGGCGGTGGTGGCGGGGAAGCCGGAGGTGAACGGGCGGCCGCTGCCGTTGAACGAGGTGCCCAGAAGGGAGCTGAGGAACGGTGCCTCGTCCGGGTGGGCGCGCAGCAGCTCCCAGCCGAGGCCGTCGATCAGGAAGACGCAGGCCCGGTCGGAAGGGGCCAGCTCCATCGTGGTGACGAGGTCGCGGACGCCCTGTCCGGCAACGATGGTCGGCAGCAGATCGGAGAGCGAGCCGGTGCCGTACGGGGGTACCGGGGCGCTGAGCGGGTCGAGCGGTTCCGGCTCCGGCCAGGCGGGAGCGGTGTGCGCCATCAGCGAGTGCTGGTGGTGGCCGCGGTGGCCTCGGAGAGCGCCTGGGCGAAGGCGAGGGTCTCGCGTACCGAGTCCGGGCCGTCGCCGGCTTCGCTGACCCGCAGCGAGAGGTCGTCGGCGGTGGACGAGCCCGTGTAGCCGTGGTCCGCGTCGCAGTTGGGGTCGCCGCAGCTGGCGGGCTCCAGGTCGAGGCGCGCGACCGCGCCCCAGCCGATGGTCAGCACGACCTCGCGGGGCAGCTGGCCGGGGGTGTACGACTCGGGGTTGGCGACGACCCGGCTGAGCACCACGGACGAGATCCGGCCGAGCTTGACGGACTCGGTGGAGGTCGTGGCGTACGGGGACGGGGAGGTGGCGTCGGCGGCCTGCTCGTCGGTGTGGCTGACGATGAAGCGGGTGCCGGTCAGGACCAGGACCGTGACATGGCGGCGGACCTCGTTGGCGTCGAACGTCGTCTCCTGGTGGACCAGGTACGACACGACCGGCTCGCCGCCCACCGCGGCCTGCACCGCCTCGGCCACGAGCGTCGGGTAATAGCCACTGCGCTCGATCGCCGCGCGCAGCCCCTGGGTCGTCGTACCGGTCTTAGCCATGGGGTCCATCTTACGGGGCGTACCGGGCCGCGAGAGCCTCAGTAGACGGGCAGTCGGCGGGGGCCGAGGTCGGTGGTGGCGGGCGGCCTGGCGATCCGGACGGCGGCTCCGAGGACCGCGAGGCCGTGCGGGGCGACCACGACCGGTTCGAGGTCGACGCCGACCACCTCGGGGTGGTCGTCGACCAGCCGGGAGACCCGCAGCAGCAGCTCCTCCAGGGCGGCGGTGTCGACGGGCTGGGACCCGCGCCAGCCGAACAGCAGCGGGGCGCTGCGGATCGACCGGATCTGCTCGCTGACCTCGCGGTCGGTGGCCGGAATCAATCGGTGGGCTATGTCGCCGAGCAGCTGGGAGGGGGCACCGGCCAGCCCGAAGGAGAGCACGGCGCCGGCTGCGGGGTCGATGGCGGCGCGGACGACCGTGTCGACACCGCGCGGCACCATCGCCTGGACGACCGGTTGCAGCTCCTGGGGGGAACCGAGGAAATCGGTCAATTCGGCGTACGTACGGCGGAGTTCGGGCTCGCCGGCGATGTCGAGGCGGACGCCGCCGAGGTCGGCGCGGTGCCGCAGATGGGGGGCGATGGTCTTGAGGGCGACGGGATAGCCGAGCCGGGCGGCGGCGCGGACGGCGGTGTCCGGGTCGGGGGCCGGGAGGGCGGGGCGGGCGTGGATGCCGTAGCGGGCGAGCAGGGCCTCGGCGTCGGCGGACGGCAGCCGTACGGAGCGGCCGGGGGCGACGCCCTGGGTGAGCTGGTCCAGCAGCCGCTCGACGTCGGCACCGGCCGCGGCCTCCTGGATGTCGTCGTAATCGGGCACCCGGCCCGGCTCGGCCGCCGCCCGGCGCCAGGCCGCATACCGGACGGCCTCGGCGAGCGAGCGGACGGCGCGCTCGGCGGCGGGATAGGCGGGGATCAGGGCGGGGCGGGGGCGGGGCGCGGCGGGCGCCTCGGCATCGGGGGCGGTCTGCCGGACACCCGGGACGGGCGGCGGGCCGGGCGGACCGGGGGCGTACGAGGAGGCCGGGGGGTGCGGCGGCATCGGGGGGTGGGGCGGGAGGGGCGGGGCGGGCGGCTGCGCCGGGGACCTCTCGGGCGTCTCCGGGCGAGACGGCCCGCCGTCAGGGGCCGGGGCCGCCGGCTCCTGCGGGCCGGGCGGTGCCGCGAGGGCCTCGGCGAGGTCGTCCATCGCGAGGTGGACGACCGTGACCGGCTTGCCCGGGTCGGCGGTGACCGCGGCGCGCAGGGCGGCTGCCAGTGAGGCGCCCTCGCCGCTGCCGCCCGGGGAGCCGGCGGCCTCCTCCCCCACCCACGGGATGGCGGTGACGACGACGGCGTCGCAGCCGTCGCCGGCCAGCACCTCGGCGAGCGCGGCACGGAAGTCCTCGGGGGTCGCGTCGGAGGCGAGCACACGGGGGCGCTGCGGGCGCAGCCCCTCGGTGAGGCAGGCGTCGTACGCCAGCAGCGCCAGCGACTCGGCGTTGCCCAGGATGGCGATGCGCGGGCCCGAGGGCAGCGGCTGGGAGGCGAGCAGCAGCCCCGCGTCGATGAGTTCGGTGACCGTGTCGACGCGGATCACGCCGGCCTGGCGCATCAGGGCGGCGACGGTGCTGTCGGGGATGCGGACGGTGGGGACGGCGTGGCCCAGGGGGGCGGTGCCGGTGTGCCGGGCGCCCTTGGCGACCACGACCGGTTTGACGGCGGCGGTGCGGCGGGCGAGCCGGGCGAACTTGCGGGGGTTGCCGATGGACTCCAGGTAGAGGATCGCGACGTCGGTGTCCGGGTCGTCGTACCAGTACTGGAGGAGGTCGTTGCCGGAGACGTCGGCGCGGTTGCCGGCCGAGACGAAGGCGGAGATGCCCGCGATACCGCCGTCACCGGGGCCGCGCGCGTGCAGTCCGCTGAGGAGGGCGATGCCGATGGCGCCGGACTGGGTGAACAGGCCGATCCGGCCGGCGCCGGGCATCCGGGGAGCGAGGGAGGCGTTCAGCCGGGCATCGGGGGCGGTGTTGATCAGGCCGAAGGCGTTGGGCCCGATGAGGCGCATGCCGTAGGAGCGGGCCTGACGGAGCAGCGCGCGCTGCCTCTCACGGCCCTCGGGGCCGGCCTCGGCGTAACCGGAGGACAGGATCAGCAGCCCCTGGACGCCGTGTTCGCCGCAGTCGCGGACCACGTCGGGGACGCCGGCCGCGGGGACGGCGATGACGGCCAGGTCGACCGGCTCGGTGATCTCGCGCAGCGTACGGGCGGCGGGGACTCCCTCGGGCTCCAGGAGCCGCAGGTCTTCGGGGAAGGCGTGGTTGACGGCGTACAGGCGGCCGGTGAAGCCGGAGTCGAGGACGTGGCGCAGCGCGGTGCGGCCGACGCCGCCGGGGGCGCGGCCGGTGCCGAGGACGGCGACCGAACCGGGGGCGAGCAGCCGCTGGACGGAGCGTGCTTCGGCGCGCTGCTCCCGGCCGCGCATCACGGCCATGGACTGCTCGGTCGGTTCGAGGTCGAACTCCAGGCGGACCACGCCGTCCTCGAAGGTGCGCTTCTGGGTGTAGCCGGCGTCCGTGAACACCTTGATCATCTTGGAGTTGGCGGGCAGCACCTCGGCGGCGAACCGGCGGATGCCGCGCTCCCTGGCGACCGCCGCGATGTGCTCCAGGAGGGCGGAGGCGACACCGCGGCCCTGGTGGGCGTCCTGGACCAGGAAGGCGACCTCGGCCTGGTCGTCGTCGGGGCTCTTGGCGGGCAGGCCCCGGTCGTCGATCCGGTCGTAGCGGACGGTGGCGATGAACTCGCCGCCCACGGTGGCGGCCAGGCCGACGCGGTCCACGTAGTCGTGGTGGGTGAAACGGTGGACGTCGCGGTCGGACAGACGCGGATAGGGCGCGAAGAAGCGGTAGTACTTCGACTCGTCCGAGACCTGCTCGTAGAAGGAGACCAGCCGCTCGGCGTCGTCGGGCGTGATGGGGCGGATGCGCGCCGTCCCGCCGTCGCGCAGCACCACATCGGCTTCCCAGTGGGTCGGGTACGCATGATCAGGCGGCGTCTGCATGCCGACAGCGTACGGCCGGGCACTGACAGCCGGCTCGGCGTGCGTACGCTCGGTCGCAGGGACGTCTCCGGCGGGTCGAACGGCCGGGAGAAACGGCCGGGAAGCCGGACCTGGAGGTCAGGACGAAGGGCTGTGGGAGCACCCCCCACAGCGTGAGAGACTGGTCTAGACAACAGTCACGACTTGAAGGGCAACACCATGGCTGAGCGCCGCGTCAATGTCGGTTGGGCCGAGGGCCTGCACGCCCGCCCCGCGTCGATCTTCGTCCGTGCGGCCACCGCGTCCGGTGTCCCCATGACGATCGCCAAGGCCGATGGCAACCCCGTCAACGCGGCCTCCATGCTCGCCGTGCTCGGCCTGGGCGCCCAGGGTGGCGAGGAGATCGTGCTCGCCTCTGACGCCGAGGGCGCCGAGGCCGCGCTCGACCGCCTGGCCAAGCTGGTCACGGAGGGCCTGGAAGAGCTCCCCGAGACCGTCTGAAGCCACTCGAAGACTTCCGCGGACCCGCTCTCACCCGCCGGCCCGCCGGGACTTCCACCGATGCGGCCCCGCCGCGACGACCGGAAACGGTCGCGCGACGGGGCCGTTTCGCTGTCCTCGGTCCGGCACTCGGCACACAGGGCCGGCATGACGGGACCTCTGGCGCATCACGGAACCGCCGGCGAATACGGGAAGCGGATATCCGGACCGAACGACGCGGAAATTCAGCTCACGGGAAATGACATCCCGCGAGAATCAGCGACCATCTCGGGCGAAAAACGACGGAATACCGGACGCGCCTACCCATCCCCCGACACGCCCCGCGGAAATACAGAAACGCATTCCGGCCCGCACAGGAGTCATCGCGGCCCGCGCAAGAGCCTTTCCGTACCTCTTTGTATACGGCCCGCGTGTTAATTCCGCACACGCGCCGTGTTGACGGGCCGTTTCGAATCGCTCACGGCCGCCGCGGCGGGGCGCCGCAGCCGGTGCACCGGAAGGGAGCGCTCGATGTGGGCCGCCATCAGGGCACGGGCCCGTTCGGCGTCGCTCCGCGCCACCGCGTCCAGTACGGCGCCGTGTTCGTCCCAGGCGTCGGCGACCCGGGCCGTCGGCTCCACGACGTACATCCACTCGATCTTGCGCCGCAGTTGGGTGAGCAGCGCCGTGAGGCTGGAGCTGCCGGCCGCCTGGGCGAGCGTTTCATGGAACCAGCCGTCCAGTTGGCGCAGATCCGCGGGGTGACCGTGCCGGGCGCGCTCCCGGCCGAGCCGCACCAGGCCGCGGAGCACCTTGAGGTGGGCGGGGCTGCGGCGGACGGCCGCGCGGGCGGCGCCCATCGGCTCCAGGAGGGCGCGGATGTCCAGGAGGTCGGCTGCCTCCTGCTCGGTGGGTTCGGCGACGCAGGCGCCCGCGTGGTGGCGGGTGGTGACGAAGCCCTCGGACTGGAGGGTGCGCAGCGCTTCACGCACCGGGACTCTGGAGACTCCGTAACGCGCGGCGAGAATGTCCTCGATCAACCGGCTTCCCGGCGCGAGCACGCCGGAGACGATATCGTCGCGAATCGCTGTGCACACCGCATGCGCGGAAATGTGGCCTCGCATCGTCCGTGCCTCCGCCGTATTCCCCTCGAAACGCCGCCGATCGGCGCCTTTCCCTGACTCTATTCGACCAGGACGAGGTTTCCTGCGGATGCCGTGAATTTATCGATATTTTTTGGCCGATGCGGCGGAGGTCCAGTGGCCGGTGGACCGGCCGGACACCCGGCCCTGCGGAGACGGCGAGGGCGAATACGACCGGATGCGGCGGATACCGCGGAGCCCCGGCCCGTATGGGGGGCGGGCCGGAGCTCCTGGGGGACGCGCGATGCGGCGGGAAGGTCAGACGTTGACGCCGTGCGAGCGGAGGTAGGCGACGGGGTCGATATCCGAGCCGTACTCGGGGCCGGTGCGGGCCTCGAAGTGGAGGTGCGGACCGGTGGTGTTGCCGGTGTTGCCGGAGAGGGCGATCTGCTGGCCGGGGGTGACGGTCTGGCCGACGGAGACGCCGATGGACGACAGGTGACCGTATTGGGTGTACGTACCGTCGTTCATCTTGATCACGATGTTGTTGCCGTACGCACCGCCCCAGCCGGCCTCCACGACGGTGCCCGAGCCCACGGCGTGGACGGACGTCCCGTAGGCGGCGTGGAAGTCGATACCGGTGTGACTGCCCGAGGACCACAAGCCGCTCGACGCCTTGTACGGGGTGGAGACGTAGGAGCCGTCCACGGGGGCGACGAAGGTGTTGAGGCGCTTGCGCTCGGCCTCGCGGGCGGCGCGCTCCTTGGCCGCCCGCTCCGCCTCGGCCCTCTTCTTGGCCTCCTCGGCGCGCCGCTTGGCCTCGGCCTCGGCCTTCGCCTTCGCGGCGGCGGCCTCGGCTGCCGCCTGCTGCGCGTCGGCCTGGGCCTCGATCCGGCCGGCGAGCTCGTCACCCACGACGACGGCCTGCTGGAGTCCGGTGTCGTGGTGCGCCGCCTCGCCGGTGGCGGCCAGCGCGGGCGACGCCATGGAGGCGACGACACCGGAGACCGCGAAGGTGGCTATGCCGGCGATGTTGCGGGTCGTACGAGCGGTGCGGCTCGCACGGCGGTGCTTCCCGGTGGCACGGGTGAACGCCATGTACTGGCTGGTCCTTTCCTTCCCTCTCGCCTACCGGGTTAGCTGACGGGTTCGGAGCAGGAAGGTCTCCTACGGGCTCCTCCGGAGAGAGGCCCGATTCACCCCAAGGGACATGTGGGTCCCCGGCTCCCCTGGCTCGCGCCGTACGGGGACTCGGCGATGGCTGTCCGGTGCCACTGTTGTGGCGGTCTTGTGACGAACAGCCGGACCGACGCTAAACGGGACAACTTTCAATCGGCAAACAGAATCGGCTGTTTGTGCGAGACGCCACACCTCGGAAGGGCAACCAGCAGCGCGGGACGGGACATCGGCGGCACGGACCCGCAACGCGGAAGCGGGCCGGCGGTACGGACGCGACACGCGGCGTACCCGTCCGGCAAGAGCACAGTGACACGTGGAAACGGGCTGCGGGCTCGCTGCGGCCGGCGGCGGACATGCGACGGCTCCCGTGGCGGGTGACCACCACGGGAGCCGCTCTGACGCCACGTGACCAGCCGTCGCACGACGGGCAGTCATGCCGCGGACGCTAGCCGCCGACGACCGTCACCTCGCCGATCCCCAGCGCCTTGACGGGCTCCACGATCTGCTCCGCGTCGCCCACCAGAACCGTCACCAGGCGGTCCACCGGGAACGCGCTGACGGCCGCCGCGGTCGCCTCGACCGTGCCGGTCTCCGCGAGGCGGACGTACAACTGCGCCTGGAAGTCGTCCGGGAGGTGCTGCTCCACCTGGTCGGCGAGCGTGCCGGCGACGGCCGCCGCGGTCTCGTACTTCAGCGGCGCGACGCCGACGAGGTTCTGCACCGCGACATCGCGTTCGGCGTCGGTCAGCCCCTCTGCCGCGAGGGTGCGCAGCACCGTCCACAGGTCCTCAAGGGCCGGTCCCGTGGAGGCGGTGTCCACCGAGCCGCTGATGGCCAGCAGCGAGGCACCCGTGGCGCCCTCGGGGGACGAGGGTGCGGAGGACCGCAGCACCTGCCCGAAGGCGCGCACCCCGTAGGTGTAGCCCTTCTCCTCCCGCAGCACACGGTCCAGTCGGGAGGTGAGCGTGCCGCCCAGGCAGTACGTGCCGAGCACCTGCGCGGGCCACACCCGGTCGTGCCGGTCGGGTCCGGTCCGGCCGATGAGCAGCTGCGTCTGAACGGCGCCGGGTCGGTCCACGATCACCACCCGGCCGCTGTCGTCGGCGACGATCGGCGCGGGCTTCAGCGGCTCGGCGGTGGATCCGGTCCAGGCGCCCAGGGTGTCGGCGAGGGCCGCGTCCAGGTCGACGCCGGTGAAGTCGCCGACGATGACGGCGGTGCTCGTGGCGGGCCGCACATGCGCGTCGTAGAAGGCTCGGACGGCCCCGGCGTCGACGCGCGCCACGGTCTCCTCGGTGCCCTGGCGGGGCCGGGACATCCGGGCGGTGGCCGGGAACAGCTCCTTGGACAGCGCCATCGCGGCGCGCCGCGCCGGGTTGGCGAGCTCGTGCGGGATCTCGTCGAGGCGGTTGCGGACGAGCCGCTCGATCTCGCTGTCCGGGAAGGCGGGGGCGCGCAGCGCGTCGGCGAGCAGGGCGAGCGCACGCGGCAGCCGGGAGGCCGGAACCTCCAGGGAGACCCGAACGCCGGGGTGGTCGGCGTGCGCGTCCAAAGTGGCGCCGCAGCGCTCCAGCTCGGCCGCGAACTCCTCGGCGGTGTGCTTGTCGGTGCCCTCCGACAGGGCGCGCGCCATGATCGTGGCGACGCCGTCCAGGCCCTCGGGCTCGGCGTCCAGGGGGGCGACGAGGTTGATCTCGACGGCGACGACCTGCTGGCCGGGGCGGTGGCTGGTCAGGAGGGTGAGGCCGTTGGGCAGTTGGCTGCGCTCGGGGGCCGGGAACGCCCACGGCTTGGGCGCGCCCCCCTGGGGCTGCGGGTGGAAGTCCATGGTGCTCACAGGGGCGTCGTCGCGGGTGGTGGCGTCGTTCACTGCGCCGCCTCCTCTTCCTCGGTATCGGCGGCGTCGGTCTGCTCGGTGGGCTCGTAGACGAGCACGGCGCGGTTGTCGGGGCGCAGCCGGGCCTTGGCGACCGCCTGCACCTCCAGCGGGGAGATCTCCAGGACGCGCTGCACGGCGGTCAGCGCGAGCTGCGGATCGCCGAACAGGACGGCGAAGCGGCACAGTTCGTCCGCACGGCCACTGACCGTCGCGAGGCGGTCCAGCCATTCGCGCTCCAGCTGGGCCTGGGCCCGCTCCATTTCTTCCGGGGTCGGCCCCTCGTCGGCGAAGCGGGCCAGCTCCTCGTCGACCGCGGCCTCGATGGCGGCGACCTCCACACCGCCGGACGTCTTCACGTCCAGCCAGCCCAGCGAGGGCGCGCCCGACAGCCGCAGCAGGCCGAAGCCCGCGGCGACGGCGCTGCGGTCGCGGCGCACCAGGCGGTTGTACAGGCGGGAGGACTCGCCGCCGCCCAGGACGGTGAGCGCGAGGTCGGCGGCGTCCGCCTCACGGGTGCCGTCGTGCGGAAGGCGGTAGGCCGCCATCAGGGCGCGGGAGGGGACGTCCTCCTCGACGACGGTGCGCAGCTGGCTGCCGATGGTCTCGGGCAGGCTGCCGTCGCGCGGCGGCTGCTTGCCGTCGTGCGACGGGATCGAACCGAAGTACTTCTCGACCCAGGCCAGCGTCTGCTCGGAGTCGATGTCGCCGACGATCGAGAGGACGGCGTTGTTGGGCGCGTAGTACGTGCGGAAGAAGGCCCGCGCGTCCTCCAGAGAGGCCGCGTCGAGATCGGCCATCGACCCGATGGGGGTGTGGTGGTACGGGTGACCCTCCGGGTACGCCATGGCCGTCAGCTTCTCGAACGCCGTGCCGTAAGGAACGTTGTCGTAGCGCTGGCGGCGCTCGTTCTTGACGACGTCGCGCTGGTTCTCCAGGGACTCCTCGTCGAGGGCCGTGAGCAGCGAGCCCATGCGGTCCGCCTCCAGCCAGAGGGCGAGCTCCAGCTCGTGGGCGGGCATGGTCTCGAAGTAGTTGGTCCGCTCGAAGCTCGTGGTCCCGTTGAGCGAGCCGCCGGCGCCCTGGACGAGCTCGAAGTGGCCGTTGCCCTTGACCTGTGCGGAACCCTGGAACATCAGGTGCTCGAAGAGGTGAGCCAGGCCGGTACGGCCCTTGACCTCATGGCGCGAGCCGACGTCGTACCACAGGCAGACCGCCGCCACCGGCGTCAGGTGGTCTTCGGAGAGCACCACGCGCAGGCCGTTGGCCAGCCGGTGCTCGGTCGCTGTCAGGCCGCCGGAGCCGGCTTGTTCTGTGGCCGTGTGACCCATGGGCATGTACGTCCCTTCGATCCGCTTGCGAGGAAGTTCTGTCACTGTATGCAACCGCGTCGGCATCTGGCGAAGTTCCCGTGAGGAAGGCCCCGAACGTGCGCCGTGCCGAGCCCCCGCGGAGGGGGAAGGGGGGAGTCGCGGTCGGCGTTGTCAGTGGGGCGGTCCACAATGGTCCGCGTCAGACTCAGGCAGACTCACCGGCCGATCCCCGGCCGGTCGACCACAGCGTTGATCCAGAGCGTTGATCCAACATCGGCAGTAGACGCAGCAGAAGGAGCCGCAGCCGCGATGGCCCGCCGCAGCACGAAGACCCCGCCGCCGGACGACTTCGAGGAGAGGATCCTCGACATCGACGTCGTCGACGAGATGCAGGGTTCCTTCCTTGAGTACGCGTATTCGGTCATCTACTCCCGCGCCCTGCCGGACGCCCGCGACGGGCTCAAGCCCGTACACCGCCGCATCCTCTACCAGATGAACGAGATGGGCCTGCGCCCCGACCGCGGCTACGTGAAGTGCGCCCGGGTGGTCGGCGAGGTGATGGGTAAGCTCCACCCGCACGGCGACGCGTCGATCTACGACGCCCTGGTGCGCATGGCGCAGCCGTTCTCGATGCGGCTGCCCCTGGTGGACGGGCACGGCAACTTCGGCTCGCTGGGCAATGACGACCCGCCCGCCGCGATGCGGTACACGGAGTGCCGGATGGCGTCGGCGACGTCCCTGATGACGGAGTCCATCGACGAGGACACCGTCGACTTCGCGCCGAACTACGACGGCCAGGAACAGGAGCCGGTCGCCCTCCCCGCCGCGTATCCGAACCTCCTCGTCAACGGGACGTCCGGTATCGCGGTCGGCATGGCGACGAACATGCCGCCGCACAACCTGGGCGAGGTGATCGCCGCCGCCCGCCATCTGATCAAGCACCCGAACGCCGATCTGGACACCCTGATGCGCTTCGTGCCGGGTCCGGACCTGCCGACGGGCGGCCGGATCGTCGGCCTGGGCGGGGTACGGGACGCGTACGAGAAGGGTCGCGGCACGTTCAAGATCCGGGCGACGGCCACGGTGGAGAACGTGACCGCCCGCCGGAAGGGCCTGGTCGTCACCGAACTCCCCTTCACGGTGGGCCCGGAGAAGGTCATCTCCAAGATCAAGGACCTGGTCGGGTCGAAGAAGCTCCAGGGCATCGCGGACGTCAAGGACCTCACAGACCGCGAACACGGCCTGCGCCTGGTGATCGAGGTCAAGAACGGCTTCAACCCCGAGGCCGTCCTGGAGCAGCTCTACAAGCTCACGCCGATGGAAGAGTCCTTCGGCATCAACAACGTCGCCCTGGTGGACGGCCAGCCGCTGACGCTGGGCCTCAAGGAGCTCCTGGAGGTCTATGTCGACCACCGCTTCGACGTGGTGCGCCGGCGCAGCGAGTTCCGCCGCACCAAGCGGCGCGACCGGCTCCACCTGGTCGAAGGCCTGCTGACCGCCCTGGTCGACATCGACGAGGTCATCCGCCTGATCCGCTCCAGTGAGAACAGCGCGCAGGCCAAGGAGCGCCTGATGGAGCGCTTCTCGCTGAGCGACATCCAGACCCAGTACATCCTCGACACCCCGCTGCGCCGGCTGACCAAGTTCGACCGGATCGAGCTGGAATCGGAGCGCGACCGGCTGCGGTCCGAGATCGAGGAGCTGACCCGGATCCTGGAGTCGGACGCGGAACTCCGGAAGCTGGTCTCCAACGAGCTGGCCACGGTCGCCAAGAAGTTCGCCACGCCGCGCCGGACCGTCCTGCTGGAGTCGGCGGGTGCGCCCGTCACGGCGGTCCCGCTGGAGGTGGCCGACGCCCCCTGCCGGGTGCTGCTGTCCTCCACCGGTCTGCTGGCGCGCACCGCCACGAGCGAGACGCCGTTCGACGCCGATGCCAAGCGCGTCAAGCACGATGTGATCTTCTCGGCGGTGCCGGCCACCACTCGTGGCGAGGTCGGCGCGGTGACATCGCTCGGGCGGCTGCTGAGGCTCTCCGTGGTCGATCTGCCACAGCTCCCGGAGACCGCGGCGGCCCCCAACCTCTCCGGTGGCGCGCAGGTCTCGGAGTTCCTGACCCTCCAGGAGGGCGAGGACCTGATCTGCCTCACGACGCTGGACGAGTCCTCGCCGGGCCTCGCACTCGGCACCGAACAGGGCGTTGTGAAGCGCGTGGTGCCCGACTACCCGTCCAACAAGGACGAGTTGGAGGTCATCGCCCTCAAGGAGGGCGACCGCATCGTGGGCGCGGCCGAGCTGCGCACGGGTGAGGAGGACCTGGTCTTCATCACCAACGAGGCGCAGCTGCTGCGCTATCCGGCGTCGCAGGTACGGCCGCAGGGCCGTCCGGCGGGCGGTATGGCGGGCATCAAGCTGGGCGAGGGCGCGCGGGTGATCGCCTTCTCGGCGGTCGATCCGGCCGCCGATGCCATGGTGTTCACGGTCGCCGGGTCGCACGGCACCCTGGACGACTCGGTGGCGACGGCCAAGCTCACGCCGTTCGACCAGTATCCGCGCAAGGGCCGGGCGACCGGCGGTGTGCGCTGCCAGCGGTTCCTGAAGGGCGAGGACTGCCTGACGATGGCCTGGGCCGGCACCGCTCCGGTGCGGGCCGCGGACGCGAAGGGCGCCCCGGTCCCCCTGCCGGAGCCGGACTCCCGCAGGGACGGCTCCGGAATGCCGCTGGCGAAGCCGGTGGCGGCACTGGCCGGACCGGTGTAACCGCGCGTTCCCGCAAGCTCTGACGACTGACGCCGCCGGACCCGTGAAGAACGGGCTCGGCGGCGTCAGTTGCGCTCCGGGGAAGTCACCCTTGCGTGTGCCGAGGGAGTCACCTTTGCCCGTGCTGGGGAAGTCACTCGTGCATGTTCCGGGGCAGCCCCTGGGGAGGAGCCGGTCGCCGACGGCTCGGCGGCGGGTGCGCCGGCGCAGCGTAAGCGGGTGCCGAGCCGTGAGGTGGCTGGGGTTGGGGCAGCTGGTCGCCATTGCAGCGGTGGCCACCGTTGATTCGTGATGGCTGTTGCCGGCGTTCGCCCCGCCCCCTCCCACGACGTCAATCCACGACACAGGAAGGAACCCCTCCCCGTGGGCCGCTCATCGCGTCAAGGGGCTTGCCTCGGCGCTCACTCCTCCTGCGAAGCCACGAACCGCAACACGCCCCACATGCTGTTCACGTCAGCATCCGAAGGGGCGGCCTGCCGGCAGTTCTCCAGTTCCTTGCGCAACGCGTGAGCATCGATGCCACTCCCGATCATCACCAGTTGGGTGCACGGCTCCTCGCCCTTCGGCCACGGCGAGGGATAGAAGCGCAGGAAGTCACCGACCGCGTGCAGCGTGAACTTCTGACGGTTCTCCGGGACATCGAAGTACACGAAGCCTTTGATGCGGTACAGGCCGGCAGGGCGACTGTCGAGGAAATCCATCAGTCGCCGCGGATGCATCGGCTCGTCCGAGGTGAACTCCACGCTCTGGTACGCGGCATGAAGATGCCCCACATGCTCATGGCAGTCGTTGTGACAGCCCTGATGGCCGTGCTCATGCCCCTCGTGTGGCCCGTACTCGACGCCGTCCTCGGTTCCGTACCCCGGCTCCCCATTAGCGGCGGCTTCGCGCAACACATCCTCGAAGGTCAGCTGCCGTACGACTGCGTCACGGTCCTCCCCTGCTCCCCTGTCGAAGAACAGCTCCGGATCGATCCGCCCGTACGCCGTGCAGAGCACTGGACGTCCGGGAGCAAGATCCGCCAGCGTGTCCAGGAGCTCCTGACGCGCCGCATCCCCGATCCGGTCGGCCTTGTTGAGCACCACGAGATCCGCGATGCCCACGTGTCGGTCCAGTTCGGGATGCCGGACCCGGGTCTCCGCGAACTCGGCGGCGTCGACGACCTCGATCAGTCCGCCATAAACGATCCGGTCGTTGTCACTGGCCAGGATCATCCGGATGAGTTCCTGCGGCTCGGCCAGGCCACTGGCTTCGATGACGATCACGTCGATACGGGCGGCAGGGCGGGCCAGCCGCTCCAGATAGGTGTCCAGCTCGCTGGTGTCGACGGCACAGCACAGACAGCCGTTGCCGAGCGACACCATCGAATCCACCTGCCCTGCGACGGTCATCGCATCGATCTCGATGCTGCCGAAGTCATTGACGATCGCACCGATACGGGTGCCGTCGCCGGCGCGGAGCAGGTGGTTGAGGAGCGTCGTCTTACCCGACCCCAGAAACCCCGCGAGCACGACGACCGGGATCTGCTGCGTGGCCAAGGGGGTGCCTCCATAGTGCGGGTGGCGTGCCGCCCGAACCGGCGGCGAACGAGCTGTCGATCGTAACGGACTGCCTACGGGACAGCCCCCGAGCCGCGTCTGCCAACGAGCAGCGCCTATGACCTCAGCGGGCCCCGTACCACCGCAGGCATTCGCATGCCGCCGTCGCCAGGCGGGCCCTCCCCGGTATCGGCAAATGAAGTCGCCATGCCATGCCACGGCAATCCCACACCGGACCCAGATCCGAGACGCTGAGCCGTGTGCCGTCTCATGCGGCGGCTGCGGAACGTCTCGCGCTACGCTGCGGCAAAGCTCACCACTCGGGCCACGCAGCTCCACGCCGCGTACACACGCAGCGCTCACCAGAACGTCGCCCCAACGCCCTCACGCCGGGCCGCACACCCACATTGCTCGTACGGTTCCGGGAAACACTCACCGGACTTACCACGGCGCTGTGCCCGGTCTGACGGCCCGCGCAGCGCTCAGTCACACGTTCCGACGACCCGTCCGTGACCTCGTCGGAGCCGGCCTTCGTCGCCGTGACGTCCCGGAACGTCGCCGCAGCGCGCGACTTCCCTGCCCGACACCGCCGTACCGCAAGCATGACCAACCGCCGCCACTCGTGGTGGCCTCCTCCCTCACCCTCCCAGGATCCGAGGTCAGACACTCCGAGTTAGGCTCACCTTTGTGAGCACCTGCGCTACCGCTTCCCGTGAATCGGCCGAACCCGTCGCCGGGACGGCAGCCACAGCCCTCACCTGGCTGCTCATCGAGCAGACCGGACCGTGGGGAGCCAAGGCGCTGACGGACAGCCACCTCGACCCGCACGTCGGCCGGGCCCTGGACGCCGCGGCAGAGGGGACAGGCGTACGCGTCGCCCTGATCCGCCGGCCGGGACGGCACGCCGACTGCCACGGTGTCCCCCGGCGTCGGCTGTTCCTCGCACACACCGCTCCGGGCCGTTCCTGGATCCGCACCACCACCGTCTCCGACCCGCGGACGGCTCTTGGGCTGGACTTCGCCTCCTTGGGCGCGGGCGAGCATGGTGGCCTCTGGGAGCCGTACACCGGAGATCCTGTGGTTCTTGTATGCACGAACGGCAAGAGGGATCGCTGCTGCGCCATCCTCGGCCGCCCGTTGGCCACCGAGCTCGCCGCCAGTAGTTCTGCGACCTGGGAAGTCACCCACATCGGCGGACATCGCTTCAGCCCCACGCTTTTCGTCCTGCCCTACGGCTACGCCTACGGACGAGCCTCGGCTCAGTTGGTCAAGGACGTCGTGGAAGCGGCGCGTCACGGCCGAGTCGGGCTCGACCACTGCCGCGGCCGCTCGACGTGGGACCGGCCGGCTCAGGCCGCTGACCTTGCGGTCCGCGAGCTGATCCGGGAGCAGCGGGCGGACGCACTCGACGTCGTACGGACCGACGCGGTGCGGCCCGAAGCGCGGTGGCGCGATGGGTCGGCGTCGGGTGACGGGGCGGTTCCGGTGGCTTCCCCCTCCTGGATTGTCACCGTCACGCATTCCGACGGCCGCACCTGGCACGTTGTCGTCGATCAGCGGACCGACGGTGCTCCGGCGCCCGCCAGCTGTGGTGCGCCTCTCGGCCCACCGACGCGGATGGCGGTCACGTCCATCACCGCCACCCCGGACGCCTGTACCCCTGGACGCCCCTTCTCGCCCGGCCCACCGCTCTCCTGAAGCCGGACGCGTCCTCTGCTCCCCGAGTTCGCTCGTGCACCTGCAGCGCTGTTTCCTATCTGGCTGCTTTTCGCCTGCCACAGCCCGAGCCAGCACTGCGCCTGCCGCCAGACCCAACGTCGCGGCAAGCCTCCAGCCGAGCATCGGTCTCACAGCAGGCAGTACAGCAGTCCGACGCCTACCGTCCCCCGCTGCCGCGCGCCAGGCACCGGCGCCACCCCCCGTCACCCACATACCGACTCCCCTCCGCGCGCCTCACCGCGCGCTTCCCCAGCTTCTCGGGCCTCAGACACCTGACCCAGCCACCTGCCGCGTGGCACTCGCGCACTCGTCACCGAGTTCGCCGCACCCTGCCGGAGCGCCGCTCAGCCACACCCGCCAGCCGGAATGAGGCGGGCCGTCCAGCCCCGAACTTCACTTTGCGAGGCTACGCGCACACAATCCGCAACCGCCGAACCTGTGGATAACTCCACACCACGCCTGAATTCCTACCGACGCTCCGCAACTGCCCGTCGTACGCGTACGCCCCGGTCGGCGGCCGGTACCCACCACACGCGCGCCGAAAGGCCGCCGTAGCCTGCCCCGCATCCCACTGCCGCCATCCGGTACGGGAAAGCGAGTCCGCGATAGCCGACCGCGCTACCCGCCCCGGATTAGTGGTGTGGCAACTCAGCTGATTCGTTGATCGAGAGCCTCTCCACACACCCAACTCTCCAGATCCACTGTCCCGTTGGCCATCCGGGTAACAGCGGATCGTTCACATGGGCAGAACGAAAGGAATGGCCCGAGACTCTTCGATCAGGGGCCCTCGCCGCGTCATCAGGTTGCAGCCGACCCTGGCGGCTCCGCGAGACCATGCCGGTACGCATAGTGGATCGCTTGGGCGCGGTCCCGTAGACCCGCCTTTGCGAAGAGGTTGTTGATATGCGTCTTCACCGTCGCAGTGGAGACATGCAACGTGCGCGCGATCTCTGGGTTTGATTGTCCCTCGGCCACGAGCCGTAGCACCTCCACCTCCCTGGCAGTCAGTCCGTCCGGGGACTCGTCCGGCGGCGCCGGCAGACTGCGCACGGGCTCGGCGAAGCGCTCCAGGAGGCGGCGCTGGATCTTCGGTGACAGGCCGGCCTCGCCCGACAGCACGTCTTCGATGGCGCGGACGATCTCATCGCCGTCGGCGTCCTTGGTGAGGTAGCCACGGGCGCCGGCCTGCAAGGCGGGGAAGAGCGAGTCGTCGTCGGCGTACGTGGTGAGCACCACGACCTGGGTGCCGGGATGGTCCATACGGATCCTGCGGGTCGCCTCGACACCGTCGCAACGCGGCATCCGCAAGTCCATCAGCACGACGTCGGGGGCGAGTTCGGCGACCATACGGACGGCCTCCTCACCGTCCGCGGCCGATCCGACGACCTCAACACCGGGCAACAGCCCCAGCAGCATCACGATTCCCTCGCGTACCACTGTCTGGTCATCGGCCACGACGACGCGCGCCACCGTGCGTGCCGTCATGCGGGCACCCACAACCGCACCACGAAACCCTCCTCATCGGGGCCGGACTCCAGCGTTCCACCGAGGAGTTCAGCGCGCTCCCCCATCCCGAGAAGACCGTACCCGGAACCGCTCCTCGCGAGCTCACCGGGCTTACCGCGCCCTCCCGAATTGCGCACCACCAGTCCTACGTGGCTCTCGGCGTACTCCAGTTGCACAGTCACCCTGGCACCTGGTGCGTGCTTGCGCACGTTCGTGAGCGCTTCCTGCGCGACCCTGCGGACCGCGAGCCCCGCCTCCGCCGGTAGCGTGCGCTGTTCGCCCAAGACGTCCAACTGCGCGCCCTCAGCGGCCGTCAGACGGCTCAGGAAGTCTTCGACCGAGACCATCTCGCCGCGCAGCGCGGAAAGAGCCTCACGGGTGCCGTCCAGCCCTTCTCGCGCCATCCCTCGGCATGCCACCACCCGCTCCAGGAGTTGCTCGCGGTCCGATTCCAGGTCGGTGCTGCGCTGGATCATCAGCCGAGCCGCCTCCAGGTGCACCAGCTGGGCGCTGAGGCTGTGGGCGAGGACGTCATGGATCTCACGCGCGATCCGCCCCCGTTCGGCAAGCGCCGCTGTTTCGGCCTCGGCCTTACGGGCCGCCCGTTCCTGCGCCAGCAGACGCTGGGCATTGCCGCGGGCCTCGGCGTCCAGCCGCACGACGTAGCCGGCGAGACCCAACCCTCCTGTGGTCACAGCAGTCGTCAGCCAGTCGCCCGCGTTGACCACCGCGAACGCACCCAGTGCGACGGATGAGCACGGCACGGCGACGCTCAGCGGCAGGCGCTCCATGGCCGTGATGGCGCAGGCGCACCACAGGACGATCGCCGGCATCCGGGCATCGGCCAGGTAGAAGCCGAATGCCGCGGCCTCCAGCACTGCGAACAGCCCGATAGAGGGCCACAGCCGACGCACGCGCGTCATTCGGAGGAAGTACCAGAACATGACGAAGGTCATGGCGATGGCGGCACACGCCGCAACCAGGCCCCAGCCGCTGAAGGTCCCTCCTACCAGGGTGGTCCACAGCAGGCCCGCCACCACCAGGACGCGCACGGAGCGGCCGATCCACAACCGCGCCTCGCTGAGGCCCTCACGGGAGAGCGCCTCCCGCAGGGGCCAACTGGTCCAGGGCTTCGGCGGCACGTACGGTCCTTTCGGTGCGCGGCGCGGAGTGTCAGCCCGCGACAGGGACACGGTACGTCTGCTGCACGGCCTGGGCGCGCCAGGTGGTGACGCCGGCACGGGCGAGCAGCATGGCTGCTACGGACAGCAGTGTGGCCTGGCTCCCCTGGTGGACGCCCAGGACCGCAGCGATGCCCATGAGGCCGAAGCGCAGTGCCATACCGCACAGCCACACACCGGCCGCCGCCCAGGTCCCCTTGGTCCAGACCGCACCGTCCGCGTCGGTCCAGATACGCGTGGTCCAGGCCCATGCCGCACCGCTGGCCACCCCGAGCAGAAGGGTCACCGCCAGCAGGACGGCGGACGCTGCATGGTGCGCGGGGTCCAGGAGGCCGGGTTGCCGCAGCGCCATGACGCACAGGATGACGGGCATCAGCCACCACTTCTTGCCTTCCGAGGTGATGCGCTGCGCCGTGAACTGCCGGGCGAACACGATGACGACAACCGCGATCATCACAACGATGTTGAGCCAGCCGCTCATGTCCTGAAGCCTCCGTGGACGGGGAATTTCGACGTTCCCGACGCTACGGAGAGCACCCCACCGCCCGGATCGGAGCCAGGGTGGGGCGCGGGTGGAAAAGGCGGCGGGCGCCCGTCCACCCGTGGGTGGAGAGGCGCCCGTGCGGAGCCGCGGTCGGCTCAGGTGTCGATGCGCGAACGGTCCAGAGTGGACGCGGAGTTGGTGATGAACTCCTTGCGAGGAGCGACTTCGTTGCCCATGAGGAGGTCGAATGCCTTCTCCGCCGCTTCGAGATCACTGATGTTGATCCGGCGCAGGGTGCGGTACCGCGGATCCATGGTGGTCTCGGCGAGTTGGTCGGCGTCCATCTCACCCAGCCCCTTGTAGCGCTGAATGCTGTCCTTGTAGCGGACCTTCTTGCGCTGGAGCTCCAGCAGCGTCTGACGGAGTTCGTTGTCCGAGTAGGTGTAGATGTACTTCTCCTGGCCCTTCTTGGGGGTGATGAGCTCGACGCGGTGCAGCGGCGGGACGGCGGAGAAGACCCGGCCCTGCTCGACCATCGGCCGCATGTAGCGCTGGAAGAGCGTCAGCAGCAGGCAGCGGATATGGGCACCGTCGACATCGGCGTCGGCGAGGAAGATGACCTTGCCGTAGCGGGCGGTGTCGATGTCGAAGGTGCGGCCGGATCCGGCCCCTATGACCTGGATGATGGCGCCGCACTCGGCGTTCTTGAGCATGTCCGAGACCGACGACTTCTGGACGTTCAGGATCTTGCCGCGGATCGGCAGCAGCGCCTGGAACTCCGAATTCCGTGCCAGCTTCGCCGTACCCAGCGCCGAGTCGCCCTCGACGATGAACAGTTCGCTGCGGTCGACGTCGTCGCTGCGACAGTCCGCCAGCTTGGCCGGCAGGGAGGAGGACTCCAGCGCCGTCTTCCGCCGCTGGGCCTCCTTGTGCTGGCGGGCGGCGATGCGCGTACGGGCCGCGGCGACGACCTTGTCCAGTACGGAACGCGCCTGCTGCTTGGCATCACGCTTCGTGGACGTCAGGAACGCCTTGAGTTCCCTGCTGACCACCTGGGCGACGATCCGGGACGCGGCGGAGGTACCCAGCACCTCCTTGGTCTGCCCTTCGAACTGCGGCTCCGCGAGCCGCACCGTGACGACCGCGGTGAGGCCCTCCATCGCGTCGTCCTTGACGACGTCGTCCTCGGCGACGCGCAGCAGCTTGGCGGACCGCAGCACCTCATTGACGGTCTTGGTCACCGCGCGCTCGAAGCCCGAGACATGGGTGCCGCCCTTGGGGGTGGCGATGATGTTGACGAAGGACTTGATCGTCGAGTCGTAGCCGGTCCCCCACCGGAGGGCGATGTCGACGCCCAGTTCGCGGGTGACTTCGGTAGGTGTCATGTGACCGCGCTCGTCAAGGACCGGCACCGTCTCCTTGAAGGTGCCCTGGCCGGTCAGCCGCAGGACGTCGCACACGGCCTTGTCCTGCGCCAGGTACTCGCAGAACTCGCTGATGCCGCCGTCGTAGCGGAACGTCTCCTCCGACTTGCCGGCGCCGTCGATACCGCGCTCGTCACGGACGACGATGGTCAACCCCGGTACGAGGAAAGCGGTCTGCCGGGCGCGGGCGTAAAGCGTCTCCAGGGAGAGCTTGGCGTCCTTGAGGAAGATCTGCCGGTCGGCCCAGTAGCGCACCCGGGTGCCGGTCTTCGTCTTGGGGACCCGCTTGCCCTTGATGAGACCGTTGCCGGGGTCGAACGGGGCGTCCGGCCCGGATTCCGTGAAGATGCCGGGGACGCCGCGCCGGAAGCTGATGGAGTGCGTCTTGCTGCTGCGGTCCACCTCGACGTCCAGCCGCGCGGAGAGCGCGTTGACGACCGAGGCGCCGACGCCGTGCAGGCCGCCGGAGGCGGCGTACGAGCCGCCGCCGAACTTTCCGCCGGCGTGCAGCTTGGTCATCACGACCTCGACGCCGCTGAGCCCCGTCTTGGGCTCGACGTCCACAGGGATGCCGCGGCCGTTGTCCTGGACCTCCACCGACCCGTCGTCGTGGAGGACCACCTCGATGTGGTCGCAGTAGCCGCCCAGCGCCTCGTCAACGGAGTTGTCGATGATCTCCCAGAGGCAGTGCATCAGGCCACGGCTGTCCGTGGAACCGATGTACATACCGGGGCGCTTGCGGACGGCTTCCAGGCCCTCAAGGACGAGCAGATGCCGCGCGGTGTAGTTGGAACCGTCCCGGTCTGCCCCGGTCAGCACTGCGGTGGACGGCACGGACATCTCGGCGGTCACGCGGTTCGCTCCTCGCTGAATTTCTGACAGTCCGCATTCCGCGGACTCGGTTGTGGCGGTGTCGCCGGTGAGAGGGTACCGAGGCCCAGTAGAGCCGATGTGACGCCACCCGTGAGCATGACCATGGTAGTAGAATTTCGCTCACGCGTTCGATCGCTCGATGGGGTGACGTCCGAGTGACGTGCACATCACGTTCCCTTCGAGGCATGAACCATTTAGGCTCCGGGCACGTCCTCATCAACAACCGGCAAGCCAGCCGGGAGGGCAGACCTCCAGTAACCAACGTGAATCAGACCACCACGCAATACGGCTCATTCGCCGCCACCCGGCAGCACCCGGCCACCTCGGAAATATTTTTTCGAGGAAAAGGCACGAGCGGGAACGTTTTCGGCCTGGTTGGATGTTGACCCTGGTACGACAGCTCGTCGAGCTAGAGAAGAGGCGACGTGACTACTGTTCTGACACCCGCGAGCCCGCTGACGGCCGCTGACCGCTGCGACCGCTGCGGCGCCCAGGCATACCTGCGCGTCGTCCTGATGTCCGGCGGAGAACTGCTCTTCTGCGCCCACCACGGTCGCAAGTTCGAGCCAGAACTCAAGAAGATCGCCGCGGAAATACAGGACGAGACGGAGCGGCTGACCGCTTCTCCGGCGTCCGCGTCCGACGAGGAACGCTGACACATCGCATCCACGACGAGCGAGTAGCGGCCCAGGGCCGTGCGGCGGGCGGTTTTCCCGGCATCACCGGGGAGGCCGCCCGCACTCGTGGGCCGCGGTATCTCTGATGATCCTCGGCGGCGCTCAACCCGCCCCGTGCTCACGCACCGCCGGGAGGAGCGCGGAAGCGCGCGTGTAGACACCGGGGCTGCCCGCCTGCCCGCAGCCGGTCCCCCACGACACCAGCCCCACCAGGCGCCCGTGCACCACCAGCGGCCCCCCGCTGTCCCCCTGGCAGGCGTCCCGCCCGCCCTTCGGCGCCCCCGCGCACATCATCGACGCGGCCTTGTACGTCCCGTCCGCGCTCCCCGGGTAGGCCTTCGCACAGACCGAGTCACGCAGCACGTTCACGCGGGCCGACCGCAGCTGCGACGCATAGCTGCCCTCTCCGGTCGTATCGCCCCATCCGTAGACCGTCGCCGCGCTGCCCGGCCGGTAGGCGCCGTCGTCCTCGCCGGCTATTCGAATCGGGCGGTTCCGGACCCGCTCCTGCAGCGTCAGGACCGCCATGTCGCCCTCGTTGGTCCAGCTGTTGTAGCGCGGATTGACCCACACATTGGCGACCTGGACCTCCTGACCACCGCCGTCAGTGAGGTTGTCGCGTCCGACAACGACTCGTAGATCGCGCACCTCTTTCCAGGGGAGTCCCAGTACCTCCTTGCCCAGACAGTGCGCGGCCGTCACCACCGTCGCGTGCCCGACCAGCACGCCGCCACAGAACTGCCCGGAGCGCTGGGTCCCGAACCGCTTATGTGACGCCAGGGCCACCGCCCACGGGCTGCTGGAAGGCCGTACGGGCTTGCCGCCTATCACCACCCCGTCCGCAGCGGCCGAGGTCGGCACGGCGAGTATCAGCGCGAGGGCTCCGAAGGCGGCGGGTACGGAGGGACGCATACGGACTCCTGACTCTGGGACAGTGGTCGCCCACCCAGAGTGACCCAAACGGCCGCGCCCCGCACCCGGACGGCCGCGAGCCCGGCCCGTCCACCGAGGTGGGAGGGCCGGGCTCGCGGCGCGAACGGGGCCGGTTCGGTTAGTCGAGGTAGTCGCGCAACACCTGGGAACGCGACGGGTGACGCAGCTTCGACATCGTCTTGGACTCGATCTGACGGATCCGCTCACGCGTGACGCCGTAGACCTTGCCGATCTCGTCCAGCGTCTTGGGCTGGCCGTCCGTGAGGCCGAAGCGCATGGACACCACGCCGGCCTCGCGCTCGGAGAGGGTGTCCAGCACGGAGTGCAGCTGCTCCTGCAGGAGCGTGAAGCTGACCGCGTCGGCCGGGACGACGGCCTCGGAGTCCTCGATGAGGTCACCGAACTCGCTGTCGCCGTCCTCGCCCAGCGGGGTGTGCAGCGAGATCGGCTCGCGGCCGTACTTCTGGACCTCGATGACCTTCTCGGGGGTCATGTCGAGCTCCTTGGCCAGCTCCTCCGGGGTGGGCTCGCGGCCCAGGTCCTGGAGCATCTGGCGCTGGACGCGCGCGAGCTTGTTGATGACCTCGACCATGTGGACGGGGATACGGATCGTACGGGCCTGGTCGGCCATGGCGCGGGTGATCGCCTGGCGGATCCACCACGTCGCGTACGTCGAGAACTTGTAACCCTTGGTGTAGTCGAACTTCTCGACCGCGCGGATCAGGCCGAGGTTGCCCTCCTGGATCAGGTCCAGGAAGAGCATGCCGCGGCCGGTGTACCGCTTGGCCAGGGAGACGACCAGTCGGAGGTTGGCCTCCAGGAGGTGGTTCTTCGCCCGGCGGCCGTCCTCGGCGATGATCTCCAGCTCGCGCTTGAGCTTCGGCGCGAGCTTGTCGCTGTTCGCGAGCTTGTCCTCGGCGAACAGACCGGCCTCGATGCGCTTGGCGAGTTCGACCTCCTGCTCGGCATTGAGGAGCGGGACCTTACCGATCTGCTTGAGGTAGTCCTTGACCGGGTCGGCGGTGGCACCGGCCGCGGCGACCTGCTGCGCGGGGGCGTCGTCCTCGTCGTCGTCGGACAGCACGAAGCCGGCGCTCTCGGCACCTTCGGCGGCCTCGGGAGCGTCGCCCTTGCCGGGCGCCGCCGTCTCCTCGGCCACGTCGTCGTCGAGCAGCTCGTCGACGTCCTTCTTGGACGCCGTCTTCTTGGCCGTGGCCTTCTTGGCCGTGGTCTTCTTCGCGACCGCCTTCTTGGCGGCCGTCTTCTTCGCCGCCGCCTTCTTAGCAGGCACGGACTCGGACTCACCCGCCGGCGGGTCCGCCAAGGGGGCGGGGGCAGCGGCGGTGGCCTTCTTCACCGTGGCCGTCTTCGCGGCCACGGTCTTGGTGGCGGTGCGCTTTGCGGGACTCTTCGCTGCGACGCTCTTGCGGGTGCGCTTGGGCGCCTCTGCGGCACTGACCATCAGCGTCACACCCTCCTCGTCGAGGATCTGGTTGAGGCTGCGCAGAACGTTCTTCCACTGGGTTGGCGGAATCTGGTCAGCCTCGAAGGCCCGACGCACGTCATCGCCGGCGATCTGCCCATCTGCCTTTCCCCGCTCGATGAGCGCCATCACAGACTCGGACTCGGCGATCTCCGGCGGGAGCGTACGGGATGTGCTGGCCGACACGAACAACCTCTCGGAACGATGGAAACGGCTTCCGACCCCGTCCATACGGATCGGAGCCGACGACCGCCGGTGGGGATGGACCGACGGCGCAGGGGCAACCGGGGAGTTGAACAGCGTCACGAACGCCGCTCGTATTCCCTCCTCGGCTATCACCTCTTAAGTCATCGCGCTTCCCCGGAGAGCGTTACGCCCAATCTGCGTGGCCCGAGTCACACCCCATAACGACCCATTCCCAGTCATATGACATGCAACCCTCTCAAGGTCTGCCCGCCGGATCCGGACGACGCCCCGGATCCGGCGATCTTGCGCTCCTTCGGTACGCACGGCACACCCTCCATCGGGGCATGCGGGGCACGAGGCCGCGCGGGGCTTACGGTCCGCACGTGGTCAGGTACGGCCCTTCAGTGCTCGCGGGGCGCGGGGACGACATGGTCCACGGGCGTCCCGGTGCCCTGCGCGCCGGACTCACCATGCGCGGCGAGGAGCTGGCGCATCGCGGATTCGGCAGCCGTGGCGTCGCCGGAACCGATCGCGTCGACGACCCGCATGTGCTGGCCCACGGACGTCTCGACCGGCCGCTCGCAGCCGCCTCCGGATCCGCCGGAGACGTGGAGGGCGGAGGTGACGATGCCCGAGAGGTGCTCAAGCATCCGGTTGCCGGCGAGCTGGAGGAGCAGGGTGTGGAACTCGACGTCGGCGCGGGTGAAGGTCATGGTGTCGCCCTGGGCGGCGGAGTGGCCCATGATCTCGACCATGTCGGCGAGCCGCTGCTGGATGTCCTCGCGGCCGTGCCCGGCGGCGAGCCGGGCGGCGAGCGGCTCGATCGTCCAGCGCAGCTCGCACAGCTCGCGCCGCTGGTCGTCGCGCTGCGGTCCGTAGGCCCGCCACTCGATGATGTCGGGGTCGAGGAGGTTCCAGTCGCTGACCGGGCGCACCCGGGTGCCTACGTTGGGGCGCGCGCTGACCAGCCCCTTGGCCTCCAGGACACGCAGCGACTCGCGGACGACGGTGCGGGAGACCTCGAAGCGCTGGCCGATCTCCTCGGGGACGAGTGGGCGGTCGGCGCCGAGATCGCCGGAGACGATCATCTGGCCGAGCTGTTGCACGAGTTGGCCGTGGAGGCCGCGGCCACGGCTGCCGGCCGCGCGGCGGCCGACCCGGCCGATGTCTGCTTCGGAGCCTTCCCAGACCGGCGAAACGCGCTCTGCGCGCTCCTGGCCGGTCGCGTTGGCGGCGTTGGCGTAGGAGTAGCGGTCAAGCTCGCCGGGGCCTGCGAGGCCGGTGTCGCCGGGGCGAGCCGCGGTCATCATGGTGTGCGCAAGGGTACTCACGCATCCTTTGTCGGCGACACCCTGAACGGCCTTGAGGTCTTTGGTGAAAAGCACACGAAAGGGTGATCGCCCGTTATCTCGCAATTGACGCTTTATCGGAAAGAAATGCGCTTTCGGCGGCGAGTTGTGGACAGTGGGTGCAACAACGGAGCCCGGAAACGGGCGTCTTGGCCGGTCGGCGTCCCCCGGCCCGTTAGCACGGTGAACACATAAGCGCAGACCAGGGCGGACGGCGGCAACGCGGGTGCACCGCCCGAGGGTTGGGCGCACATCGCGTCGCCATCGATACGCCTTGGTCGAATCCGGAAGGCCGGCGAACCGCCGCCGGCAGGCCCGCGGACCGGGCACTCCGGCTGGGGCTCGGGCCGACGGGTTGGGCATGACGCGTGCGCCCGCGGCCGACGCCGGATGGGCGTGGCGAGTTCGGCCGTCCACCGCATCACCGACCGTGGTCATGCGCCGGTGACCGGTCCGTCGCGTACGCGGCCGGCTTCGGGCGCGAGGCAACCAGTGGGGCGTACAGACCACTCGGGGATGCGGTCGGACACGTGCCGGGCGAACTGCAAGCGAGTGGTGGCTTCGTGGGCGATGCCTCGTGCGTAGTGATGCGTGGTGGTGGGACCAGGGGGGTGCAAGGCGTCGCTTTACCAGCGTGCACCCAAGTTCACTGTGGAGCAGAGGAGTTGGCGGAGCGCAAGCTGTGACCACTGGGGGTGCCGAGGCGGTGGAGTCACCTCGTCCGGTGACTTCGCGAGCGGCACGTTGACCCACGGGGTGACGCCGCGGACAGCATCTGCGGCCGGTGCGACCGGGCGGGTGGCGGCCGGCGCGTGCCTCGTGAGGTGCGGGTCGGCCGGGAAGCCGATGTGGTGGCGCGAGGCCCGAGGGGGGCGCGGCGGTTAGTCAGACCTCGGGGCGAAGCATCGGGGGGTTGAGGAGGGTCGCGCCGCCAGCGCGGAACAACTGCGCGGGGCGTCCGCCCTGACGGGTCGTGGTGCCGCCGGTGGGGACCAGGAAGCCGGGGGTGCCGGTGACCTTGCGGTGGAAGTTGCGGGGGTCGAGGGCGACGCCCCAGACCGCCTCGTAGACCCGACGGAGTTCGCCGACGGTGAATTCCTGCGGGCAGAAGGCCGTGGCGAGGGAGGAGTATTCGATCTTCGAGCGGGCGCGTTCCACGCCGTCGGCGAGGATCCGCGCGTGGTCGAAGGCGAGCGGGGTCGTCAGCTCGCCGTCGCGGGCGTGCGCGCTTCCTTCGTGCTCCAGGAGGGTGTCCACCGGCGCCCAGCGGGCGCTGTGGGCGTCGCCGCCGGCTCTGGGAGCGGGCAGGTCGGGAGCCAGCACCAGGTGCGCGACGCTGACGACGCGCATCCGGGGGTCGCGCTTGGGGTCACCGTAGGTGGCGAGCTGTTCGAGGTGCGCGCCGTACGCGGGCGGCGGGCCGGCCTCCGGGTGGGCGTGCAGGCCGGTCTCCTCGGCGAGTTCCCGGGCAGCCGCGTCCTCAAGATCCTCGTCGGCGCGGACGAACCCGCCGGGCAGGGCCCAGCGGCCCTGGAACGGCGGCTCACCGCGGCGTACCGCCAGCGCGCACAGGGCGTGGCGGCGCACGGTGAGCACGACCAGGTCGACGGTGACAGCAAAGGGCGGGAAGGCCGACGGGTCGTAGGGAGGCATGACGTGATCATAGTCGTCCGCCTGACGATAAACAGGTCATGCGGCCCTTCACGACCTCAGTTGCAGGCCGTCCGCCGCCGCCTCGACCATTCCCATCCCCAGCCGGCTGATCCGTACGGCGAAGGGCTGCTCGGCGATGGTGAGACCCGTGAGCTGCATCGCGCCGAGCGGGGTGGTGCCGAGCGGGCGGACGGCCACCGTTCCCGAGGGGACATCGGGGCGCAGGCCCGCGAGGGCGACAAGCATCTGGACCGCCCCGGCCGCAGCGACGGAGGCGGGGCGGCAGGCCGCCGGGTGCGGGACGGGCGCGCCGTCGGCGGTGCGCTGGTCGCCCGCGTACATCTCCGGGAGGCGGTGGCTGAAGCTCTCCGCGGCGTCGAGAACGCCCCTGGTCAGGGCGCCGGCCGCGGCTTCGTGGCCGGCCGCGGCGAGTCCGGCGGCGGCGATGGCCGTTTCCTGCACGCGGACGGCGCCGCTCCGGTGGCCGAACGGGTTGTAGCCGGTCTCCTTGGCGCCGAGTCCGCGCAGGCCCCAGCCGGAATCCATGGCCGGGCCGCGCAGCAGTCGGGCCAGCTGATCGGTCTGTGCCGCGTCCAGGAGGCCGAGGGCGAGGGTGCCGCCGCCGAGCAGGCCGGTGTCGAGGAGATGGGCGGCGGTGGAGCCGAGGTGCGGCACCGGCGGCCTGCCGTCGCCGGTGAGCAGGGCGGCGGGACGGCCGCCGGCGCGGTCCTCCAGCCAGAAGTCGGTCCGGAAGCGGGTGCGCAGGTCGGCCGCCCAGTCGCGGAGTGCGGCGGCACCGGAGGAGCCGCAGGCGTCGAGGAGGTCGGCGCCCAGGAGCGCGGCACGGTGGGCGTGGGCCTGTGTCTCGCAGCGGTAGGGGCCGTCGGGCGCCGGATCGGGGAGGTAGCCGCCGCGGCCTCCGCCCGGTGGGTCGGTGGCCGTGCGCAGCCACTGGAGGCAGCGTTCGGCGGCGGGCAGCAGCCGTTCGGTCTCCGGATCGGGGAGGCCCCAGCGGCGGGCCTCCGCAAGGACCGCCGGGAAGAGGAGGGTGGCTTCGATACCCGTGCAGCTCGGCGGAGCGTGCGGCCCGGCGTCTCGCAGAGGGCCGGGAATTCGGCCGAAATCCGCTCCTGGGGTGGCTTGTTGAGTACGGGCGAGGGTGCGCAGGGTGCTCGCGGCGAGCCGGGTGCCGAGAGGGAGCAGCATCCGGGCGGTCCAGAGGGCCTCGGCCGGGGCGAGGCCGCAGCGCCAGGGGAACCCCCCGGCCACGTAGACGTCCGTGGGCATGGCCGGGTCGCGCATCAGCAGGCCGCGCAGATCGTCGAGGCTGCCTGCCATGAGGGCGTCGGCGCGGTGGTCGTCGCACTCCAGGCGCGCGGCCGACCAGGGGTGTGGCGGACGATCACCGCGCATCCGGGGGCCGGCGGGGGCGGGGCGCGGGGCGGGAATACGGGGTTGGCCGGGGCGCGCGTAGGCGGCCGGGTGGGCGCGGCTCCGAGGGCTGCCCGTGTTGTATTCGAGGCGGGCGTGCAGTTCGACCGTGCGCCGGCCGCCCGGTGGCAGCTCCAGGTCCCAGCGCAGCAGGCCCGCCGAGGCCAGGGCGTCCTGGGGTGTGGGCGTCGCGGAGACCACGGCGTGCGCGCCGGTCCCGGACCAGCGGAGCCCGGAGCCGTGGACCGCGGCGCGGAGTTCGGCGCCGGGAAAGCCGACGGCGACGGCTCCGAGCTCTGCGAGGTCGGTGCCGAGCCGGATTTCGACCGGCAGCCGGACGGGCCGGCCGGCGCTGCTGTGGAAGGTGATCCGTTCGGTGCCGTCGGCGGACCGGATCCGCTCCATCCGGATCTCCGGGTCCGGCCCGCGCTCGCCCGTTCTGCGGACCACACCGATGAACCGGGCGCGGTCCGCGGCGACCAACCGGCCCTGGACGACGAGCGGTTCGCCGCCCGCGGCCCGCACTTCGCAGCGGGAGAGGATCCGCCGGCCGTCCCGGTAGTAGCCCTCCAGGCCCTCGCCGGTGAGCTGCCCCGAGGGGGGCGACACGGCGAGGGACGGCAGGGCCACGCAGATGAGCGAGGAGTGGACGGGCTGCGGTTGGGGCGGCCGGGGCGGCGCGGTGCGCCGTTCTCCGGCGGGCGGGTGGGTCGGCTGGGTGGTGGGGACGATCCCTGGCACGCTCTGCGCTCCCTGGTGAGGTCGGGGCTCCGTACGGCCTGCGCCATATAGGTGAACGTTCCGGCCGGCGCCCAGGTCACGCCGGCCAGACCGCGACCGCCTCTCACCGCCGGCTCCGGTCGCCGTCCCGGCCGGTCCGGCGCTTGCCGGCGGCGCCGGTCGTACGGGTGCCGGGACCGGTGCCGCCGCGTGGCCCGCGCGGGCGGTCGGCGGCACCGGGGCGCGGCGGTCCGGGCCGCTTCGCGGGCCGCTGCGGTTCCTCCGGGACGGCCGCCGGTCCGTCGGCGGCGCCCTCCGCCTCCCTCCGCTGCTCGCGCAGGCAGCGGCGCAGCGGCTCGGGATCCAGGCCGTCGTTGATCGCGCGGTGCAGCATCTGCGCGAAGACATAGCCGGGGTCGACGGTGAGGGCGCGGGTGAGAGCGACGCGTGCGGACGGGTCGTCGGCGGTGGACCAGCAGACCCAGCCGGCCAGGGTCAGCGGCGCCGCCGCGTGCTCGACGTAGCCGCCGGCGCAGCGGCGGGCGAGGGCACGCCAGAGCCGGAGGGCCGGGGCGGCCTCGGGGCCGTCCATCCATTCCGCGGCCCGGTCGCGGGTGCCGCGGTCCTGGAGGCCGAGGACGAGATCGGCGGCTTCACGGTCGGTGATCAGCGCGTCGTCGCAGGCGTCCCTGGCGCGGTTGCTGCCGGTGGGGGTGTCCTGGCGGAAGCGGCGGATCATCGCGTGCGCCAGATCGAGGGTTTCGCGCCGGACGGCGGGTGCGCCGTCCGGCCGGAGCATCCGGGGCATGAGCGTCGCCGCCGCGGCGTCCAGGGCCTGCTCCTGGTCGGCGGCACGCGGTCCGGTGCGGGGTGCCAGCCGGGCTTCCATCTCCTTGAGTGAGCCGCGCACCTGCATTCCCGCGTAGGCGGCGGCTGCGGCCATCACGGACGTACCGGGCAGGTAGAGGGGTGTCCCCTCGGCGGGGCAGCAGCGGAAGTCGGAGCAACAGTAGGACCAGAAGCGGCCGTTGGAGAGGCAGAGGGCTTCGAGGACCGGTACGTCCTGTGCGCCGCAGGCGGTGCGGAGGCGTTGGGCGAGGGGGCGGAGGCGGTCCCTGACGTCCTTGCCGCTCTCTCCCTGTGACGGTTCCTGGCACAGGAAGACGAGGATGCCCACGGGGCGGGTGGCGCGGTCCCGGGCGCCGGTGATGAGGCAGTCGGCGAGCTGGTCGCAGACGTCGGGCCATTGGGTGGTGTCGGTCGGGATGCCGAGCCTGAGCCGTCCGCCGAAGCGGGCGCGCTCGCCGTGCAGCGCGACCATCACGATGCTGTCGTCCGGATAGAAACCCATGAGATACGGCAGTGCGTCGGCGAGTTCGGCGGGGCCGCGCAAAGTGACCGGGGGTTCCTTGGCCGTCTCCTCGGACGCGGTGGCGTCGCGCGGCCGGGAGTCGGCCTGGGAACCGGCGGGGGCGGAGGACGGGCGGGAGGCGGTGGGATCGGCCGGGGCGTAGGCGCTGCAGGAGAGGGAGGGGGCGGACGGGTCGGGCTCGATGAAAGGGGTCGCGGGGGTGGCAGCGGCGGTGGGATCGGCGACCCGTGTGGGGTCGGCGGAGACGGGTGGGCCGGGCGGAGCGCCGGGGGCCGGGGGCTCGGGCGGGCCCGCGGGGGCTGCGGAGGGCGGGCTCGCGGAGGCGGGTGAGGGGTTGTCGGTGCCGGGCTTGCGCGGTTCGCTGTGCGGATTCATGGCTCGAAGATCGCGCAGGTCGCCGCGGTTCCGCGACCCCTGTGGATAACTCGCGGGTGGGGTGGTTGTCCACAGGTTCGGGCGGGGGTTCGCGCGTTGTCGGTGGCATCGGGTTGCATGGGGGCATGAGCAACGAAGACCTGCGTGCCGCAGCCGATGCCGTCCTGAGCCGCCTCGTCGGGGATCCCGGTGGCGACGCCCGGCTGCGCGAGGATCAGTGGCGGGCGATCGAGGCGCTGGTCGCCGACCACCGCCGCGCCCTGGTCGTGCAGCGCACGGGCTGGGGGAAGTCCGCGGTCTACTTCGTCGCGACGGCGCTGCTGCGCGAGCGGGGCAGCGGTCCGACCGTGATCGTCTCTCCGCTGCTCGCACTGATGCGAAACCAGGTCGAGGCGGCGGCGCGGGCCGGGATCCGCGCGCGCACGATCAACTCCGCCAACACCGAGGAGTGGGACACCGTCCAGGCCGAGGTGGCGGCCGGCGAGGTGGATGTGCTGCTGGTGAGCCCCGAGCGGCTCAACAACCCCGATTTCCGCGATCAGGTGCTGCCCAAGCTCGCGGCGGCCACCGGCCTTCTGGTGGTGGACGAGGCGCACTGCATCTCCGACTGGGGCCATGACTTTCGGCCGGACTACCGGCGGCTGCGCACGATGCTCGCCGACCTCCCGCCCGGTGTGCCCGTGCTCGCCACGACGGCCACCGCGAACGCCCGGGTGACGGCCGACGTCGCCGAGCAGCTGGGGACGGGAGAGGGAACCGGCGAGGCGCTGGTGCTGCGCGGCACGCTGGACCGGGAGAGCCTGAGCCTGGGCGTGCTGCCACTGCCGGACGCGGCGCACCGCCTCGCCTGGCTCGCGGACCATCTGCATGAACTGCCGGGCTCCGGGATCATCTACACGCTCACGGTCGCCGCCGCCGAGGAGGTCACGGCGTTCCTGCGCCACCGGGGGCACACGGTCTCCTCGTACACCGGCAAGACGGAGAACGCGGACCGCCAGCAGGCCGAGGACGACCTGCTCGCCAACCGGGTCAAGGCGCTGGTGGCGACCTCGGCCCTGGGGATGGGCTTCGACAAACCCGACCTGGGGTTCGTGGTGCACCTGGGGTCGCCGTCGTCGCCCATCGCGTACTACCAGCAGGTGGGCCGCGCCGGGCGCGGGGTCGAGCATGCCGAGGTGCTGCTGCTGCCCGGCCGGGAAGACGAGGCGATCTGGAAGTACTTCGCTTCGCTGGCGTTCCCCCCGGAGGAGCAGGTGCGTCGGACGCTGGACGTGCTGGCGGCGGCCGGCCGGCCGGTGTCGCTGCCCGCGCTGGAGCCGCAGGTCGAACTGCGCCGCTCCCGGCTGGAGATCATGCTCAAGGTGCTCGACGTGGATGGTGCCGTCCAGCGTGTCAAGGGCGGCTGGACGTCCACGGGGCGGCCGTGGTCGTACGACGCCGAGCGCTACGCGTGGGTGGCGCGGCAGCGGGAGACCGAGCAGCAGGCGATGCGGGAGTACGCGGCGACGACCGGCTGCCGGATGGAGTTTCTGCGGCGGCAGCTGGACGACGAGGCGGCGGCCCCGTGCGGCCGGTGCGACAACTGCGCGGGGGCGCGGTTCGGCAGCGAGGTGTCCGCCGCGTCGCTGGACGCGGCCCGCGGCGAACTGGGGCGCCCTGGTGTGGAGGTGGAGCCGCGGCGGATGTGGCCCACGGGTCTGCCGGCTGTCGGCATCGACCTCAAGGGCCGTATCCCGGCCGGTGAACTGGCCGCCGCCGGACGGGCGTTGGGGCGGCTTTCGGACATCGGGTGGGGCAACCGCCTGCGGCCGATGCTCACACCGCAGGCCCCCGACGGTCCGGTGCCCGACGATGTGTCGGCGGCGGTGGTCACGGTCCTCGCCGACTGGGCCAAGGGCCCCGGGGGCTGGGCCTCGGGCGCGGCGGGCGCACCGGCCCGCCCGGTGGGCGTCGTCTGCCTCGGTTCGCGCAGCCGCCCGCAGCTGATCCGGTCGCTGGCCGAGCGGATCGCCTCGGTGGGCCGGATGCCGTTCCTGGGCACCGTGGGGTCGCCGGACGACGGTCCGGACGGCAGGATTCCGCGCAGCAACAGCGCCCAGCGGCTGCGGGCGCTGCACAGCTCGCTGAGTGTGCCGCCGGAGCTCGCCCGGGCGCTGGCGTCGGCCGGCGGACCGGTGCTCCTGGTGGACGACTACGCCGACACCGGCTGGACGCTGGCGGTTGCCGCCCGGCTGCTGCGCAGAGCGGGGGCCGGGGACGTGTTTCCGCTGGTTCTGGCCGTGCAGGGCTAGCCCTGCACGGACCGGTGGGCCCGTCGGTGAACGGATGGGGGCCTGGAGAGAAGGAAGGGAGGCGGCGGGTATCAGAGGCGGGTGCGGCGGGCAGGGATACGGGCGGCGGACCGGTTCATTCCGGCCGCGCGGGGGAATTGCTCGTTGCCGCATGCCTGTACGAACCGCGAGAATTGAAGTGGCTCCCCGTATCCGGCCGTTCGCGGTGCGGATGGGCCTTGTCGCGGTGCGCTCGCGTGCCGGGCCACCACCCGAAGCGCGGACGCGTCGACGAAGGGAGGACGATGACCTTCGGATTCGCCCAGCCCCCGTATGTGTCCCGGCCCCCGTCCACCGATTCCGCCGCCCGGCTGGGGCGGATGCTGGAGCCCGCGGAGTGGGCCTCGGCCGGAATTCCGCTGCTGCGCAATCCTCGTGAGGTGGTCGCCGGTCTGCACGCACGGCACCTCCCGGGGCTCGCCACGGCCGTTGTGGCGGTGCTCGACCCCCAGGAGCGGGTCATCGCCAGCGCGTCGTTCACCCAGCCCGCGGTAGCTCCCGACGGCTGGGAGTTCCGCAATGCGCTGTTGACGCAGCTGCGCCGGATCATCCCGCACGACCTGCGGCTGCGTGTCCCGGTGCGGACGGCGGTGCTGCTCTACTGCCGTGCGGGCGAGCCTCGTTGGACGGAGGCGGACGGTGCGTGGATGTGGGGGTTGCGCGATGCCTGCACCCTGCACGGGCTCCGTTGCGGGGCCTACATCACGCTCACGCGGGACCGCTGGCAGGTGCTGGGCGAGGGGCGGGGCGGACGGCGCCCGCGGGGGTCCGCCGCGCAGAAGCCCTGGAGCGATCCGGACGGGGCGCGGATGAGCGCGCGGGGCGCTACGGCAAGCGCGGCCGACGGCGCCGACGGCACGGTAGTGCGCCATACCGAACCGGACGCACCTGGTGGCGAGCCGTTGCCGGGGCCTGAGGCGGCGCCGCACACGGAGCCGCGGCGCACGGCACCGCCCGGTACGGCGGCAGCCCGTACGCAATCGCCCCGTATGGCGGCACCGTTGACGGACGCACCGCCTGCGCCCCCCGGGGCCGTCGCACCCCCGATGGAGACGCCGGGTGCGCCGGAGGCGCTGCCCGCCGCCAGGCTTCGGCCGCCCGGCACGGCCGACGCGTCGCCGCAGCGCACCACCCCTCAGGCGCCTACCGTGCCGCTGCCCGAGCAGCCGCGCAGCGGTGGCCGCGGGGCGCCGCGCCGGGCCGGAGGCGGCCCGGCCGGGGCGCACCGGCACACGGCGGCGCGCTGACCGGCGCGGCCCGGCAGCCGCGGATTCCCGGCGCGCGCCTGCCTGACGCATCCGGGCAGGCGAACGAGCCCGACCGGCCTGTGGGGCCGGCGGGCTGCGTCGAACCCGCGGCGATCAGGCGTTCGCGCCGAGAGCGGTGTTGATCCGCTGCGGGTCACCGCAGACGATCAGCAGCGTTCCGGCACGGGCCATCGCGGCGGGCAGCACCCGTGCAGCGGTCTCGTCCGTACCACCGTTGACGGCGACGACCACCACGGGCCGCCCGGAGGCGCGTTCGGCGGAGGCGTCCGCGTAGAACACGTCGTCCGCGGCGTCGTGTTGGGCCCAGTAGGACGCCTCACCGAAGGACAGTTCGTGGGCCGCCCACGGGTGGTTCTCGCCGGTGGTCAGCACCAGGATCTCGCCCGGTGCGCGCCCGGAGTCCAGGAGCAGGTCGACGGCCTCGTCCGCGGCGTCGACGGCGCCCCCGGCGGGCGCCGGGATCAGCTGGAGCTGCGGTCCCGTGGCGGTATCGGTCGTGACTGCGGGGGGCTGCGGCGAGCCGGTGCGCTGCGCCGGCGGAGCGGCGACAGGCCCACGCGGCGGGGCAGCGGGTCCGGGCTTACCCGGACGGGCACTGGACGCCGGAGCGCCACGCGGCGGGGCGGGGCGGGGACCGGGACCAGGGACAGGACGGGGGGTCGGCGCGGTGCGGCCGGCGGCCGGAGTAGCGCGGGGACCCGGGACACTCTCGTGAATCTGAGGCTCCTCGGGGATGAGAGGCATAAAAGGATGTCTATCAAACGTAAGTGCGGGACACGTCAGTGGGTACCGAATTCTTGCCCGCACCGCTCAGAAGTCGAAGCCGAGTTGGCCACCGGCTTCCAGAGCGGCTGCTTCGGGGGTGATGCGCACCTTCTTCAGATGCCGCCACCGGGGCAGTGCGTCCATGTAGGACCACGACAGTCGGTGGTGCGGCGTGGGACCGTACTCCTCCAGGGCGATGCGATGGGTCGGCGAGGGATAGCCGGCGTTGGCCGCGAAGTCGAAGTCGGCGTATTCCAGGCCCAGTTCGGCCATCAGCGCGTCCCGCCGCACCTTGGCGATCACGGACGCGGCGGCGACCGCGATACAGGACTGGTCGCCCTTGATGACCGTGCGCACCCGCCACGGCGCACCCAGGTAGTCGTGCTTGCCGTCGAGGATGATCGCGTCCGGTCGGACCGGCAGCGCCTCCAGGGCGCGTACGGCGGCGAGCCGCAGCGCCGCGGTCATCCCCAGGGCGTCGATCTCCTCCGGTGAGGAGTGCCCCAGGGCGTACGAGGTGACCCAGTCGGTGAGCACCTCGCTGAGTTCGGTGCGGCGCTTGTGGGTCAGCAGCTTGGAATCGGTGAGTCCGTCCGGCGCCCGGCGCAGTCCGGTGACGGCCGCGCAGACGCTGACCGGACCGGCCCACGCTCCGCGCCCGACCTCGTCGATCCCTGCGACGATCTTGGCGCCCGTCTTGGCGCGCAGTGATCGCTCGACGGTATGGGTGGGAGGCTCGTACGGCATGGCGCCAGCCAGGTTACGCCTATTCGGCCCAGTCGTCCGCACCGGATCCCGACCTGATGGCGGTCGGTTGCGGCGGGGGCGCGGACGGGGCGGCTCCGCGCACTTACCGGCGGGTATACGCGGCGGGCGCGGACGGCGCGGCGCAGGCGCCGGTACGGGCGCGGGCAGGCGCCCGCGCCGGGGTGAAGTCGCCCTTCCACGGGGGCTGTTGGCGGCGTGGGCGGGCGTGCGCGGACGGGTGGTGGCCATGGTCGCGGGCAGGCGGTGCGGGCGCGCCGGGGCGCCGTCCCGCGGGGTGCGGTCAGGCGGCGGAGCCGGGCGCCCAGGACGGGAGGGGTTCGGTGCCGTCGCGCCATGCCTGGGGCGGGGCGCCGCCGGGGGCCGCCGCGATGATGCCGCCGACGATGGCGCAGGTGGTGTCGACGTCGCCGCCGGCCCGGACGGTGGTCCAGAACCCCTTCTCGTAGTCGCCGAGGTTCCGTGCCGCGGCCCAGAGGGTGAAGGGCACGGTGTCATGGGCACTGGTCCGGCGGCCACAACCCAGGACGGCGGCGACGGTGCCGGGGTCGGCGTAGTCGAGCATGTCGCGGGCCCGGCGCAGGCCGGCTTGTACAGCGCTGCGCGGGATCAGGGCGAGGACACCGTCGAGCAGTTCACCGGGGCCGAGGGCGCGCGCCGGGTCGGCGACCAGGGCTGCCGCGGCGGCCACGGCCATCGCGCCGACGACGGCCTCGCGGTGCTGGTGGGTGGTGTAGGCGGAGATCTCCGCCTGGTGGGTGGCCTGCTCCGGGTCGTCGGCGTACCAGGCACCGAGGGGGGCGATGCGCATGGCGGCGCCGTTGCCCCAGGAGCCGCGGCCGTTGAAGAGGCCGGACGCCAGCTCGCGCCAGTCCTCGCCCTCGCGGATCAGCCGGAGCATGCGGTCGACGGCCCGGCCGTAGTTGCGGTCGACGTCGTGGTGGTCGGCGAAGGAGCGGGCCAGCGCATCCTGGTCGATGCGGTGGTGGGTGGCGAGCACGGCCAGGACGGAGCAGGCCATCTCGGTGTCGTCGGTCCACCGCCAGGGGGCGGGGGGCAGCTCGCGGTGCTTGAGGGCGGGGTAGTGGGCGGGGACGAAGAACTGCGATCCGAGGGCGTCACCCACGGCGAGTCCGCGCAGGCTCGCCAGAGCCCGCGCCCAGCGGTCGGCGTCACGACGGTCGGCGGTCATCGGTGGCACTCTAACCGGTGACGCCATAAGGCTCGGGTTCACACCAGCGGTCGAAGGGGCGATCGAGGGAGTAGCGGCCGTCCAGCCCGAGGAGCAGGGTGCGCCATTCCGCGTTGCCCGGATTGGACAGCGACTCGAACTCCGCGACCGTCCAGTGGAACCAGCGCATGCAGAACAGACGCATGGTGAGGCCGTGCGTGACGATCAGGACGTTGGGTGGGTGGCGGGGGTCCTCGAAGCTGCGCCAGAGGCTCTCCAGGAACGCCCCGACCCGGTCGTAGACGTCCGCGCCGGATTCCCCTTGGGCGAAGCGGTAGAAGAAGTGGCCGTAGGCGTCGCGGTATGCCTTCTGGAGGCGTACGTCGTCGCGGTCCTGCCAGTTTCCCCAGTCCTGCTCTCGAAGCCGGGGCTCCTCGCGGACGCGGACCCTGTCGGGGTCCAGGCCGAGGAGCCGGAAGGTCTGGTGGGTGCGGCGGTACGGCGACACATAGGCGGAGACCCGTTCGTGGCCGAACATCTCGCGCAGCTGCACACCGGCTTCCTCGGCCTGCCGCATACCGGTCTTGGTCAGGGAGAGCGCGTGGTCGGGCTCGCGCTCGTAGATGGTGTCGTCGACGTTGCCCTCGGACTCTCCGTGGCGGACGAGGACAATGCGTCGGGGCCGGGCCATGCCGCCAGCCTAAATCCGCTGCCCTGTACATGCCGCATCCGGCCTCCCTGCCGGGCCCTCGCCTCCGGTGCCGTCCTGATCGCACGACACTCCTCTCTGCGCATGCCGTGTGCTCCGTACTTCCGTGACCCCTCCGGGTACTTCCACGGCCCTCCGGCCGTCCGCCCTCCGCCCTCTCCGTCTCGCGGTCCGCGGGTGCCGCTGCCCCGGGGTGCTGCTACGTCCACCGTTGTGCGCAGCCCCTCGCCGGTGGATTCGGTGCGGGCCGGTCAGCAGGGGACGAGGACCGGGCGGCCGTCGCGTATCTCGTACGGGCGGCCCGCGAAGCGACGGCGCAGCAGGCGGTCGTGGGAGACGACGACCAGGGCGCCGGGCCATTGCGCCAGGGCTTCCTCCAGTTCCTCGACAAGGGCGAGGGCCAGATGGTTGGTCGGCTCGTCGAGCAGCAGCAGATCCGCCGGACGGGCGAGCAGGCGGGCCAGGGCGAGACGGCGGCGCTGGCCGGCGGAGAGTGCCCCTACCGACACCTGCAGATCACGCTCCCGGAACAGGCCGTAGGACAGCAGGAGAGCGGCCCGTTCTTCGGCGTCGCCGGCCAGGCCCTGGCTGAAGTTGGTCAGCAGCGGCTCGGCGGGGCGGGAGACCGGTATCTCCTGGGCAAGAAACCCGATGCGTCCTCGACGGACGACCGTGCCGCGCTCCGGTTCGGTGACGCCCGCCAGGACGCGCAGCAGTGTGGACTTGCCCGCGCCGTTGGCGCCGTGGACCAGCAGACGCTCGCCGGCGCCCACGGTGAGCGAGTCGACCGCGAGCCGGTCACCGACCCGTACCCCGTCGAGCCGGACGAGGGTGCCCTCGGCCTCGCCGACGCCGGGCGCCGCGCGGAAGCGGAGCGGCTCGGGAGGGCTGGGGACCGGCTCCTCGCGGAGCCGGCGCAATCGCTCCTGGGCGTTGCGCACCCTGCTGGAGACGGATGCCTGGACGCGGCCCCTGTCCCGGTCGTAGGCCATTTTGTTGTTGTCCTTCATGAGCCGTCCCCGGGCGACGCCGTGTGCCGTGCCCGCCGCGTACGCGGTGAGTTGGTCGATCTCGTCGCGCCACCGGGCGTGGTCCTGTTCCCAGCGGCGGCGGGCGGCGGCTTTGGTGGCGATGAAGGTGCCGTAGCCCTCGCCGTAGCGGGCGAGGTCGCGGCGGTCGGCGTCGACCTCGACGATCGTGGTGGCGATGCGTTGGAGGAAGAGCCGGTCGTGGGAGACGGCCAGGACCGTGCCGCGGTGGGCGAGCAGGGCGTCTTCCAGCCAGTCGAGGGCGGTCGCGTCGAGGTGGTTGGTCGGTTCGTCGAGGAGCATGACCTCCGGTGATGCGGCGATGAGGCAGGCGAGACCCAGCCGGGCCTGCTCGCCCCCGGAGAGGCTGCCGAGCCGCCGGTCGTGACCCAGCGCCTCCAGGCCCAGGCCGTGCAGGGCCCTGGCGACGCGGGCGTCGGCTTCGTAGCCGCCGCGCAGCTCGAAGAGGGTGAGCAGGTCTCCGTACTCGTCGAGCCTGCTGGTCCCGGCGCCGCCCAGGTCGGACTCCAGGGCGCGCAGCCGGCGTTCGACGGCTCTGAGGTCGGCCAGGGCCGCGTCGATCGCATCCCGGACGGTGTGGTCCGGGGGGAGGTCGGGGGTCTGTCCGAGGTAGCCGACACCACCGTCGGCGCTGAGCACGGTGCGGCCTTCGTCGGGCTGCTCGATGCCCGCGATGATGCGGAGCAGCGTGGACTTGCCGGCCCCGTTCTCCCCCACGATCCCGACGCGGTCACCGGGGCGTATCGACAGGGAGACACCGTCGAGCAGCAGTCGGTCGGCATAGGACTTGGTGACGTCGTGCAACGAGATCTGGGTGGGCAAGCGAACCTCCAGGCAATGCCGCAGCACTCCGAGCACCCCCGGAGCCAACAAATGCAACTAGTGTTGCGTTACGCTGATGATGACACGGGAGACCCACTAACGCAACAGGAGTTGCAGTTGTCTGGCGAGGACGAGAAGAAGCAGGCCGGAGCGGCATCCGGCGGCGGCACACCCGCGACCGCGCCCACCCCTGGCACCCGGCGCCCCGGCGGGCGCACCGCCCGCACCCGGGCCGCCGTCCGCGACGCCGTCCTGACCGGCCTCACCGAGCACGGCTATCCCGGACTGACCGTCGAATACGTCGCCGAGCACTCCGGCGTGCACAAGACGACGCTCTACCGCCGCTGGGGCGACGTCGAGGGACTGGTGGCCGACGCCCTGGACCTGGCGGGCGAGGACACCTGGACCCCGCCCGACACCGGCTCCTTCGAGGGCGACCTGCGGGCGCTCGCGCACGAGGTCGTCACCTCGTTCGCCGACCCGGCGGTGGCCGCGTCGGGGTCCGCGTTCATCGCAGCCGCCTTCCAGTCGGAACGGGCCGCCGCGGCGCTGCGCGCCTACTACACCGAGCGGTTCGCGCGCTGCGAGACCATCGTGGAGCGCGCCGTCCACCGCGGGGAACTGACCGGACCGGAGCCCCTCCCCGGCTCCCCCGAGGGGGCCGCCATCGACGCCGGGGCGCTGGTCCGATCGGTCTCCGCGCCGCTGTTCTTCCGGCTGTTCGTCAGCCGGGAGCCGGTCGACACGGCACTCGCCGACCAGGCCGCGGCGGCAACCCTGGCCGCCGCCCGCGCGGGCGTCTTCACCACGGAACGGCCGGCCGCGGCGGCCTCGGGCGACGGCTCCCCCGGCACCGCCACCTGACCGCACCGGCCGCGCCGTTCACCGCCGCGGCGCGACGGCCGGCGATGCGTTCACACCGTCCAGGACGGTTCGAGCTGCACCACATCGCCCGCGATCGCGCGTACGTCCGCGGCTATCTGGGCCCGCAGCGCCAGCCGTTCCACCCGCTCCGGCCGGTACTTCCCGCGCTCGGCCGCGGACTGCCACATGGACAGGACCAGGAATTCCTCGCCGGGGGCCCGGCCGACCATCCCCCGCAGCATGCCCGGCGAACCGGCCATCGCCGGGTTCCAGACCTTCTCCTGCATGAGGACGAAGTGGTCCACCCGCTCCTGGCGCACCTGACAGTGCGCCAGCCGCAGCACGTCCGCGTCGCCGAACGCCGGCCGGAATCCGACCTTTACGTCGAATTCATGCTCGAAAAGCCGGACTTGGCTGTCCTTGTAGGTGCCGACCTGGGAGGCGGCCAGCCGGTCGTGGGAGCGCGCCATGAAGGAGTCGTAGAACGCCCGGCTCTCCCAGAAGGCGACGAGATGCGCCACGCCCGGACGCCCCCGGCTCCACCCTCCGGCCTGTCCTCGGAACCCTGGCTCCCCCAGCAGCCCCGCCCATTTCCGCTGCCCCCGCTCGAACCCTCGACGGTCCACAACGGTGAGGCGAATCCACTTGACCAGCACCGCGCCATCGTACGGCCCGCGGGCACGCCGAATAGCTGCGCGTCACACGGCGACCTCCCCGAACTGCCTTACGGGCGCGGATCAATGGGGAGCGGCGCGCCCTGCCCCCGCGCTCCTCCCCTCGGCCGGTCCGCGGTTGCCGGGCGGCGGCACCGTTCGTCACGGGTTATCCACAGGCGGAGTTCACCTCGTCCGCCGGACGCCCCTGCGTGGCACCATGGCAAACAAGGGGAAATCCTGGGGAGTTGCCCGCATGCACGCGGGCGAGCCGCGCCACGGGAGCTGACGGAAGGGGAGCCCGGTGAGCACGCTCAACAAAGGCATCGACAAGGTCGAGGTAGCGCTCGGGTGGGACCCCAGCCCCATCGGTGAGCCGGACAACGACCTCGACATCATCGCGGCGACGTACCCGGCGGACGCACCACACGGCGAGCCGGCATATCTGGTGCACTTCGACAGCCGGTCGCCCGACGGAACCATCACCCTCAATCGCGACAGCCGGACCGGCCAGGGATTCGGCGCCGACGAGGTCATGACGCTGGAACTGAACCGGCTGTCCGAAAGCTACTCCCGCGTCGTGGTGGGCGTTCTCATACAGCAGACCGACGGCCGGAAGGTCTTCGGCGAGGTGGAGAACACCGTTGTCGTGGTGCGCGAGGGATACCACCAGCTGGCCGAGAACGACCTCGCCGAAGTCGCGGAGGCCACCGCGGCGGCGGTCGCCGAATTCTCCCGGGACGCGGCGGGCGAATGGCGGTTCCACCCCGTCATACGCGGATTCGACGCCGACCCGGACACGTTCGCCGGGCTCATGGGCGGCTGATGACCGGCTGAAGGACGCCGTCGGCAACGGCACGCGCCCGTACGGAGGGGAGCCGGCGGCCGGCCGCTTCCCCTGCCTCTCCTTCGGGCGCTCCCGCTCTCACGTTTCTCTCCCCGCAGCCTCCTGCCGCTTGCGGCGGCGGTGCGCCGCGACCCGTTCCCGGGAGGCGCAGGTGGCCGAGCAGTAGCGGCGGGCGCTTCCGGGGCCGGTGCCCGAATAGAGGGTTCGGCAGCCGGACGCGGCACATTCGCCCCAGGGGATGCGGCCGTATTCGGTCAGAACCTGGGCCAGCGCCAGGGCACTTGAGGCCAGGAACCAGCCGGCCCAGCTCGCGTCATCGCCCCGGTCCACGTGGAGGTGCCAGGGGTGGCCGCCGTGCCGGGAGAGATGTGGACGGGCGCCGCACTCGGCCAGCAGCGCGTTGATGGCGAGCGCGGCCCGGTCGATGTCGGTCTCCGCGAGGAGGTGCGCGATACGGGCCGCGGCGCCGCGCAGGTCATCGGCGTCGTGCTGCGAGAACGCCTCGTCGGTGAGGTCGTCCGGGCCCTCCCCATGGCGCGCGAGGAGTTCGGCGAGGGCCGTACGCGGCAGGCCGGGGGCGGAACGCACCGCGTTCGCCAGGTCGATCAGCCGGTCCATGGGCCGGAAGCCGTGCTGTGCCGCGCCACCGATACCGGTCATGTCCCCCATCTCCCTGCTGCCGAGTCCCGGGCGAGCGCTCGGATGATCTTCGCGCCGGCGACGTGGGCCGGCCAGGTGTAACGTCTTATTCGTTTAGCACGTTACACCTGTCCATCGCCCGTCGCCCGTTTCCCGCCGCCCGTGGAGGAATCGCCGTGCGCACACCCCAACTCCCCACCGGATTACGGCTCTATCCGGCCACCGCCTTCTTCGCGCGGCTCGCCGAGGAGGGCGCCGGCGTGGCCGTGGTGCTGCTGGCGCTCGCCCGTACCGGAAGCGCGACTCAGGGGGCGTACACCCTCACCGCCTGGATGGCACCGCACGTCCTCGCCGCCCCCCTGGTGGGCGCCGTCGCCGCCCGGATGCAAAGGCCCCGGTTCTTCTACGCCGGCGCGCTGGGCGGTTTCGCCGCGGCCATCGCCGCACTGGCACTGCTCATGGGCCGCGCTCCCGTCCCCGTCACCCTGGCCACAGCCCTCGTCGGCGGCTGCTGCGGCCCGGTGGTCTCCGGCGGGCTGTCGGGGCTGATCGCCAGCCTGGTCCCGGCGGGCGCCTCGCGCGACCGCGCCTACGCACGGGATGCGGCGGTCTACAACGCCGCATCGGTGGCCGGGCCCGCGGTCGTCAGCGTCATCGCCGGGCTGACCGCGCCGGGACCCGGGATGTGGCTGCTGGCAGGAGCGGCAGCCACTGCCGCGGTACTGGCCACCGCGCTCCCCCACCCGCGCGCGCTTCCCGGCGCGTGTCCCGCGGAAGCGCCCCCGGCGCCGGTCCCGCCCGCCGCGCCGACCACGCTGCGGTCCGATCTGGCGGCGAGCCTCGCGGCCGTACGGCACATCCCCGAGCTGCGGGCGATCACCTCGGCGACCTGCCTGGCATTCGTCGGGATCGGCGGGCTGACCACCGCCGCGGTGCTGCTCGCCACCTATCGGGGCAGCCCGGGGAGCGGTGGCGCCCTGATGACCGCGTTCGCCGTCGGGGCGCTCGCCGGATCCCTGGCCCTGGCCCGCCGGGAGCCGCGCATTCCGGTCCAACAGCAGGCCACCGTCGCCCTGTTGGGCACCGGGCTGGCACTGGGCGCCGCGGCCCTGATCCCGGCGCCGCCTGTCATCGTGGCGCTGTTCGCCATCGCGGGGCTGTTCGACGGTCCGCTCCTGACCGCGACGCTGCGGATCCGGGCGGATCACGCCCCGGCGCGCGTACGGGCCCAGGTCTTCACCCTGGGGGCGGGCCTGAAGATCACGGCAGCGGCCTGCGGGGCGGCCCTCGCCGGACTGGCCGCACCGCTGCCACCGCCCGCACTGCTGCTGGCCATCGCCGCCCTCCAGCTCGCCGGTGCGCTGCTCCATGCGCGCGGCCGGTCGGCCACTCACCACTCCCCTGGTGCGGCGGACCGGCTCCCGGAATCGCACTCCCGCGCGGCCTGACAGCCGTCGCCGGCGGCCTGCTCCGACGCAAGTGGTGGGGAGTCCAAGACGGCACGGCGGCTCGTCCGACTCACCCCTGCCCGCCACATCGGCCACCGCACCTCGTCAGCCGCATCACGGACGGAAGATCACGGAGAGAAAGCCCGCAGGGGGAAGTCCGGCACGGCAGAAATCCACGGACAACGGGTCCATGGGCAGGAAGTTCCACGGGCAGGGAGTTCGCGAACGCGCAGGGGATTCGGCAGACACGCAGGGAAGTCCACGGGCGCCTGACCCGGGCGCCGGGAATTCGGGGGCCGGAAATGCCCGGGGCACGCCCTCAGGACGCAACAGCGCAATCCGGACCAGGAACACCCCTCCGGCAGGTAATCCCTTGCCGTGATCGTCAGGCCTTCACAAAGATGGCGCCATGCCCACCTTCAGCGCGCCCGACGGGACCCAACTCGCCTACCAGGAACAAGGAGAAGGCGGGGAACCGCTGCTCTGTATTCCCGGTGGGCCCATGCGCGCCGCCGCCTATCTCGGCGATCTCGGCGGGCTCTCGCGGCACCGCCGGCTGATCATGCTCGATCTGCGCGGCACCGGCGGCTCGGCCGTCCCCGCCGACCCGGCGACGTACCGCTGCGACCGACAGGTCGACGATGTCGAGTCGCTCCGCGCCCACCTGGGAACGGACCGCGTCGATCTTCTCGCCCACTCCGCGGGCGGTGATCTCGCGCTGCTCTACGCGGCCCGGTACCCGCGGCGCGTCCGCTCGCTCACGCTGGTCACGGCCCGTGCGCGGGCCGTGGGCGTCGATTTCACCGAGGAGCACCGCCGGGAGGCGGCCTCGCTGCGGTCGGCCGAGCCGTGGTTCCCGGAGGCGCACGCCGCCTACGAAGCCGTGTGGGCCGGTTCCGCGACGGACGCGGAATGGGACGCCATCGCCCCGTTCTTCTACGGCCGTTGGGATGCGGTCGCCGCGGCCCACGCCGCCGGCGAAGTGGCGCAGACCAACGAACCGGCCGCGGAGATCTATGCCTCCCGCGGCGCGTTCGACCCGGCCGCGGCACGTGCCGCCCTCGCCGCCGGGGAGGCACGGGTCCTGGTCCTCGCGGGTGGGAAGGACGGCGGCCCGCTCCCCCGCGTCGCCGCCGACATCGCCGAACTGCTCCCCGGCGCCGAACTGGCCGTCCAACGGGACGCCGGCCACTACCCATGGCTCGACGATCCCCACCACTTCACCCGGACCGTCGAGGAATTCCTCTCGGCGGGGAAACCCGGCCGTTAACCGGGAGAAGCCCCAACCGGCCGCCTGGCTCCCGCCGCCGGGGGTTCCCGCCGACGGGGATTTCCGGTCAGGCGGTTCAGGGCCGGGAGCAACCGGTGCACACCGCATCCGGCCGCAGGCAGGCATCAGGTCCACGACAGCCCGGCCGGGGCGCTCCCGGGCTCCCACCCGGCCGGCCCGGCAAAAAACCAGGGCGGTGGAGACCGGATGTCCGGTTCCACCGCCCTGGCCGGCTCTTCACGCCGGCTCATGCCCCCCGGCTACGTACCTGCGTACGCGCCGGGGAGCGTGCGCCGTCAGCTGCAGCCGCTCGTGGAGCCGCAGCCCTCGCAGAGGTAGCAGCTGCCGGCCCGCTGCATCTTCGTGCCGCAGGAGAAGCAGAGCGGCGCGTCGGCGTTGATGCCCAGCTGCATCTCGACCAGTTCGGCGTTGGTGTGCGCCTGCTTCGGGGCCGGCGCGGCGGGCTCCTCGACGATCTTCACCGTCGGGGTGGCCTCCGTCTGGCGCGGGGCGGACTGGGCCAGCCCCTCGACGTCGACCTCGTCCTCGGCCGGCTCGTACGAACCGGTCTCCAGGTGGCGCTGGCGCTCCTCGACGGAGTGGATGCCCAGTGCCGAGCGGGTCTCGAACGGCAGGAAGTCCAGCGCCAGGCGGCGGAAGATGTAGTCGACGATCGACTGCGCCATCCGCACGTCCGGGTCGTCGGTCATACCGGCCGGCTCGAAGCGCATGTTGACGAACTTCGAGACGTACGTCTCCAGCGGCACGCCGTACTGGAGGCCGACCGACACCGCGATGGAGAAGGCGTCCATCATGCCCGCGAGGGTCGAGCCCTGCTTGGACATCTTCAGGAAGACCTCGCCGAGACCGTCGTCCGGGTAGGAGTTGGCGGTCATGTAGCCCTCGGCGCCGCCGACGGTGAAGGAGGTGGTGATCCCCGGGCGGCCCTTGGGGAGGCGCTTGCGGACCGGGCGGTACTCGACGACCTTCTTCTCCGCGGTCTGCGCGGCGGGCTCGGCCTTCTTCTCCTCTTCCTTCTTCTTGGCGGAGAGGGGCTGGCCGACCTTGCAGTTGTCGCGGTAGATCGCGAGCGCCTTCAGGCCGAGCTTCCAGCCCTGGAAGTAGACGTCCTCGATCTCCTCGACGGTGGCGGTCTCCGGGACGTTGACCGTCTTGGAGATCGCGCCGGAGAGGAACGGCTGGGCCGCGGCCATCATGCGGACATGGCCCATCGGGGAGATGGAGCGCTCGCCCATGGCGCAGTCGAAGACCTCGTAGTGCTCCGGCTTGAGGCCGGGGGCGTCGACGACGTTGCCGTGCTCGGCGATGTGGGCGACGATCGCCTCGACCTGCTCGGGCTGGTAGCCGAGCCGCTTGAGCGCCTTGGGGACCGTGTTGTTCACGATCTGCATGGAGCCGCCGCCGACCAGCTTCTTGAACTTGACCAGGGCCAGGTCCGGCTCGACGCCCGTGGTGTCGCAGTCCATCATCAGGCCGATGGTGCCGGTCGGGGCCAGCACGGACGCCTGGGCGTTGCGGAAGCCGTTCTTCTCGCCGAAGCGGAGCACGTCCTGCCAGGCTTCGGTGGCCGCGGCCCAGACCGGGGTGTCCAGGTCGTCCATCCGCACCGCGCTGCCGTTGGCGTCGGAGTGCTGCTTCATGACGCGCTTGTGGGCGTCGGCGTTCCGGGCGTAGCCGTCGTACGGGCCGACGACCGCGGCCAGTTCGGCGGAGCGCTTGTAGGAGGTGCCGGTCATCAGGGAGGTGATGGCACCCGCCAGCGCGCGACCGCCGTCGGAGTCGTAGGCGTGGCCGGTGGCCATCAGCAGGGCGCCGAGGTTGGCGTAGCCGATGCCCAGCTGGCGGAAGGCGCGGGTGGTCTCGCCGATCTTCTCGGTGGGGAAGTCCGCGAAGCAGATCGAGATGTCCATCGCCGTGATGACCAACTCGACGACCTTGGCGAAGCGCGCGGCGTCGAAGGACTGGTTGCCCTGGTCGTCGTCGCGGAGGAACTTCAGGAGGTTGAGCGAGGCGAGGTTGCACGAGGAGTTGTCCAGGTGCATGTACTCGCTGCACGGGTTGGACGCGGTGATCCGGCCCGTCTCCGGCGAGGTGTGCCAGTGGTTGATGGTGTCGTCGTACTGGATGCCGGGGTCGGCGCAGGCCCAGGCGGCCTCGGCCATCTTGCGGAACAGGCCCTTGGCGTCGACCTCCTCGATGACCTCGCCGGTCATCCGGCCGCGCAGCCCGAACTTGGCGCCGGACTCGACGGCCTTCATGAACTCGTCGTTCACGCGGACCGAGTTGTTGGCGTTCTGGTACTGGACGGACGTGATGTCGTCGCCGCCCAGGTCCATGTCGAAGCCCGCGTCGCGCAGCGCGCGGATCTTCTCCTCTTCCTTGACCTTGGTCTCGATGAACGCCTCGACGTCGGGGTGGTCGACGTCGAGGACGACCATCTTGGCCGCGCGGCGGGTGGCGCCACCGGACTTGATCGTTCCGGCGGAGGCGTCGGCGCCACGCATGAAGGAGACCGGGCCGGAGGCGTTGCCGCCGGAGGAGAGCAGCTCCTTGGAGGAGCGGATACGGGAGAGGTTCAGGCCGGCGCCGGAGCCGCCCTTGAAGATCATCCCCTCTTCCTTGTACCAGTCCAGGATCGACTCCATGGAGTCGTCCACGGAGAGGATGAAGCAGGCGCTGACCTGCTGCGGCTGCTGGGTGCCGACGTTGAACCACACCGGGGAGTTGAAGCTGAAGATCTGGTGGAGCAGGGCGTGGGCCAGCTCGTGCTCGAAGATCTCGGCGTCGGCCGGGGAGGCGAAGTAACCGTTCTCCTCGCCGCTCTTCCGGTACGTCTTGACGACCCGGTCGATGAGCTGCTTCAGGCTCGACTCCCGGTTCGGGGAGCCCACCGCACCGCGGAAGTACTTGCTCGTGACGATGTTGACCGCGTTCACCGACCAGAACTCGGGGAACTCGACGCCACGCTGCTCGAAGTTGACCGAGCCGTCGCGCCAGTTGGTCATGACGACGTCACGGCGCGCCCACTCGACCTCGTCGTACGGATGCACGCCGGGGGTGGTGTGGATGCGCTCGATACGCAGACCCTTGCTCACCTTGCTGCCCTTGGCGCGGGAGCCTCGTGCCGGGCCGCTCGTCGTCTCTGTCATTCCGCCTCCCTGTATAGGCAAACGCCCATATGTGCACACTCATTCCGTGGCACGGTGTATGTCTTTCTGCGACCGGGACGCCCTGCTCTCGCCCCGGCCCAGGTCTGGATGCGCGCCGAGCTCAGTCGGCGGCGGTGGCGGGCACGGGAACGGCCGGGTCGCCGGCCTCCTCGTCCGTCCCGCGGTCCTGCACGGGCGGTCCCTGCTCGCGCTGCTCCCGCAGCTCGGCGATGGCCGCCTCGAAGTCCTCTAGTGAGTCGAACGCCCGGTAGACGGACGCGAAGCGCAGGTACGCGACGAGGTCGAGTTCCTGCAGCGGACCCAGTATGGCCAGCCCGACGTCATGGGTGGTCAGCTCGGCGCTGCCGGTGGCGCGCACCGCCTCCTCGACCCGCTGGCCGAGCTTGGCGAGCGCGTCCTCGGTGACCGGCCGCCCCTGGCACGCCTTGCGCACCCCCGCGATGACCTTGTTGCGGCTGAAGGGCTCGGTGACCCCGCTCCGCTTGATCACCATCAGTGACGCCGTTTCGATCGTCGTGAAACGGCGGGAGCAGTCGGGGCACTGGCGGCGCCGGCGGATCGCCGTCCCGTCATCCGTGGTGCGACTGTCGACGACCCGGCTGTCCGGGTGCCTGCAGAAGGGGCAGTGCATGGCTCCACCCTCCTCACCCTCGAATACGGACGCACGCCAAAGGAACCGGCGTACGGCGACTGACCTCCGGCCGGTCCGTACGGGCCCTTCGGAGCAGCCACCAGCATAGGCGATCCCCGGGGCCTCGAAGGACCCGGCACCACAACTTGTAGGCGGCCGAACGCATCTAAGCACTAGATATGGTGTCGGGGTGCTTATACGTGCCTACCGCGTGTCGCGATGGAGGCGGGCCGGCGGGCCGTCCAAGAGGGTACGGGAAGGCACCCGGGGGGCCGGCCGGAGGGGCGGGGATGACACAATCGGCGGCGTCGCGGCGGCCCGCCGGCGCGACGGCCGTTCACCGGTTTTCCGGAAGGGCCGCCGACCGGAAACCCGGGGCGGAAACCGACGCGGAGGCCGGAGGGAAACCCGGCGGAAAGCACCCCGGGGACCCGAATTGCCATTGGGCCATACACCCCGCTGCGTGATCAGGTCAGCCAATCGCTGAATTTTTCACTCGAACGTGTGTTTGGCGCAACCTTTCGAAAGCAACTACCGTTGGCTAACTAGGGAGAACATTTCGAGAGGGGCCGACGTGACCACCACCGCAGACAGCGCGACCATCACCGCACAGAGCCACTCCCAGAGCCGATTCGAACAACCGCAAAGGGCACAGCGGCCGATGGATGACGCCACGTCGGGCTCCGAAGAGAACAAGCCGACCCGCTCGCTTCCGGGACGCCCCCCGGGAATTCGCGCCGACAGCTCCGGGCTCACCGATCGCCAGCGCCGGGTGATCGAGGTGATCCGGGATTCGGTGCAGCGGCGCGGCTATCCACCGTCGATGCGCGAGATCGGCCAGGCGGTCGGGCTGTCCAGCACCTCCTCCGTCGCCCATCAGCTGATGGCGCTGGAGCGCAAGGGCTTCCTGCGGCGCGACCCGCACCGCCCGCGGGCGTACGAGGTCCGCGGCTCCGACCAGCCCACGAGCGCGGCGACGGAGACCGCCGGCAAGCCCGCCGCGTCCTACGTCCCCCTGGTCGGCCGGATCGCGGCCGGTGGCCCGATCCTCGCCGAGGAATCCGTCGAGGACGTCTTCCCGCTCCCCCGCCAGCTGGTCGGTGACGGCGAGCTGTTCGTGCTGAAGGTCGTCGGCGACTCCATGATCGAGGCCGCGATCTGCGACGGCGACTGGGTCACCGTCCGCCGCCAGCCGGTCGCCGAGAACGGCGACATCGTCGCCGCGATGCTCGACGGCGAGGCGACCGTCAAGCGCTTCAAGCGCGAGGACGGCCATGTGTGGCTGCTGCCGCACAACTCCGCGTATCAGCCCATCCCCGGTGACGAGGCGACCATCCTCGGCAAGGTGGTCGCGGTGCTGCGCCGGGTCTGACCCCGCGCTCGCGACCGGGCCCCGGAACCACTGCGCCGGTTCCGGGGCTCGACTCTGTCCCGGAACCGGCGCCGCTCCGGCGGGCCTGCTCCTGAACGGTCGTGGTCACCGCCGGCTACCCGGCCTCCTTGGCTGCCTTGTCGATGGCCGCGAGGGAGCGGCGGACCTGATTCCGGTCGGTGGTGTACCAGAAGTCCGGCATGGACTTGCGGAGGAAGGAGCCGTAGCGGGCCCGCTCCACGCGCGGGTCCAGTACCGCGACCACACCGCGGTCGTCGGTGGCCCGGACCAGGCGGCCCGCCCCCTGGGCCATCAGCAGCGCCGCATGGGTCGCGGCGACCGCCATGAAGCCGTTGCCGCCGGCCTCCTCCACCGCCTTCTGCCGGGCGCTCATCAGGGGGTCGTCCGGGCGCGGGAAGGGCACCCGGTCCATCACCACCAGCTGGCAGTTGGGGCCGGGCACGTCGACGCCCTGCCAGAGCGACAGCGTGCCGAACAGGCAGGTCCGCGCGTCCGCGGCGAAGTTCCGGATCAGCTCGCCGAGGGTCTCCTCGCCCTGAAGCAGGACCGGCATGTCCAGCCGGCCCCGCATCGCCTCGGCCGCGGCCTGGGCGCCGCGCATCGAGGAGAACAGCCCGAGCGTCCGCCCGCCGGCGGCCTCGATCAGTTCGGCCAGCTCGTCGAGCATGTCCGTACGGCTGCCCTCGCGGCCGGGCTGGGCGAGGTGCTTGGCGACGTAGAGGATGCCCTGCTTGCCGTAGTCGAACGGCGAGCCGACGTCCAGCCCCTTCCACACCGGCTCGTCGTCGCCCTGGGTGCCCTCGGGGGCCAGGCCGAGAGAGGCGCCGACGCCGTTGAAGTCGCCGCCCAGCTTGAGGGTGGCGGAGGTCAGCACCACGGAGCGGTCGGCGAACAGCTTCTCGCGGAGCAGGCCGGAGACGGAGAGCGGGGCCACCCGCAGGGAGGCGCCGAAGCGGTCGTGCCGTTCGTACCAGACGACGTCGTACTCGGAGCCGTTGGCGATCCGCTCGGCGACCGCGTGGACGTTCTCCACCGCGGCGATGGCCTGCTTGCGGACGGCGTCCTCGTCCTGGACGGACTTGTCGCGGGTCGCGCCGAGCGCCGAGATGACCGTGCGGGCCGCGTCCCGCAGCGCCATCAGGCAGTAGCCCAGCTCCTCCGGGATCTCCTCCAGGCGGCCCGGCAGCGCCAGCTCCATCAGCCGCTCGAAGGTCTCGGCGGCCGTCTGGAGCTGGTCGGCGGCCTTCTCGTCGACCAGCTTGGCGGCGCGGCGGACGGCGCGGTTGACCTGGCCGGGGGTGAGTTCGCCGGTGGCGACGCCGGTCACCCGGGAGACCAGCTCATGTGCCTCGTCGATGATCAGGACCTCGTTCTGCGGCAGGACCGGGGCGCCCTCGATGGCGTCGATCGCCAGCAGGGCGTGGTTGGTGATCACCACGTCGGCGAGCTTGGCGCGCTCGCGGGCGGCCTCGGCGAAGCACTCCGCGCCGTACGCGCACTTGGAGGCGCCCAGGCACTCCCGGGAGGAGACCGAGACCTGGCCCCAGGCGCGGTCCGAGACACCGGGGGTGAGGTCGTCGCGGTCGCCGGTCTCGGTCTCGTCCGCCCAGTCGCGCAGCCGGAGCAGGTCCTTGCCGAGCTTGCTGGTGGGCGTCGCCTGCTCGAAGACGTCGAAGAGACCGTCCTCCTCTTCCTGCGGGGCGCCTTCGTGGAGGCGGTGCAGGCAGAGGTAATTGGAGCGGCCCTTGAGCATCGCGAAGCTGGGGCGGCGGCGCAGCAGCGGATGCAGCGCCTCGACGGTCCGCGGCAGATCACGCTCGACGAGCTGGCGCTGGAGGGCGAGGGTGGCGGTGGCGACCACCACTCTCTCGCCGTGGGCCAGCGCCGGCACCAGATAGCCGAGGGACTTTCCGGTGCCGGTGCCGGCCTGCACCAGCAGATGGGAGGTGTCGTCCACGGCCTCGGCGACGGCCTCGGCCATGGCTACCTGGCCGGGCCGCTCGGTGCCACCGACGGCGGTGACGGCGGCATGGAGCAGATCGGGGAGAGAGGGCTTCGTCATAGCGCTTGCCAGCCTACGCGGGACCACTGACAGCGGGGTCGGTCACGGGACGTGCAGGGGGTTCGGGACGGTGCCGTGCACGGCGGCGTGCGGGCGGTCGCGGCGGTCGCGGTAACCGTCGACGTGCAGCCGGTTGCGGTTCAGGCAGAGCCGCTCGATCTCCGGGGTGAGCAGGTCGAAGGTCTCCTGCCGTTCCTTGAGGTGCGGGAAGCGCTCGTGGTGGCGCAGGATCTCCGCCCGCACGAGTGACCAGAACTCGTCCTCGGGCACGCCGAGTTGCTCCTCGCACAGCGGCGCCAGATAGCGGAAGACGCCGACGAAGAGTCCCGAGTGGATGAACTGGGTGAGGAATGCGGGCGGTTCGGTCAGCAGGACCGCCCGGACGTCGTCCGGCATGGCGTCGTGCTCGGGCAGCGGCTGGGCGCTGGTGTTGACGTCGTCGACGAAGTCCTTCATGGCCAGGCGGGTGGGGATGTCGTGCTCGTCGAAGACGACGATGGCGTTCTCGCCGTGCGGGGAGAAGACCGTGCCGTACTGGTAGAGGAAGTGCAGCAGGGGCGGCAGCAGCGCGGCGAAGAGGTGGGCCAGCCAGGCGCGGGCGGGCAGTCCGGAGCGGTGCACCAGCTCGGTGGTCAGGGCGCGTCCGGCGGGGTCGGTCTGGAGCAGGGAGGCCAGGGTGCGGGCCCGTTCACCCGGGTCGAGGCAGCGGCTGACGGGCTCCCGCCAGATGCAGCCGAGCAGTTCCTTGAACTGGTAGGGGACGCCGGGCAGCCGGTCGTAGAGGGGGTGCTCGACGGTGACCGAGGCGGTCTCGCCGAGCAGGATCACCCGGGTCTCGTCACGCAGATACGTATCGCCGTCGCGCAGGCCGTGGACCCAGCGGGTGACCGCCGGGGCGGCGAGGGTGCGCTCGGTGGGCAGGCCGCGCCAGACCAGGGTGTTGAGGATGGACAGCGGCAGCTTGACCGTGCGCGCCCCGGGGCGGCTGACGTTGAGGAAGGTGCGGATCGACTGCTGCGGCAGCCGGAGGTCGTTGTCGGTGGGCAGCGCGATGATGGATCTGTCGGCGAGCTGCGGGGCGAAGAGCGGGGCGATGGTCTCGTCCCACTGCCAGGGGTGGACGGGGAGGTAGAGGTAGTCGGCGGGGTCCTGGCCGGCGTCGGTGATGGTGCGGGCGAAGGCGCGGTGGGTGGCGGGGGACAGTTCGTCGCTGTAGAGGCGGTCGGGGGTGGCGAGAGCGGGGACGCCGCGGTAGTGGGCGATGCGGTGGTGGGCGGCGAGCCAGGGAAGCCGCTGGGGGCTGCGGGCCTCGGGGGCCCAGGTCTCCGCGTCGGTGGCGGAGAAGCCGAGCCGCCCCTTGTTGGCGACGAGCCAGGGGTGGCCGGTCTGGTGTCCTTCGAGGTCGGCGTAGTCCAGGTCGGCGAGCTGGGCGGCGGTCAGGGCGGTGGCGTCCAGGCGGGTGTCGGCGGCGAGGGTGGCGGTCAGCTCGCGGATGAGGTGGCCGGTGGTGTCGCCGGACAGGCCCAGGACGGTGTCGTGGGCGTGGGTGAGGAAGCGGAAGGGATCGGTGTCGGGGGTGATCGAGTGGGGGTCGACGCGCCAGTGCCCGTAGGAGCCTCTGCGGGCGGTGAAGCGGTACGTGAGGTCGTTGCCGACGGGCAGGCGGTAGCGCGGGGTGCCGTCGGGGGCGGTGCCGTCGGGCTCGGGGGTGAGGATTTCCTCGTAGGCGAATTCCGCGAGGGTCTTGGCGAAGAGGCGGCGGGCGGCGCGCTGCCAGGCGCGGTGCGACGGCTGGGACGCGGGGAACGCAGGGAACGCAGGAGACAATGTGGGACTCCTCGATGCGGGACCGGCCCGGCACGTGCGGGGGACAACCGGGGCGGCGGGGTGGATGGCGGACCGGATCGGGGCCGTCGACGGACGGCCCCGGGGTCAGAGCAGGTGGCGCAGGGCGCGGTCGCGGATCATCAGCGCCGCGCGTTTCTCCGGGAGTTCGATCTCCTCCGCGTAGCGGAACCCCGCGCTCAGGAAGGCCGCGACGGAGGCGGTGTTGCGCAGGTCGGGTTCGGCGATGACGCGGTCGCATCGGGGGCGTTGGTCGAGGACGAGGTCGGCGGTGGCCCGCAGCAGCATCGTGCCCAGGCCGTGGCCCCGGTCGCCGGCGCCGCCGATGAGCAGGTGCACTCCGGTGTCGTGCGGCCGGGCCCCGTAGTGGCGGGCGACGCGGTCCAGGTCGGCGCGGTAGATCTCCCAGTAGCTCATCGGGACGCCGTCCAGCACTCCCAGGCAGGGCACGCTGCGCCCGTCGCCGTCCAGCTGGGCGCGCAGATGGGCGGCGGTGGTCTCCGGCGGGCCGGCCAGTTCCCAGAACGCGGCGACGGCGGGATCGTTCATCCAGCCGGTGATCCGGTCCAGGTCGCACTCCGGCCGGACGGGGACGAGGGCGAACGGTCCGGCGGGGGTGTCGGCCGCCGGCCAGCCCGCCAGGTTGTCCAGCAGGGGGCCGGCGGCGGGGGTGCCGTCAGCGGGCGGGCGGTCCGCGTCGGCGGGCAGCGCGCCGGGTTCGGGCGGGATCCGGAGGCCGAGGATGTGGTCCGAGGCGGCGTGGAGGTCGGAATCGGTCGGTGGCACGGTGTCGCTCTCCTCTGATGGCTGGGGACCGCGTCATCTAGGCCGCGAGCGGGTTGGGCAGGGTGACGTAGACGGACTGGGTGTCGACGGGGCCGACGAGCTCGTCCAGGCCGTGCAGCCGGGTGGCGAGGTTGGCCTTGCAGCGCAGGGTGCGGGCCTCCAGCAGCTGCTCCGGCAGGGGCGAGCGGTGGGCGCGGGGAGCCGCGGCGGCGTCGGCGAGGAAGCGCCGGAAGGCGGCGATCAGGATCTCCTCGCGGATCAGGCGGGCGGCGCCGAAGGCCCCGATGAGACCGAGGACGTTGTTGATGCCGAGGTAGTAGGCGAAGCGCTCGTCGGTGACGTCGTCGGCGACGAAGGTGTCGCTGGTGGCACCGATGCCGGGCAGCCGCCGCTCCAGTTCGGCGCGGCGGGAGGTGCGGAAGTAGTAGCCCTGGTTGTCGCGGTAGCGGCCGCCGGCCGGCCAGCCGTCGCGGTCCAGCAGGACGAGGGTGTTCTGCTGGTGGGCCTCCAGGGCGATGCCGGCCGTGCCGTCGAGCCAGAGGACGGGGCGGACGACCGCTTCGAGGTAGCGCAGGAACCACTCCGTGGCCACCGCCCCGGCGGGCCGCCCGGTGCGCGCGCTCAGTGCGCTGACCAGGCTTTCGAGGCGGGAGCGCATCTCGCCGTGTCCGGGCCAGGGCCGCGGCGAGGTGAGCCCGGCGATGCAGACCGCGTCGTCGGTGGTGGCGAAGGGGTTGTGGCGGATGACGACGTCCAGGCCCTGGACGGGCGCTCCGTCGGGGCCGTCGACGGCGAGGTAGGCCGGGTCGCGGACGATGTCGAATCCGGGAGCGCTCGGGAAGGCGGCCTGCCACTGCTCGCCGAGGCCGGTGCGCAGCAGACGATGGACCTCGACGCCGCGCTCCAGTTCCTTGCGGAGGTTCTCCCGGCGGGAGTTGGTGATGCGCAGCCCGAGGGAGAGCTTGAGCATGGCGGGCGCGCCGGGCCGGTAGACCGTGCGCACGGAGGAGGTGGGGTGCCAGGGCGCGCCGTGCGGGCCGAGGTCGTGCAGCAGTCCGGCGTCGCGCAGCGCGGCGGTTTCCGGGCGGGCGGCGAGGTCCCGCGCCTGCCAGGGGTGCAGCGGCAGCGGCACGGTGTCGTCGGGGAGCACGAGCCCGTCGCCGGCCAGGTCGGCGGCGAGCTGGCCGGCCGGTACGGTCTTGCCGCGTTCGGTCCAGGCGGAGTCGGCGGCGACGGCGGAGCGGTGGACGGCCATCCAGTGGAGCGGGAAGGCGCCGCGGAGTTCGGGCGAATAGGCGCGGGTCTCGGCGTCGGTGAGGCCCTCGCGGCTCTTGGGGGTGGGGTGCAGCGGGTGGCCGAGCAGCAGTGACTGCTCGCCTTCGAGGAAGCCGGAGTCCTGCTCGCCGGCGGGGTGGGCGCGCCGGTCGGCGATGAACACGGCGGTGGTGCGTACGGAGTTGGCGACCCGGCCGACGAGTTCGGCGCCGTCGCCGTCCGGTGCCTGCGGCGCGTCGTCCGCCGCCGGGGGCTCGTCGCCGTCCGCGACCCGGTGCTCGCCGCCGTCCGAGGCCCGGCGGTCGCCGCCGTGTACGGCTTCGCGGCGCAGCAGCGCGGCGAGGGTGACTGCGTCCAGGGGGGCGGAGCCGGGCGGGGTGCCTTCGAGGGTGGGCGCGCCCAGGCGGTGCCAGCCGGTGGGCGACCAGTAGCGGACGGGGATGTGCAGGGCGGTGGCGCTGGCGTGCAGCGGGAGGCGCAGCCGGCCGCCGGCCGGACGGGGGGTGCCGTTCTCGCGGAGCCAGCAGCGCAGCAGGTTCTCGATGCCCGCGGCGTCGGCGGCGACCGCCGCGTCGGGGTGGTCGAGGGGCTCGGCGTCGGGGTGCCGGGCCGTGTCGTGGGGGCCGGGGGCGCCGTAGGCGGCCGGGGGCCGGTCGCGGCCTTCCGGGGTCTGCTGGTGGCAGGTGTCGTCGCCGGGCCGCCGCTGCTGCCGCGGTACGGACGGCTCGATCAGCCCCGGGCCGGGGTGGTGGGCGGGGAGTCGTTCGGCGGCCTGGGTCCCGTCGGGGCCGGGGCGTTCGTTCATGCGGAGGTGCCTCGCAGGGTGGTGGGGGACGAGCCCAGGGGCCCGGGGGTGGTGCGGACCGCCGCCGTGATGGCGTCGGCGAGGCGGTCGAGGATCGCGTCCGCCTGTTCGTCGGTGATGGTCAGGGGTGGCAGCAGCCGGACGACGGCGGAGTGCCGGCCGCCCAGTTCGACGATCAGGCCGCGGTCCAGGCACGCCCGCTGGACGGCGGCGGCGAGCACCGGGTCGGCGGGCCGGGCGCCGTGGGCGTCGGTGTCGGCGGCCCGGTCGACCAGTTCGACGCCGAGCATCAGCCCGCGCCCGCGGACGTCGCCGATGCAGTCGTGCGCGGCGGCGAGTCCGCCGAGCCGGGCGAGCATCCGGGCGCCGAGTTCGGCGGCGCGCCGGTCGAGGCCGTTACGGCGGACGTAGGCGAGGGTGGCGGTGCCGGCGGCCATGGCGAGTTGGTTGCCGCGGAAGGTGCCGGCGTGGGCGCCGGGCCGCCAGGCGTCCAGTTCCTCGCGGTAGACGATCACCGCGAGCGGGAGGCTGCCGCCGATCGCCTTGGACAGCACGAGGACGTCGGGGACGATGCCGCTCTGCTCGACGGCCCAGAAGGTGCCGGTGCGGCCGACGCCGGTCTGCACCTCGTCGACGATCAGCGGGATGTCCCGGGCGGCGGTGATCTCCCGCATCCGGCGCAACCAGTTCAGCGGCGCCGGGATCACCCCGCCTTCGCCCTGGACCGGTTCGAGGATCAGGCCCGCGGGCCGCGGCACCCCGCTCTTGTGGTCGTCGAGCAGGTTCTCCGTCCAGCGGGCGGAGAGTTCGGCGCCGCGCTCGCCGCCGGTCCCGAACGGGCAGCGGTAGTCGTACGGGTAGGGCAGCCGGGTCACGACGGTGTGCCGGGCTCCCCCGGAGGCGGCGAGGGCGTCCGACGTCATGCCGTGGTAGGCGCCGGAGAAGGCCATCAGGCCGCTGCGCCCGGTCGCGGTGCGGACGAGGGTGAAGGCGGCCTCGACGGCGTCCGTACCGGCCGGGCCGCAGAACTGGATACGCCCCTTTTCGGACAACTCCCCGGGCAGGGTGGCGAACAGCTCGGTCGTGAAAGCGTCCTTGACGGGCGTGGCCAGGTCGAGGACGTGCAGCGGCGCCCCGGAGTCGAGGACCGTGCGGATCGCTTCGAGCACCACCGGGTGGTTGTGGCCCAGCGCGAGGGTGCCGGCTCCGGAGAGGCAGTCGAGATAGCGCCGGCCGTCGGCGCCCTCGATGGTCAGCCCGCGGGCGCGCACCGGGACGATGGGCAGCGAGCGCGCGTACGTACGGGCAGCGGACTCACGCAGGGACTGCCGTCGCAGGATCCCTTCGTGGGCCGGCGGTGCGCCCGCCGGCACGGTTTCGGTCAACGCCACGGCAGTTGTGTCCTCCTGCTGGTGAACTGTTGGATTCCGCGCGGGCGCTGCGGGCAGCCCGGCCGTCCCCCGTACGTACCAACGACGGCACCGGCGGGGGAACACGGCCGCCGGCAAGATCCTTGACGGCCGGGAACCGGGGACCCGGGTACCGCCGTCCCCCTCGACACCGGCATAGTGGGGGGTTGCACCCGGATCTTGGGGTTCATGACAAGGACCCGTGACGGTGCGCACCACACGAGCCGCTCCGGCTCAGCCCGATTCACTCAGGGGGAACTGACCCATGCGATCGATACGTCGGCCAGTGCTGGCCGCCGCCGCCCTCACCGCCGTAGTGGCGCTGACCGCGACCGGCTGCGGGCCGTCGGGCGACAACGCGGACGCCAAGCCGAGCCAGTCCGCCCAGGACACCACGGGCGGGGGTGAGATCAAGATCCCCAAGGACCTCCAGGACAAGCTCAAGCAGCACGGCATCAACCTGGACAAGTGGAAGAACGGGGAGTGGAAGAACTGGGACAAGGACAAGTGGCTCCGCGAGGCGGGGCAGTTCATCAACCCGGTCATCAAGGGCTTCTGGAACCCGGACAAGATCGACCACGTCAAGCCGCCCCAGGACCCGAGCAAGCCGTCGGACATCGCCGAGGACCAGGGCAAGACCGACCCGGAGCCGGCCGCGGTCACCGCGCAGCCCGTCAAGACGCCGTACACCTCCACCGCGCCGGGTGTCGGCCTGCTGGTGTTCAGCACCCCCGAGGGTGAGTCCCGCTGCTCCGCCACCGTCGTCAAGGACCCGGCGCACCCCGGCAAGTCCAACCTCGTGTGGACCGCCGCGCACTGTGTGCACGCCGGCAAGAACGGCGGCTGGTACCGCAACGTGATGTTCGTGCCGAACTTCAACCGGACCGGCAAGCCGGTCACCCAGATGAAGACCACGCCCTTCGAGGACCGGGTCCCGGCGGGCAAGTGGTGGGCGGACGACATGGCCACGTCCCAGGAGTGGATCAAGGACGGCGGCGCCGTGCCGGGCGTCCCGATGGCCCCGTACGACTTCGCGCTGATGCATGTGAAGCCGGAGGAGGGCACCGGCGGCAAGTCGCTGGAGGAGATGGCCGGCGGTGCGTACCAGGTCGACTTCAACGCCCCGGCGATCGGCAAGATCCCGAGCCTGACCGCGCAGGGCTACCCGGCCGAGGCGCCGTTCGACGGTGCGGTGCAGGAGTCGTGCACCGACAAGCCGACCCGTCTGTCGCTGGACGCCAAGAAGCCGACCATGTACCGGATCGGCTGCACCATGACCGGCGGTTCCTCCGGCGGTCCGTGGTTCGTCAAGGGCCCGGACGGCAAGCCGGTGCTGGTCTCCAACATGTCGATGGGGCCGCGCCCGGCCCGCTGGTCGGCGGGTCCGCACCTGGGCCCCGAGGCCAAGTCGATCTTCGACGCGATGAGCAAGAAGTGGGCGAGCCAGAGCTAGGGACGTGAGACGGGTGGTGCCGGTGTCCGGCACCACCCGCCGCGCACCGCCCACGGCAGGCATGACGAAGGCCCGCCCCCGGGGAACCGGGGGCGGGCCTTCGCCGTACGGACTCCGTGCGGGCCGCTAGGCGGCCGGGACGAACGGGCGGAACTCGGCGGCCAGTTCCTCGTGCACCCGCGCCTTGAGGACCGTGCCGTCGGCGGTGTGCTCCTCGGAGATGACCTCGCCCTCGGCGTGCGCCCGCGAGACCAGGGCGCCCTGGGTGTAGGGCACCAGCACCTCGATCTCGACCTGGGGACGCGGGAGTTCCTCGTCGAGGAGGGTCAGCAGCTCCGTCAGGCCCTGGCCCGTACGGGCCGAGACCACGATGGCGCGCTTCTCCTGGCGCAGCAGCCGCTGGAGCACCAACGGATCTGCCGCGTCGGCCTTGTTGACGACCACGATCTCGGGCACGTTCGTCGCGCCCACGTCGCGGATCACCTCGCGCACCGCCGCCAGCTGCTCCTCCGGCACCGGATGGGAGCCGTCGACCACATGGAGGATCAGGTCGGAGTCGCCGACCTCCTCCATCGTGGAGCGGAACGCCTCGACGAGGTGGTGCGGCAGATGCCGGACGAAGCCGACGGTGTCGGCGAGGGTGTACAGCCGCCCGCTGGGGGTCTCGGCCCGCCGGACGGTCGGGTCCAGGGTGGCGAACAGGGCGTTCTCCACCAGGACTCCGGCGCCGGTGAGGCGGTTGAGCAGCGAGGACTTGCCGGCGTTGGTGTAGCCGGCGATGGCGACCGAGGGGACCTTGTTGCGCCGGCGCTCCTGGCGCTTGATGTCGCGGCCGGTCTTCATCTCCGCGATCTCCCGGCGCATCTTCGCCATCTTCTCGCGGATCCGCCGCCGGTCCGTCTCGATCTTGGTCTCACCGGGACCGCGGGTGGCCATACCGCCGCCCGCCGAACCGGAGCCACCGCCACCCATCTGCCGGGACAGCGACTGGCCCCAGCCGCGGAGCCTGGGGAGCATGTACTGCATCTGCGCCAGCGAGACCTGCGCCTTGCCCTCCCGGGACTTGGCGTGCTGGGCGAAGATGTCGAGGATCAGGGCGGTCCGGTCGACCACCTTGACCTTGACGACGTCCTCCAGGTGGATCAGCTGGCCCGGGGAGAGCTCACCGTCGCACACCACGGTGTCCGCGCCGGATTCGAGCACGATGTCGCGCAGCTCCAGCGCCTTGCCGGAGCCGATGTACGTCGCCGGGTCCGGCTTGTCGCGACGCTGGACCACGCCGTCGAGCACCAGGGCGCCGGCGGTCTCGGCCAGCGCCGCCAGCTCGGCGAGGGAGTTCTCCGCGTCCTGCACCGTCCCGGACGTCCAGACGCCGACGAGCACCACGCGCTCCAGGCGCAGCTGCCGGTACTCGACCTCGGTGACGTCTTCGAGCTCGGTGGACAGGCCGGCCACGCGGCGCAGTGCCGCGCGCTCGGAGCGGTCGTACTGGTCGCCGTCGCGCTCCCCGTCGATCTCGTGGCTCCAGGCGACGTCCTCTTCCATCAGGGCGTCGGCCCGAAGGCTCTCGGGGAGGCGCTGCCGGTCCTGCGGAAGGGAAGAAGAGGAGGTCATTTGATCCTTTGCGTCGTTGGGAAGCCCTCGGGGGACCGGCCGGTCCCCCCTGGGACTGTCGCTGGTGACAACGTCCGGGCCGCCCCGGAGATTCCCGGGCGCCCGTCCGCGTCGACCCGTTGATGGTCGCACGCCCGCGGAGGGGCGTCACGCGGGTTTTCCGGTGATGTCCCGCTACGGGGCCGCGTGCCGTCCGGGCAGCGGCCACCCGGGATGCAGGGCGGCCCGGCCCGACACCCGCGCCTTCCGGCCGCCGGCGCTCCCGGCCGCCCGGGGCTTCCAGTCGGGGTGGCCGGGCATCGCCGGGGTCTTGGTGCCGTACAGCCATTCCCAGAAGAAGCCGGAGAGGTTGTGGCCGTAGATCTGCGAGGCCAGGTTGATGAAGTCGGCGGTGCCGGCCACCCCGTCGCGGTGCTTCTGCACCCAGGCCCGTTCAAGGCGGTCGAAGCCCTGCGTTCCCAGCTTGTGACGCAGCGCGTACAGGACCAGGGCGCTGCCGTCGTAGATCACCGGCCGGAAGATGCTGATCTTCTGGCCGTGGTCGGGGAGCTTGGGCAGGGCGGGCGGGCCGCCTTCGGCGCGCCAGCCGTCCGAGTTCTCGTACGCGTGGCGCATCCGTGTCTCCATGGAGGCGCGGCTGTCGCCCTTCTCCTGGGCGTAGAGCATCTCGTACCAGGTCGCGTGCGCCTCGTTGAGCCAGACGTCGGACCACCGGCGGGGGCTGACGCTGTCGCCGAACCACTGGTGGGACAGCTCGTGCACCATCACCGACTCGACGTACCAGTCGGGCAGCTGAACCATGGTGAACAGGCGCTTCTCGAAGAGCGAGAGGGTCTGGGTCTCCAGCTCGAAACCGGTGCTGGCGTCCGCCGTCAGCACCCCGTAGGTCTCGAACGGGAAGCGTCCGACCTTGTTCTCCATCCAGGCCACCTGGCCCGGCGTCTTGGCGAGCCAGCGCGCCAGGAGGGGCCGGTCGACGGCCGGGACCACATCGCGGATCGGCAGCCCGTGCGGTCCGTGCTGCGTGAGCACGGCGGACCGCCCGATGGAGATCTGCGCCAGCTCGGTGGCCATGGGGTGGGAGGTGCGGTACGTCCAGGTGCGGCGCGGCCCGCGGGTGGCCTGCCCCACCGGCAGCCCGTTGGCGACCACCACCAGCCCCTGGGGCGCGGTGATGTGGAAGGTGAAGTACGCCTTGTCGGAGGGGTGGTCGTTGCAGGGGAAGACCCGGTGCGCGGCGTCGGCCTGATTGGCCATCGCCAGCCCGTCCTTGGTGCGGATCCAGCCGCCGTCGCCCGCGCCGACCGGATTGCTGGTGTGGTGGACGACGATGCGCAGCTTCTGCCCCGGGGAGATGTGGGCGGCCGGGGTGAGCACCAGGTGCTCGCCCTCCTGCTGGTGCCTGGCGGGCGCCCCGTCGATCTCCGCGGAGCGGACGGCGCCGCGCGCGAAGTCGAGGCTGAGCCGGTCGAGGTTGCCGGTGGAGCGGGCGTTGATCACGGTGACCGCTTCCAGCGGCCGGTCGCTGCGGCCGGAGTAGTTCATCGACACGTCGTAGGACGTGACGTGGTAGCCGGTGTTGCCGAGCGTCGGGAAGAGGCGGTCGCCGAGGCCCAGTGGCACGACCGGCGGCTCTGCCGCGGCGAGCGTGGCGGCGATCGCGAGGCCGAGGGCCGCGGCCCGGCGCGGGATCCGGCCGGGTACGGCGTGGAAGCGGCGCCGTGCGGGCGCGGAGTGGTCGGTAGCGGGGCGGGCGGCGGGCCCGTCGGACCCGCCGGACGGGCGGCGCAAGGGAAGGGACATGGGTTACCGCTATCAGCGCGGCCCGCTCCCCTGTTGACGGCGCGGCAGGACGGCACCCGAACGAGCGGCCTGAAGGCGTCCGGCTTGCGCCGGTCTGCCGGATCTGCCCCTCGGTCCGTCAGGGCCGCATCGCGGCGGCGGGGCGGGGCCGGCCCGCCCGCAACACGTCGAACACGCCGGGCACTTGGCGCATCGCCCGCATCAGGGAGGGCAGCCCGGCGGCGTTGGGCAGGTGGAGCGTGTACGTGTGCCGCACCAGTTGTTCGTGCGGGGGCTCGACCGCGGCCGACACCACGGCGGCGCCCTGGGCGGCGATCGCCTCGGTGAGGTCGGCCAGCAGGTGCGGCCTGCTGAACGCCTCCGCCAGGAGGGTCACCCGGCAGCCGTGGCCGCCCTTCCCGGCGCCCCGCCAGCGCACCCCGACCGGCTGCCGGCCCATCGCCGCCATCCGCGCCACGGCGGGACACAGCGCGCGGTGGACCGTGACCGTGCCGCCGCGGACCGCGAACCCGGTGACGGTGTCCGGCGGCACCGGGGTGCAGCAGCCGGCCAGCCGGACCGCGGCCCCGGGCAGGTCCGCCACCGCGAGCCCGGAGGCGGCGGCCTGCCGGTCCGGTCCGGTGGGGCGGTACCCCGGGGCCCTGCGCCGTTCGCCGCCCTGACCGGCGGGGGCGGCGGGCGGCTCGCCACCGCCCGGGGGACGGGCCAGCCAACGGGCGATGGCGAGCCGGGCGGCGGGCGTCCGGGCGTGGTCGAGCCACTCGGGCGAGGGGCCGGCGGCGGAGTCCGGGGCCATCAGCAGGTGCAGGCTGTCGCCGTCGTGCAGGACGGTGCCGAGGGTGGCGAGCCGCCCGTTGACCCGGGCGCCGATGCAGCAGTGCGCCGCCTCGCCGTGGCGGGCGTACGCCGCGTCCACGCAGCTCGCGCCGGCCGGCAGGCCGATCGCGCCGCCGGCGGGGCCCGCGGAGCCGTCCGGCGCCCCGTCCGCGGGCGCGCCGGTGCAGAAGACGGTGATCTCCCGGTCCTGGGCGAGGTCGTCGCGCAGCGAGGTCCAGAAGGTGTCCGGGTCAGGGGTGGTGCGCTGCCACTCCAGCAGCCGGTCGAGCCATCCGGGGCGGGTGGGGTCGGCCCGCTCGCCCTCGGGGGCGTCCGCGCCGTCCGTGGGCGCGTACGGATTGCCCAGCGCGATCACCCCGGCCTCCGCCACCCGGTGCATCTGGTGCGTGCGGATCAGGGTCTCGGCGATCTCGCCGGCCTCGCCGCTCACGGCGGTGTGCAGCGACTGGTAGAGGTTGAACTTGGGGGCGGCGATGAAGTCCTTGAACTCGGAGACGACCGGCGTGAAGCAGGTGTGCAGCTCACCGAGGACGGCGTAGCAGTCGGCGTCCTCCGCCACCAGCACCAGCAGCCGTCCCAGATCCGCGCCGGTCAGCTGCCCGCGCGCCAGCAGGACGCGGTGCACGGAGACGAAGTGCCGTGGCCGGACCAGGACTTCGGCCTCGATCCCGGCGTCGGCCAGGATCGTACGGGTCCGCCCGGCGATCGCGGCGAGCGGATCGGGCCGCCCGGCGTACGACCGGACCAGCTGCCGGGTCGTGACGTACTCCTCCGGGTGCAGGATCGCGAAGACCAGGTCCTCCAGCTCGGTCTTCAGCGCCTGGACGCCGAGGCGTTCGGCGAGCGGGATCAGGACGTCACGGGTCACCTTGGCGATCCGGGCCTGTTTCTCGGGCCGCATCACGCCGAGCGTGCGCATGTTGTGCAGCCGGTCGGCGAGCTTGATGGACATCACCCGCACGTCGTTGCCGGTCGCCACCAGCATCTTGCGGAAGGTCTCCGGCTCGGCCGCGGCGCCGTAGTCGACCTTCTCCAGCTTGGTGACGCCGTCGACCAGATAGCAGACCTCCGCGCCGAACTCCGCCCGTACCTGATCGAGCGTCACTTCCGTGTCCTCGACGGTGTCGTGGAGCAGGGAGGCGGTCAACGCGGTGGTCTCCGCGCCCAGTTCGGCGAGGATCAGGGTCACCGCGAGGGGGTGGGTGATGTACGGCTCGCCGCTCTTGCGCAGCTGCCCGCGGTGCGAGGACTCGGCGAGCTGGTACGCCTTGCTGAGGATGTCCAGGTCGGCGTCGGGGTGGTGGCGGCGGTGGACCTTGGCGACGTGCTCCAGGGCGTCCGGGAGGCCGTCGCGGGTGGTCGGGCCGAGCAGCGCGGCGCGCCCGATACGGCGCAGCCCCCGCAGCGCCGGCCGGGGGCGTCCGCGCTTGCGGCCCGCTGCTTCAGGGTTACCAGGGTTCGTGGCCTCTGCGCTCATGGGCACCTCCGGCAGCGTCGACCGGCGGTGGGACGCCGTCAGTTCTGGCGCCTGGGCCGGTGCTTGATGCTACCGAGCCCATCACGCAGCGCTGTCCGGCTCTCGCTCAGCGTGAACCGGATCACCCATTCGAGCGAATTTCCCGGCCAGAACCGTTTCTGCCCTGAAAAGGCGAGTCACGAAGCGGGACACGGGACATGCGGGCCAGATGGCGGAGGGCCCCGGCGGCCGGGCGTGGCGCGTCCGCCGCGACGTGCTGCCGGCCGCCGACCGGCACTCCGTACGGAGCGGGACCCCGTACGGGGCAACTGCCGCCCGTCGGACGGAAAGCGGGCCGCTTCCCGCCCTCAGGCGCCGAGCGCGCCCGTCAGCCACTCCGGCTCGAAGCTGCCCTCGGCGACGATCACGGCCGGGCCGGTCATCTCGACCGTGCCGTCCGGCAGCTCGGTGATCGTCAGGCTGCCGCCGAGCACATCGACGGTGTACGTGACGGGCGTGCCGGTCTCGGCCGGGTCCACGCCGTCGCGGCGGGCGGTGGCCACCGCCACCGCGCAGGCGCCGGTGCCGCACGAGCGGGTCTCGCCGGAGCCTCGCTCGTGCACCCGCATCGCCACATGGCGCGGGCCGCGGTCGACGACGAACTCGATGTTCACACCGTCCGGATACACCGCTGCCGGGCTGAACGGCGGCGTGGTGTACAGGTCGCCGGCGTGCGCCAGGTCCTCGACGAACGCGACGGCGTGCGGATTGCCCATGCCGACGTTGCGGGCCGGCCAGCTGCGCCCGCCGAGCGTGACCACCACACCGTCCTCGGGCAGCTCGGCCCGGCCCATGGCGACGGTGACGTCGCCGGACTTGGCCAGATGGACCCGGCGCACCCCGGCGCGGGTCGCGATCGCGAGGTCGCCGGCCTCGACCAGCCCCGCGTGCAGCAGGTACCGGGCGAAGACCCGGACGCCGTTGCCGCACATCTCCGCGATCGAACCGTCGCCGTTGCGGTAGTCCATGAACCACTCGGCCTCGCCGGCCTGCGCCCGCGCCTCCGGGTGGACGGCGGATCGCACGACGCGCAGCAGCCCGTCGCCGCCGACACCGGCCCGCCGGTCGCAGATCCGGGCGACGGCCGCCGCGGACAGATCGAGCCGACCGTCCGGATCCGGGACGATCACGAAGTCGTTCTCGGTGCCGTGGCCCTTGAGGAAGGCGATGCGCTGCGTGCTGGTCACCCTTGAATCCTACGGGTCGCAAACCGGCCCGGCGCCACGGGGCCGAGGCCGCCCGCCGGACAGGCCAGGGCGGAGCCGTGGCGGCCTGTGGGGAAGCTTCCCGCCTGCTTGTCCCCTACTTGCGCGTTCCGCGCGTCGCGCTTCGCGCTCTGGACCCGCCCACCCCCCGAAGGGGGGTGGGCGGCGGGGAAAAGCACAGGCCAGAGCTGCGGGTGGGCGGCGGGAAGGACGACAAAGGAGGACAGCGGACTGGCGGAAAGACAGGCAGAGCAGCGGGAAGACAGCCGCACCGCTCGGAAGACAGCCGGACGCCCGGGACGGGAGGGAAGACGGACAAGCCGGTCCGGAGACAGCCGGAGGGCGGAGTTCAGCGCAGCCGGGCCACGCGCCAGATGGCCAGGGCGGCGAGGACGGCGACCACCGCGGCGTAGAGGAGGACCACGCGCCAGCTGGCGCGGCGGCCGGAGCCGCGGGCCGGGAGGCCGGGCCAGGTGTAGCCGACGCGGCGGGCGGCCATCATGCCCCAGCCGGCGGCGCAGCAGCAGAGCAGCAGGCCGAGCATAGCGATCACCGCGCCGCCGTCGCCGCCGAACTCGAAGGCGAGCGGGAAGGCGAACATCAGCGACCCGACGGCGGCGAGGCCGACGATCGGGGCGAGCTGCCACAGCCGCAGCCGACGGGGCGGGCGCAGGTCGCGGAAGGACTCGCCGCCCTCGGGAGGTGCGTCGTGGTCGGCGTCGGGGCCGTCCGAGGCGTCCAGGGTGGCCGTGGGGCCGTCATGGGGCCCGGGGATGATGTCGTGCGTCTCCGGGCCGTCGTGGCGCGGCGGTGCCGCCTCGGTGCCGTTACGGTCCGGCTGCTGGGCTCTGTTGCGAGGGCCGGCCTCCATTGCCACGCGCCCTCCCCACTACAGATTGCACGCCTCGATCGAAGGTTGATGATGACACGCCCTCAGGGGGCCGGATAACGGCCGGAGCGTCCCGATGCCATGACGTGATCAGGCTGTGACCGGTCGTTCGAGCAACTCCAGCGCGAGCCCGGGGAGGTCGGCCCGGCGGTCGGCGGCCCCGCTGAGCCAGTGGACCCGGGGGTCCCGGCGGAACCACGAGTCCTGACGGCGCGCGAATCGCTTGGTGGCGCGCACCGTCTCGTCCCGCGCCTCCTGCTCGGTACACTCCCCCGCCAGCTGGGCGAGCACCTGCTGGTAGCCGAGCGCCCGGGAGGCCGTCAGGCCCTCGCGCAGCCCCGCGGCCTCCAGGCGGCGCACCTCGTCGACCAGGCCCGCCTCCCACATGCGGTCCACCCGGCGCGCGATCCGCTCGTCGAGTTCGGGCCGCTCGACGTCGACGCCGATCTGCACGGTGTCGTAGACGGATTCGTGACCGGGGAGGTTGGCGGTGAAGGGGCGGCCGGTGATCTCGATGACCTCCAGGGCGCGCACGATGCGGCGGCCGTTGCCGGGCAGGATCGCGTGGGCGGCCTCGGGATCGGCGGCGGCCAGCCGGGTGTGCAGGGCGCCGCTGCCCAGTTCGGCCAGTTCGGCCTCCAGGCGGGCGCGGACGGCGGGGTCGGTGCCGGGGAATTCCAGGGCGTCGAGGGCGCCGCGTACGTACAGGCCGGAGCCGCCCACGAGGACCGGGGTGCGGCCCTCGGCGAGCAGCCGGTCGATCTCGGCGCGGGCCAGCCGCTGGTACTCGGCGACGTTGGCCGCGCGGGTGACGTCCCAGATGTCGAGGAGGTGGTGCGGGACGCCCTGCCGCTCCTCCGGTGTGAGCTTGGCGGTGCCGATGTCCATGCCACGGTAGAGCTGCATCGAGTCGGCGTTGATCACCTCGCCGCCCAGGTGCCGGGCGAGCGCGACGCCCAGATCGGACTTTCCGGCCGCGGTGGGGCCGACGACGGCGATGACCCGAGGAGTGGGGACGACGGTGTTCACCCCGTCAGTCTCGCAAACCTCACGCCCCCATCTCGAACGAGCGACGTGACGGGGCACGGACGGCGTCGTTGCCTGTTGCGAGATCCCGAACGCCGGTGCGCTGCCGGCGCCCGTCGGGCGGTGCAAGAGGACGCTCCGGGCGACGAAGGGATTTCGCCCACATGAGGAGCGTAGGAGCAGTTATGGGCGTGTTTTCGCGGTTCCGTCGGCGTAAGGCCGAGGCGGCGATGGAGGAGAGTGCCGCAGCGGCGGTGACGGCGGAGTCGGAGCCGCAGTCGGCGTCGGAGGCGCAGCCGGGGACCGAGGCGCAGCCGGAGGACGGTGCGCAGCCGGAGGACGGTGCGCAGGCGGACGCGGGGCAGGCCGAGGCCGGTACGGACGCCACGGCAGCGGAACCGGAGGACGCCGAGCAGACCGCGGCCGAGGCGCCGCAGGCGGCTCCGGAGGAGTCCGGCGACGCGGACGGCGACGCTGCGGCTGAGGGCGCCGGGATTCCGCGGCAGCAGTCCGCGGGAGCGGCGGCGGACAGCGAGGGCGCGCGCAAGTAGGCGCACGACTGCCGGATGCCGGTCGCAACGGCCGCGGGGCGAGCAAGCCGCCTCGCGGCCGTTGCGCTGCGCCGGTGCCCCGGCGGGGTGCGAACGCGTACGGGGGCTGCCGTGCCGCCGGTTACGTCCAGGCCGCCGCGACGTAGCCGACGCCGTACGGGGCCTCCTCGCGCAGCAGCCGGCCGCCCAGGCCGGCGCCCTCGGCCGCGCCCGCCAGGACCTGCCAGCAGGACCGCCCGGAGACCAGGAGGTCCGCGGCGAGGTCTTCGTCGAGGGCGCTCAGTGCGGCGAGATCGGCGGTTCCGAGGGCGCGGGCCGTCGCGGCATCGAAGTCCGCGGCCCGCTCGTCGAAGTAGCCGGGCGCCTTGAGCGACCGGCGGGCGCTGCCGTCGCCCATCACCAGCAGTGCCAACCGAGGCGCGGACGCGGCGAGTTCGCGCCCCAGCGCCCGGCAGCGGTCGCCGGCGAGCGACTCCGTCACGCCCAGCCCGTCGACGGGCGCGTCGGCCCAGTCCGTTCGGGACAGCAGCCAGGCGCCGATGGACAGCGACGGCGGCAGGTCCCGTTCGGGCGCCGGTCCGGCGGCGCCGAGCCGTACGTGCAGGTCCACCCCGAAGCCGCGGAAGGAGCCGGTGGCGCCTTGCGGGTGCGTGCCCCGGCCCGCCTCGTCGGTGGGGCCGAGGACGACCAGGCGGTCCGGGCGGGCCGCGGCGAGCACGCCGACCGCGTCCAGGCACGCGGCCCGCAACGCCGCCAGCTCAGGGGCGGCGCCGGCGGCGACCTCCGGGACGAGCAGCGGCGGGCAGGGGCACAGGGCGGCGGCAACGAGCATGCCACGCAGCGTAACGCCCGGGGCCCCAGCCGTCCGCGCGGGTCAGTCGCAGCCGCAGCCGGCCGCGGGCGCAGGGCTCGGAGCCGGGGCCCCGATGGTGGGCAGGCCGAGGAGGACGCCCTTGGGCTTCTCCGCGGGGGCGGCGTTCCGCTTCTCCCAGGCGTCGCCGGCGCGGGTGCGCCGGATGCTCAGGGCAGGGCCCTCGGCCAGGAGGTGGTGCGGCGCGGCATAGGTCACCTCGACGGTGACCATGTCACCGGGTCGCGGAGCGGGGCCGGTGACGTCGGACGCAGTACCGGGTCGCGGAGCGGGCCCGGTGACGTCGGACGCCTCGGTGCCCGGGGCGCGGTGGTCGTCGGCGTCCCGCAGGGTCGGGTTGAAGTGGACGAGGCGGTTGTCGGGCGCGCGGCCGGAGAGGCGGTGGGTGGCGCCGTCCTTGCGGCCCTCGCCCTCGGCGACCATGACCTCCAGGGTGCGGCCGACCTGTTTCTTGTTCTCCTCCCAGGAGATCTCCTCCTGGAGGGCGACCAGGCGCTCGTAGCGCTCCTGGACGACGGCCTTGGGGATCTGGCCCTCCATGTCGGCCGCGGGGGTGCCGGGGCGCTTGGAGTACTGGAAGGTGAACGCCTGCGCGAAGCGGGACTCGCGCACGGTGTGCAGGGTCTGCTCGAAGTCCTCCTCGGTCTCCCCGGGGAAGCCGACGATGATGTCGGTGGAGATGGCCGCGTCCGGCATCGCGGCGCGGACCTTCTCGATGATGCCGAGGAACCGCTCCTGCCGGTACGAGCGGCGCATCGCCTTGAGGACCCGGTCGGAGCCGGACTGCAGCGGCATGTGGAGCTGCGGCATCACGTTGGGCGTCTCGGCCATGGCGGCGATCACGTCGTCGGTGAAGTCGCGCGGGTGCGGGGAGGTGAAGCGGACCCGCTCCAGGCCCTCGATCTTCCCGCAGGCGCGCAGCAGCTTGCTGAAGGCTTCGCGGTCGCCGATGTCCGAGCCGTAGGCGTTGACGTTCTGGCCGAGCAGGGTGATCTCGCTGACGCCCTCGGCGACCAGCGCCTCCACCTCGGCGAGGATGTCGCCGGGCCGGCGGTCCTTCTCCTTGCCGCGCAGCGCCGGGACGATGCAGAACGTACAGGTGTTGTTGCAGCCCACGGAGATGGAGACCCAGGCGGCGTACGCGCTCTCGCGCCGGGTCGGCAGGGTCGAGGGGAACACCTCCAGGGACTCGGCGATCTCCACCTGCGCCTCCTCCTGGACGCGGGCGCGCTCCAGCAGGACGGGCAGCTTGCCGATGTTGTGCGTCCCGAAGACCACGTCGACCCAGGGGGCCTTCCTGACGATGGTGTCGCGGTCCTTCTGGGCCAGGCAGCCGCCGACGGCGATCTGCATCCCGGGGCGCGCGGCCTTCTTCGGGGCGAGCTGGCCGAGGTTGCCGTAGAGCCGGTTGTCGGCGTTCTCCCGCACCGCGCAGGTGTTGAAGACCACCACGTCGGCACCGTCGCCGTCCTTGGGCGCGGGGACGTATCCGGCCTCTTCCAGCAGGCCGGACAGCCGCTCGGAGTCGTGGACGTTCATCTGGCACCCGTAGGTGCGGATCTCGTAGCTTCTGTTGACGCCCACTGCCTGGCTCCGGTCGCTGCTGCTGGTCATTCCTCAAGGGTAGGTGCTGCCGGGGACATCTCCGGACGCCGGATCCCGGGCCGCCGCGGAGCTGCCGGCGGGGCGCCGCCGGGCCGCGGCGGGCCGGGGGCGGTCAGGCGGTGCTGAAGCGCTCGCCGGGTGCGCCGCGGAGGCGGCCCGGGGGGAGTGTGCGGCCGTACGCGACCAGGAGGAGGTCCTGGGCGGTGCCGTGGAGGGGGGTGCCGGTGCCGAAGGACCAGTCGAGGTCGTCGGCGTGCAGGGCGATGCCGTCGGTGTCGGCGCGGAAGAACTTCAGGGACTTGGGGGTGACGCCGGCCAGCAGGACGCGGAGGCGGTCCTCGGGGACGCGGCGGTCCAGGCCGAGCGGGACGGTGATGTCGAGGCCGTGCACGACGTCGTGCCCCAGCGCCGCCTCGAAGCCGCCGACCGGCGGGGTCCAGGGGTGGTCGGCGTTGTCCCGCAGGGCGGCGGCGAGTTGCGGTGCGGAGAGGGCGGCGGCGTCCTTGCGGGCGCAGCGGTCGGTCATCCGGTGCAGGCTGCCGCGGGCCTTGAGGAGTTCGGCGGCCAGTGCGGGGAGCCGGTAGCGGAAGCCGAGCGACATATGGGCCGCGACGTCGCGGACGCGCCAGCCGGCGCACAGGCTGGGGGCGTCCCACTGCTCGGCCGTCAGGCCGTCCAGCAGGTCGGCCAGCTCGCGCCGTTCGGCGGCGATGGCGGCTCGGATGTCCATGGTCGCTCCCCCGTTTCCGGGCGGCCGTCCCCGGCCGCGCCCGTCGGTGTCCGGCTTCCAGGATCTTGGTGGTGGGTGCCATAAGTCCAAGAGTTTGGTGTTCTGGTGACTAGCATTGCCGGTTATGGAACTGCGCCAGCTCCAGTACTTCGTCGCCGTGGCGGAAGAGGCCAACTTCACCCGGGCCGCGGCCCGTCTGCATCTGGCACAGCCGGGGGTGAGCGCCCAGGTCCGGCAGCTCGAACGGGAGCTGGGGCAGCCGTTGCTGGACCGGTCCGGCCGGTCGGTGACGCTGACGGAGGTGGGCGCGGCCGTGCTCCCGTACGCGCGGGCCGCGCTGGCCGCCGTCGCCGGCGTACGGCACACCGTGGACGAGTTCACCGGGCTGCTGCGCGGCCAGGTCGCGCTCGGGATGGTGTCGGGGGCGCACGCCGGCACGGACTCCGATGTGGTGTCGCTGCTGGCCGGGTTCCACGAGGCGCATCCGCAGGTCGACATCGCGCTGACCGAGGACACCTCGGAGCGGATGCTCGCCGCGCTCCAGTGCGGGGAGCTCGATGTGGCGCTGCTGGGGGTCGCGGACGCGGTGCCGCCGGCCGGGCTCTCGCTCCAGGTCGTCGTCGACGAGCCGCTGGTGGCGGCGGTCGCTCCGGGCCATCCGCTCCTGGCGTCCGCGGAGGGCGGGCGCATCCCGCTGGCGGCGCTGCGCGACCGCCCGTTGATCAGCCTGCCGCGCGGGACCGGAATCCGCGGGGTGCTGGAGCGCGCCTGCACCGATGCCGGGTTCCGGCCGCGGATCGCCTTCGAGGCGGCGGCGCCGCAGCTGCTGACCCGGCTCGCGGCCCGGGGGCTGGGGGTGGCGGTCGTGCCGGCGCCCGATGCGGCGACGGCGGCCGGGGTGCGGACGCTGGAATTCCGTACGCCCTGCCCGCGCGGCCGGGTGGCGCTGACCTGGCGGGCGGACGGTCCGGCGGGGCCGGCGGCCCAGGCTCTGCTGGAGTGCCTGCGGACGGCGATGGGGACGGCCGGGGCGGGGCGCGGCTCCGGTGAGGGCGCGGGTGCGGACGCCGGGCGGCGTCCGGAGGCCGATACGTGACCTGCCCGCCCCTCCCCTTGAGCGGCCCGTCCTGGCAGGATCCCGCCCATGGTCACCGCACTCCCCCGCCCCGGTCGCCGCGCACTCACCGCGGCGGGCGCGGTGCTGGCCGTGCTCGGGATGGTGCTGTGGTGGCTGCTGCCGCCGGTCGGTGAGCGCGCGCCGAGCGGCCGCGTGACGCTGGCCACCGGGGTGCCGACGGGGGTGTACGCGCGCTACGGCGAGCTGCTGAAGCAGGATCTGGCGCGGGACATGCCGGGGGTGGATCTGCGGCTGACGCGGAGCGAGGGCTCGATCGACAATCTGCGCCAACTGGTCTCCGGGCGCGCGGCGTTCACCATCGCGACGGCGGACGCGGTGGCCGCCTACCAGGTCGGCCACGAGCCGGGCGCGGACCGGCTGCGGGCCTGTGCGCGCCTCTACGACGACTACATGCAGCTGGTGGTGCCGAAGAACTCCCCGGTGCGGTCGGCCAGGGACCTGCGGGGGCTGCGGGTAGGCGTCGGGACGGACGGCTCGGGCGTCCAGCTGATCACCCGGCGGCTGATGGAGGCGGCCGGCCTGGATTTCGACCGGGACATCGTGCCGGTGCGGGTCGGCATCGACCAGGAGCCCGGTCAGCTGGAGCACGGCGACCTGGACGCGTTCTTCTGGTCGGGCGGGCTGCCGACGCAGGCGGTGCAGCGGCTGGCGCAGCGGTTCCCGGTGCGGCTGGTGCAGCTCGGGGATCTGGGCGAGGCGCTGCACAAGCAGGGTGAGCGCACCCGCTATTACCGGGCGGCGGTGATGCCCGCCGACGCGTATCCGCAGGCGCAGGACGGCGAGGCGGTGAAGACCATCGCGGTCGCGAACCTGCTGGTGACGACGGACCGGGAGGATGCCGCACTGACGTTCGACATCACCCGGACCGTCATCAACAGTCGGGACGCGATCGGGCACGAGGTGCACGCGGCGCAGAACGTGGACCTGCGGACGGCGGTGTTCACCGATCCGCTGCCGCTGCACAAGGGGGCCCGGGAGTACTACGTGTCGGTCAAGCAGTGACCGGCCTGCGCCCCGACGGCCGGCCGCGGCGCGGACGCCGGCGCCGGCCACCGCTGCCACTGCCACCGCTGCCACTGCCGTTCCCACCGCCGGGCGCGCCCGCCCCGGCCGTCCGCCCGGCCGCCGGTGCGGCGATCGCGACGGGCTCGCCGCTGGGCGTACGGGCGCCGGTGACGCGGACCAGCTCGGCGTCACCGGGGCGGACCCGGGCGGTGCCCGGGTTGATCTTCGCCTGGCGCATCAGCCGGGTCATCTCCCGGCGCTCGCCGGGCGTGACGAGGGTGACGACGGTGCCGGACTCGCCGGCCCGCGCGGTACGGCCGCCGCGGTGGAGGTAGTCCTTGGCCTCGGTCGGCGGGTCGACGTTGACGACGAGGTCGAGGCCGTCGATGTGGATGCCGCGCGCCGCGACGTTGGTGGCGACCAGCGCCGTGGCGCGGCCGGAGCGGAAGTGCTCCAGGGTGCGGGTGCGCTGCGGCTGGGTCTTGCCGCCGTGCAGCGCCGCGGCGCGGACGCCCTGGGCGAGCAGGTGCTTGGTGAGGCGGTCGGCGCCGCGCTTGGTGTCGACGAACATGATCACCCGGCCGTCGCGGGCGGCGATCTCGGTGGCGGTGGCGCGCTTGTCGGCCTCGTCCACGTACAGGACGTGGTGCTCCATGGTGGTCACGGTCGCGGCCGAGGGGTCCACGGAGTGGGTGACCGGGTCGGTCAGGAAGCGGCGGACCAGCTTGTCGACATTGCGGTCGAGGGTGGCGGAGAACAGCATCCGCTGGCCGTTGGGGTCGGTCTTCTCCATCAGCCGGGTGACCTGCGGCAGAAAGCCCATGTCGGTCATCTGGTCGGCCTCGTCGAGGACGGTGATGGCGACCCGGTCGAGCGTGCAGGCGCGCCGGTCCAGCAGGTCGGCGAGCCGGCCCGGGGTGGCGACCAGTACTTCGGCGCCCTTGCGCAGGGCCTCGGTCTGCCGGTTGATCGAGGTGCCGCCGACGACGGTGGCGCAGCGCAGCCGCAGGGCCGCGGCGTACGGGGCGAGCGCGTCGGTGACCTGGCCGGCCAGTTCGCGGGTGGGGACCAGCACCAGTGCCAGGGGGCGCTTGCTCTCGGCGCGCTTGCCCGCCGTACGGCTGAGCAGGGCGAGGCCGAAGGCGAGGGTCTTGCCGGAGCCGGTGCGTCCGCGGCCGAGGACGTCACGGCCGGCGAGGGTGGCCGGGAGGGTGGCCGCCTGGATGGGGAACGGGGTGGTGACGCCCTGCGCGCGCAGTGCGGTGCGGAGCGCCTCGGCCAGCGGCAGCTCGTCGAAGGAGCCGGCGGGCGGAGGGGTGGACGCCCGGGCGGGCGTCCCGCGGTCGGCGCTCGGTCGCGGTGCGGTCGCTGGTGTCACGGCAGGCCCTTCAGAGGGAGGGAGGGGGGTGAGCGCGGGAAGGGGTGCCGCCCCGCGGGAAACGGGACGGGGCCCGCACCGGCGCGGCCGGTGCGGGCCCTGTCCACGGGACGCGGGGGCGTCAGGCGGCGACGATGTTCTCCGCCTGCGGGCCCTTGGGGCCCTGGGTCACGTCGAAGGTGACCTTCTGGCCCTCGAGGAGCTCGCGGAAGCCCTGGGACTGGATGTTCGAGTAGTGGGCGAAGACGTCGGGGCCGCCGCCGTCCTGCTCGATGAAGCCGAAGCCCTTTTCCGAGTTGAACCACTTGACGGTGCCGGAAGCCATGTTTTTCTCCTTCATGGGGCAAGCCGGAGACCGCACCGCGCGGCCTCCTCGTCGCCGAGATGATCGCCCCACACCGGAACACGTCCGGAAAACAAGGAACGCCCGGGGCTTCCAGCCTCCGGGCGCGCACAAAGTTCATGGGTACCACAACTGCAACGCCGTTTACGATAGCACAGGCGTACGGCGGCGCCGCACGCGGTCAGGGGGCACTGCGCGGCACGCTCACGGTGACCTCCAGGCCGTGCGGGGGGTGCGGCGCGTAGGCGATGGTGGCGCCGCCGGCGGCGAGCAGTGCGCGGGTGATCGACAGGCCGAGGCCGGAGCCGGAGACGTTCTGGTGGCGGCCGCTGCGCCAGAACCGGTCGCCGATCCGGGCGAGTTCGTCCTCGGCGAGGCCGGGGCCGCGGTCGGCGACGGTGATCCGCACGTGCGCGCCGTCGGCGGCGACGGTCACCGTGACCGGCTCACCGGCCGGGGTGAACTTCAGGGCGTTGTCGACGACCGCGTCCAGCGCGCTGGAGAGGGCGACCGGGTCGGCCCAGCCGGTGACCGCGGGGTGGCCCTCGTAGGCCAGCCGGACACCCTTGTCGTCGGCCAACGGGCGCCAGGAGTCGACGCGTTCGGCGGTCAGCGCCGCGACGTCGGTGAGCTGGAGGTCGGCGGCGGTGTGCTCGGCGAGCGCGAGGCCGAGGAGGTCGTCCAGCACCCGGGCGAGCCGCTTGCCCTCCGTGCGGACCGAGGCGATCTCCTCGTTGCCTTCCGGGAGTTCGAGGGCCAGCAGCTCGATACGCAGCAGCAGCGCGGCGAGCGGGTTGCGCAGCTGGTGGGAGGCGTCGGCGACGAAGGCGCGCTGCTGTTCCAGGACCTCCTCGACGTGGTCGGCCATCTCGTTGAACGAGCGGGCCAGCCGGCGCAGTTCGGGCGGTCCGGCGGTGGCGGCGACCCGGGCGTTCATCCGGCCGGTGGCGATGTCGTGGCTGGCGGTGTCCAGGACGCGGACCGGCCGCAGCACCCAGCCGGTGAGCCGGAAGGCCGCGCCGACCGCGACGAGCAGGGCCGCCGCCTCCCCGGCCGCGATCAGCAGCCAGCCGTGCAGGATGCGCGCACGCATCTGCCCCGTGGGCGAGTCGGTGACGACGACGGCGACCACGTCCCCGTCCCGGATGACCGGCGAGGCGACCGGGATCCGGCCGGTGTCGTCCCAGGGCCAGACCTGGTGCGGGTCGTGGCTGCGGCGGCCGGCCAGCGCCTCGCTGAACGCCTGGGCGCCCTCGCCGTCCGTGGGCACCGGCAGGTCCTGGGGGGCGGCTGCCATGGGGGTGTGGTCGCGGTAGAAGACGCCGGCCCGTATCCCGTAGAGGCCGTAGTAGCGGGTGAGTTCGGCCCGGAGGGTGGCCAGCCGCTCGTCCTCCTCGGGGGTCTTGGCGCGGGACGCGGCGCTGGGGCGGGCGGTGACGAACTGGGCGAGGGAGGCGAACCGCGCGGCGTCGTCGATCCGGTCGACGACCACCTTCTGCTGCTCCACCCCGGCGGTGATCACGCCCAGCGGGATGCCGAGCGCCAGCAGCACGGCGGCCATCAGGACGATGAGGAGCGGGAGGAGTCGGGTGCGCACGGGGACCGGCGGCCGTCAGGAGGCCGGCGGCCGGGTGCCCGGGGCGGCACCGGCGGCCGGGACGACGAGGCGGTAGCCGACGCCGCGGACCGTCTCGATCAGCGCCGGCATCCGCAGTTTGGCGCGGAGCGAGGCGATGTGCACCTCCAGGGTCCGGCCGGTGCCCTCCCAACTCGTCCGCCACACCTCGCTGATGATCTGCTCCCGGCGGAAGACCACCCCGGGGCGCTGGGCGAGCAGGGCGAGCAGGTCGAACTCCTTGCGGGTGAGCGGAACCACCGCGCCGGCCACGGACACCTGGCGGGTGGGGAGTTCGACGGTGACCGGGCCGAGCCGCAGCGGCTCCGCCGCGGCGGCCTCCTCGGCGGGCTCGCCGCCCGCGGCCGGGACGGTGCGCCGGCTCACCGCGTGGATACGGGCGAGCAGTTCGCCGGTGTCGTAGGGCTTGACGACATAGTCGTCGGCGCCGAGGTTCAGGCCGTGTATACGGGAGCGCACGTCGGAGCGCGCGGTGACCATGATGACCGGGGTCGCGCAGATCCTGCGGATCCGGCCGCACACCTCGAAGCCGTCCTGGTCGGGCAGCCCGAGGTCGAGCAGCACCACCGCGAACGGCTCGGCGTCGTCGGGCAGCAGGGCCTGGAGGGCCTCCTCGCCGCTGCGGGCGTGCACGACGGACAGGCCGTGCCGGGCCAGCACCGCCGACAGGGCGGCGGCGACATGGTCGTCGTCCTCGACGAGCAGCAGTCTCATCCGGCCCCCTCCTTCGGTGTGTGCGTATGGGCCACAGGGCATCTACGGGGATAGCCGCCCCACCCGTCAAGAGGACGCCACCTCCGGGCCGCCATCCGTTACCCAGCCGGTACGCCGCCGGTGCCTACGGTGAGTGACCTCACCTCCGGCGGCACGGCGGCGCCTTCACCGGGTGTGTCCGGTTGCAGCCGGATCGTTATGCTCAATTCTCCCTCAGATGTAATGACGCTGGTCGCGGGGCGTCATTAGGGTCCTCCCAACCGAGGAGGACGGAGCTGTACGCCGATGAGCGAAGTATCGGTGACCGAGAACGCCGAGGGTCCCGCGCCCGCGGGGGACCCGTTGGTCGTGCTGGACAACGTGAACAAGCACTTCGGCGCGCTGCACGTGCTCCAGGACATCGACCTGACGATCCGGCGCGGTGAAGTGGTCGTGGTGATCGGGCCCTCGGGGTCCGGCAAGTCCACGCTGTGCCGCACGATCAACCGCCTGGAGACCACAGACAGCGGCAGCATCACCATCGACGGCAGGCCGCTGCCGCAGGAGGGCCGCGAACTGGCCCGGCTGCGCGCCGACGTGGGCATGGTCTTCCAGTCCTTCAACCTCTTCGCGCACAAGACGGTGCTGGAGAACGTGATGCTGGGCCAGACCAAGGTCCGCAAAACGGAGAAGGCCGCGGCGGAGGAGAAGGCCCGTACGCTGCTCGACCGGGTCGGCGTCGGCGCCCAGGCGGACAAGTACCCCGCACAGCTTTCCGGTGGCCAGCAGCAGCGCGTGGCGATCGCCCGCGCCCTGGCGATGGACCCGAAGGTGATGCTCTTCGACGAGCCGACCTCGGCCCTCGACCCGGAGATGATCAACGAGGTGCTGGAGGTCATGCAGCAGCTCGCCCGGGACGGCATGACGATGGTCGTGGTCACCCACGAGATGGGGTTCGCGCGCTCCGCGGCGAACCGGGTGGTCTTCATGGCGGACGGCAGGATCATCGAAGAGGCCGAGCCGAACCAGTTCTTCACCAACCCGCGCAGCGACCGGGCGAAGGACTTCCTGTCGAAGATCCTCCACCACTGAGCCCGCGGTTGGGCCACCATGAATGCCAACACCTGTTGAACCAAAGGATGTTCACCATGAGGATGCGTAAGACGGCTGCGGCGGGTGCGGTGGTGCTCGCGCTGGCGGCGACGGCGACGGCGTGCGGAGGCCAGTCGGGTACGGCGGGCGACAAGCCGGCCGGCGGTGATGTCTACAGCGGCACGTACACGGTCGCCAAGGGCGTGAACGTCGACTCGGCGACGTTCAAGAAGGCGCAGAAGGCCGGTCACCTCACCATCGGTGTCAAGGCCGACCAGCCGTTCCTCGGCTTCAAGGACCCGGCCACCGGCAAGTACTCCGGCTTCGACATCGAGATCGCCAAGATGGTCGCGGCCGACCTGGGCTTCTCCGCGGACCAGATAAAGTTCGACACCATCGACTCCAACGTCCGTGAGACCACCATCTCCAAGGGCCAGGTCGATTACTACGTCGGCACGTACACCATCAACGACGAGCGCAAGAAGCAGGTCAGCTTCGCGGGCCCGTACTACACCGCCGGCGCCGACCTCCTGGTGCGCAAGGACGACAAGGCCATCACCGGCCCGGACTCCCTGCAGGGCAAGAAGGTCTGCTCGATCGTCGGGTCCACCCCGCTCCAGGAGATCAAGAAGCCCAAGTACGGTGCGCAGACCGTCGAGCAGTCCAAGTACTCGGACTGCGTGAAGTCCCTGCTGGACGGCTCGGTCGACGCGGTCACCACCGACGACGCCATCCTCAAGGGCTACGCCGCCCAGCGCCCCGAGAAGCTCAAGGTCGTCGGCCAGCCCTTCACCAAGGAGCCCTACGGCGTCGGCCTGGGCAAGGACGACAAGGCCCTGCGCGACGCGATCACCACCGCGCTGGAGCACCACATCAAGAACGGTGACTACCAAAAGGCGTACGAGGGCACGCTCGGCAAGTCCGGCTCCGCCTACGTCGCGCCGGAGACCCCGCTGCCGCGGTACTGAGGCCGCCCGCCGCACACCGGACCGCGCCGCCCCGTACGCCCGCCGCGGCGGGTGTACGGGGCGCGGTGTCTCCCGCGCCCCCTCCCGAGCCCCGCGCGCTCCTTCTCGCTCCTGAGCCGCCCCTCTTCCCCGTCGCCGGCCCGACCGCTACCGCGGAGACCCCCATGAACGTACTCCTCGATTATCTGCCCGAGTTCCGGGACGGGTTCCTCGGAACCCTGGCGATCACCGCGTCCAGCGCGCTGCTCGCCCTGGTACTCGGCGTGCTCATAGCCGGTTTCCGGGTCTCTCCGATACCGCCGCTGCGCGCCTTCGGAACGGCCTGGGTCACGGTGCTGCGCAACACGCCGCTGACGCTGCTCTTCCTGGTCGCGTTCTTCGTCGTACCGCAGATCCTCTTCCAGGGCGCGAGCCCGTACGTGCTCGCCACCCTGGCGCTCGGCTTCTACACCTCCTCGTTCGTGTGCGAGGCGGTCCGGTCCGGCATCGGCACCGTGCCGCTGGGGCAGGCGGAGGCCGCCCGCAGCCTCGGGATGACCTTCTCCCAGACGCTGCGGCTGATCGTGCTGCCGCAGGCGACGCGTACCGTCATCCCCCCGCTGAGCAGCATCTTCATCGCACTGACGAAGAACTCGGCGATCGCCGGCGCGTTCAGCGTCACCGAGCTGTTCAACGTCTCCAAGCTGCTCAACGACAGGGGCTACCCGATCGCCTGGATCTTCCTGTGGATCGCGCTCGCCTACCTCGTCATCACCTTCGCCATCAGCGGCCTCTTCCGGCTGCTGGAGCGCCGGTTGGGGGTGGCCCGATGAGTGGTCACGGCATGGGGGTCCCCCCGGCCAACGGCTGGGGGAGGACCAGCACGACGCAGGTGCCACGCGCAGGCGGGGCGGAACGAAGCGAGGTATGGGCATGAGTGGGGCCAGCGTTCTCTACGACGCGCCGGGGCCGAAGGCCAGGGCACGCAACCGCGTCTACAGCGTCATCGGCGCGCTGGCGGTGCTCGGCCTGCTGGCCTTCGCCGTACTGCGGCTGGCCTCCAAGGGCCAGTTGGACCCGGCGGTGTGGCGGATCTTCAACTACGCCGGGGTGCGCACCAGCATCCGCGACGGCGTACTGACGACCCTTCAGGTCTTCGCGGTCGCGGCGGTGCTGTCGCTGCTCCTGGGCGTACTGCTCGCGGTGGCCCGGCTGTCGGACCACAAGCCCGTCCGCTGGCTGGCGACCGGCTTCGTCGAACTGTTCCGCGCGGTACCGCTGCTGATCACGATCTACGCGCTGTGGGTCGTGCTGCTCACCAACCGCGACGCGCTGGGACTCACCGGCAGCCAGCCGCAGTTCTGGGCGCTGGTCGCCGGACTGACGGTCTACAACGGCTCGGTGCAGGCCGAGGTGCTGCGGGCCGGCATCAACTCCGTGCCCAAGGGCCAGAAGGAGGCCGCGTACGCGCTGGGCATGAGCAAGACGCAGGTCATGACGACGGTGCTGATGCCGCAGGCCGTCCGGGCGATGCTGCCGACGATCATCAGCCAGCTCGTGGTGACCCTCAAGGACACCTCGCTGGGCTACATCATCACCTTCGAGGAACTGCTCTACACCGCCCGCCTGATGAGCAGCAACATCATCGTCAACGGGAACGACACCTACATCCCGGTGATCATCGTCGTCGGCAGCATCTACGTCGCGATGTGCCTGGCCCTGTCCGCGCTCGCCAACTGGATCGAGCGGCGCGGGCGCCGGGCCAGGACCGGCATCGGCATGGCCGCGGCCGCCGAACCGGTCACCGCCACCGACCCGATGGAGGCCGCCGGCGCGGCCCCGGACGGCGCGGCGGGCACCAAGGGCTGACGGGACGGTCAGCCACTCCCCGGCTGATACCGGACCGTCCGGAGGCGGTGGCAACGGCGCCACCGCCTCCGTCACTTGACGCGAGCGGTCGCAATGGGTTGCATACGCTGTGTGATCACGCACCGGGCTCCAACTGCCAGTTCCCGCACGTCCCGTACGTACCGCCGGACCGAGGGAGCCGCGCCGTGGACCCGGTGATCGTCGTCGGGGCCGGTCCGGTCGGCCTCTCGGTCGCGCTCGCGCTCACCCGGCTCGGCGTCCCGGTCGTGGTCCTCGACGAGACCGGCGGCCAGGACGACACCCGGCCCGCCCGCACCGCGGTGCTGCGCCCGGACACCGCGGCGTTCGTCGGCCGGCTCGGCTGCGTCGCCACCCTGGAGAGCGCCGGCACCCGCTGGTCGGCCTGGCGCACCATGCGCCGCCGCCGGCTGCTGGAACGTGTCGCCTTCGCCCCGTCCGGCGCCGCCGGTGCATCCGGTGCCGCGGCCCCGGCGGCCGCCGCGTCCCCGGTCCACCTCCCCCAGCACGCGCTGACCCGCGCGCTGCGCGCCGCGCTGGCCGATGAGCCGCTCGCCGAGGTCGCCACCGACAGCCGGCTGGCCGGCATCGAGCAGGACGAGCACGGCGTCACCGCGCACACCCGCGACCCCGACGGGACGTCGTGGCGCGGGAGTTACCTGGTCGGCTGCGACGGCCCGCGGTCCACCGTCCGCAAGCTGCTGGACATCCGCTTCCCGGGCCGGACGGCCGTCGAGCGGTACGCGGTGGCCGCGCTGCGCACCGAACTCCCCTGGCCCGGCGAGGCCCTGCTGCACCGCTCACCGGCCCGGCACGGCGGCGGCCCGGTCGCCGAGGTCTCCGCCCGCCCACTGGCCGGCGGCGTCTGGCGGCTGGACTGGCTGCTGCCACCGGGACGCGAACTGGTCACGCCGGACGCCCTGGTGGCGCGGATCCGCGACTCGCTGGCCGGCTGGACGGCGGACTCGGCGGCGGAGCCCGGCGACGACGGCGCCGGCGGGTACGCGCGCGGCCAGGGCCCGCTCGTCCCGCCGTACGAACTCCTCGACACCGGCGTGCACACCGTCCACCACCGGCTGGCGCGGACCTGGCGGCAGGGCCGCGCCTTCCTCGCCGGGGACGCCGCCCATCTGCTGGGCGCGCTCGGCACCCAGGGCCTGGACGAGGGGTTGCGGGACGCCGAGAACCTCGCCTGGAAGCTGGGCCTGGCCTGGCACCACGGCGCCTCCGAGACGCTGCTGGACAGCTACCAGGCCGAGCGCCGGGGCGCGGTAGCGGCCCGGCTGCGGGCCGCGGACTCGGCGCTGCCGCTGCTGCGGGACGGCGGCGCGGTCCGCTGGCGGACCGTTCTGCCGGGCGCGGCCCGGGGCCGCAGCACCCTGCTGACCGACGGCCATCTGGGCCGCGGACCGCTGGGCGCCGCGCCCACGTACGCCCGTACGCCGCTGGCACCGGCTGCCGGGCTGCCCGGTGAGACGGCGGTCGACACGGTTCCCGGCGGGCCGGTCGCGGATGTGGTGGTGACCGCCTCCGACGGGTCGGTGGTGCCGCTGCGCGAGCGCCTCGGGCAGGGGCTGCTGGTGGTGCTGGTGGCGCCCGGTACCGGAGTCTGGGACCGGCGGCACTGGCAGTCGGCGGGGCTGATGCCCCGGCTGACCAGCGCCGTCGGCGCGCTGCCGATGCGCGCCGAGATCCTGGTCACCGAGGCGTATCCGGGCGCCACCGCGCACACCGTGCTGGTCGTCCGACCCGACGGCCATCTGGTCACGGCGCTGTCCGGGGTCCGACCGGGCGGGCTGTCCGCCTGTGCGGACGCGGTCCGCGGCGGGGCGTACGGACGGGAGGCCGGGGAGCGCGCGGAGACCTCCGGCGCGCGGGGGGCCGGGGAGACCGCCGGAGCCGGTGGCGCCGGTGGAGCGGACGGGCCGGGCGGCGCCCCGGGGAACGGCTCCGGGGGCACGGCCGAGGGAGCCGCGGACGGCGCCTCCGGCGACACCGCGGGCACGTCCCCTGTTGACCCTCCGGGAAGCACCGTGCTTCACTCCGAGAGTGACTGATCACAGCTCGCGATTCTGGCGGAGGGTCCATCTGGACCTGGTCCGCTATGCGGGCTGCATGTGTCGTCCGTCCTGTTGATCCGCGGTTCTCCGGAATTCCCTTGCCCGCGCGGCCGTTCGGCGTTGCCCGGCCGCGCCTCTTCGCGATCACTCAGGACGGTATCCCGTGCCCGACCTACAGACTTCCGCGCGCCCGCGTGCCGCCGCCCAGGGCGGTGGCCCCAGCGCCTCCGAACTCCTCGACTTCGCCCACCGCACCGCCGCCGACACCGCGCTCGTCACCTCACTGCCGCTCGACCCCGAAGGCCGTACCTGGATCCGGCTGGACGGACCGGGCGGCAGCGAGGCGTGGCTGATCGGCTGGCCGCCCGGGACCGGCACCGGCTGGCACGACCACGGCGGCTCCCGGGGCGCGTTCGCGACGGCGGCCGGCGTGCTGACGGAGCAGTCGCTCGCCGTCCAACTCCCCACCGACGGCTGGAAAACGCTGGAACTCGCCGACGGCGTCGACCGGGAGCGCACGCTCCGCGACGGCCGCGGTCGGGCGTTCGGCCCGCACCATGTCCATCAGGTGCTCAACACCTCCGCGGACACCCACGCGGTGTCCGTGCACGCCTACTACCCGCCGCTGCCACTGATGCGCCGCTACAGCCGGACCGGTCCGGTGCTGCGGCTGGAAGAGGTCGAGCGTCCGGAGGAGTGGGCATGAGCGTGCGCAGCATGGGGGTCCCCCCGGCCGGAGGCTGGGGGAGAGTCATGGAAAGGTGCGCGCCGCGCGAATGCGGGGCCGAGCGGAGCGAGGTATCGGCATGAGCGCGGTCGACGAGTTGCTGGCACGGGCGCGGCGGACGCTGACTCGGGTCGGTCCGCGTGAGGCCGCCGCGCTCCAGGACACCGGGGGGCTGCTCGTGGACATCCGCTATGCGCAGCTGCGGGAGCGGGACGGCACCATTCCCGGTGCGCTGGTCGTCGAGCGCAACGAGCTGGAATGGCGACTCGACCCGACGGGCGAGCACCGTGCCCCCGAGGCGACCCATCGCGATCTGCCCGTCGTGGTGATCTGCAACGAGGGCTACGCCTCCAGCCTCGCCGCGGTCTCCCTGCGCGAGTTGGGCCTGCACCGCGCGACGGATCTGATCGGCGGCTTCCAGGCGTGGCGAGAGGCGGGCCTGCCGGTGGAGCGGTGACGGGAGGGCCCGTCGTCCGCCGCCGCGGCCGCCCTTCAGTCCTCCGGTATGTGCTGCTCCAGCAGTTCGGGGTCCTCGCCCTCCTCCTCCAGCGCCCGGCGTACGACGCGGAGGGCGAGGCCCTCGGAATAGCCCTTGCGCGCCAGCATGCCGGCCAGCCGGCGCAGCCGCTTCTCGCGGTCCAGGCCGCGGGTGGCCCGCAGCTTGCGGTCCACCAACTCGCGGGCGGTGGACTCCTCCTGGTCCGGGGCGAGACGGCCGACGGCCTCGTCGATCACGGCGGAGTCCACGCCCTTGGTGCGCAGCTCGCGGGCCAGCGCACGGCGGGCCAGGCCGCGGCCGTGGTGCCGGGATTCCACCCAGGCGCCGGCGAACGCCGCGTCGTCGATCAGCCCGACCTCCTCGAAGCGGGACAGCACCTCCTCCGCGGCCTCCTCGGGGATGCCCCGCTCCCGCAGGGCGTCCCCGAGCTGCTTTCGGGTACGCGGGCTCCCGGTGAGCAGGCGCAGGCAGATCGCCCGCGCCTGCTCCTCGGGCGTACGCGGCGGTCCCGACTCGGCCCTCGACGAGAGGGAACCACCGCCGTCCCTTCCGGCCGCGCCGTCCTCGCGGGCGGCGCCGGCCTCATGGGCGGCACCACGCCGGCGAGTGGCGCGGCCCGCCCGGCCGTTACGGTCCTCGGGGTCGCCGGCAGCGCTGCGGAAGGAGTCCTCGCTGCTCGGCCAGTCCGTTCGCCGTGTCATCGCGGGCTAGCTCTTGGCCGCCGCGGCCTTGGTGCCCTTGGCGGCCTTGGGGGCCGCAGCCGGAGCGGCCTTGGCCGGCGCCTCCGCCGCGCCCGCCGCGTCCGCGCCGGGCTCCGCCGCCACGTCCTCCGGCTTCACGCCGATGCCCAGCTTCTCCTTGATCTTCTTCTCGATCTCGTTGGCCAGGTCCGGGTTGTCCTTGAGGAAGTTGCGGGCGTTCTCCTTGCCCTGGCCGAGCTGGTCGCCCTCGTAGGTGTACCAGGCGCCGGACTTGCGGATAAAGCCGTGCTCGACGCCCATGTCGATCAGACCGCCCTCGCGGCTGATGCCCTGGCCGTAGAGGATGTCGAACTCGGCCTGCTTGAAGGGCGGCGCGACCTTGTTCTTGACGACCTTGCAGCGGGTGCGGTTGCCGACCGCCTCGGTGCCGTCCTTCAGGGTCTCGATCCGGCGGATGTCGATCCGGACCGAGGCGTAGAACTTCAGCGCGCGGCCACCGGTCGTGGTCTCCGGCGAGCCGAACATCACGCCGATCTTCTCGCGGAGCTGATTGATGAAGATGGCGGTGGTCTTGGACTGGTTGAGCGCGCTGGTGATCTTGCGCAGCGCCTGGCTCATCAGCCGGGCCTGGAGGCCGACGTGCGAGTCGCCCATCTCACCCTCGATCTCGGCCCGCGGCACCAGGGCGGCGACGGAGTCGATCACGATCAGGTCGAGCGCACCGGAGCGGACCAGCATGTCCGTGATCTCCAGGGCCTGCTCGCCGTTGTCCGGCTGGGAGAGGATCAGGGCGTCGGTGTCCACGCCGAGCTTCCTGGCGTACTCGGGGTCGAGGGCGTGCTCGGCGTCGATGAACGCGACGGAGCCGCCGGCCTTCTGGGCGTTCGCCACGGCGTGCAGGGTCAGGGTCGTCTTACCGGAGGACTCCGGGCCGTAGACCTCGACGACCCGGCCGCGCGGGATGCCGCCGACGCCGAGCGCGACGTCGAGGGCGGTCGATCCGGTGGGGATGACCTCGATGGGTTCGTTGGGCCGCTCCCCCATGCGCATCACGGCGCCCTTGCCGAATTGCCGTTCAATCTGTGCGAGCGCGGCGTCCAGCGCCTTCTCGCGGTCGGTGCCTGCCATGGGTTCCACCCGGTTTGCTTGAGTCGATCGCTTCACGTCCATGACGCTAACGCCTGCCACTGACAATGCGCCCGGACCCGGCTCCGGCCTGTGGATAACCCCGCGAAATGCCCGGGAACCACCCCGGGTCGAGCGCGGGTCACGCGGCCGGATCCCCATGAGAATGGATGTTCGATTTTGGTGTCAAGCACACCACGACACCGCACCGGCAGCCGTCGGTCGCCGCGTCCCGCACGGTCGCGGCGGCAGGAGCGAGCGCAGCGTGCACAGCGGCCGGGGGCCGTCGGCGGCCGGCCACGGAGGGCAGCGGGGGGCCGCCGCTCATTGCTTGTCGGACGGCACGTCCACCGCGACGCAGACCGCCCGCCAGACCTCTTTGGCGCTCCAACCCGCGTCCAGCGCCTCATGGACGGTACGGCCGCCGAGCTCGGACATCACGTGATCGCGCGCGAACGAGTCGGCGTAGCCCGCGCCGAAGTGGTCCGCCATCCGCTGCCAGAACACCGTCAACCGCATGATTCCCGCTCCGCACCCACTCTGATCCGCCTCCGGCTCACGCCGCTCCCCGGCCTTACGGCCAGGGTGCCATTGTCCCGCCTGCCGACCGGCCCGCGCACCGCTCCCCGACTCCCCGGCTCTCCCACGGGACCTCTCCCGCACGCCGCCGTGTGGCGTCCGTCACCCGCTCGGTTAAGTCTCTGCCAAGAACGCGAATCGGGGTCCTGGCGCGGGGCTAGACTCTTAGAGGTTTGAAGAGGCACCTCGTTCGGTGAGGCGTCTTCACGGACACAGGCCACTGATCCCACCCGTCGAGAGACGCTCCGGATCAGGACAGGTCTCCCCGACCTAAGGGGTGACCCCAAGTGGCTTCCCCGGTAAGGGGATTACGCCGTGGAGTGCCAAAGCTCTGACGAGTTGGGGTGAGCCGCCCGGGTATTCCGGTCCGGCCTGCTCCTTGCCGAGTCGTTGCTGACGCGCACCGTTCGCGTCCCGACCGGAAGGAGGCGAGAGACATGGATTGCAGTTGCAGTAGTCCGGGCCATCATCGGCCCGCCGTCCGCCTGTCCTCGCACTCTTCCGGCACGCGGTAACCACCTCCCCTGCGCGGCTTCCCCGCCGCTCCCCGCGCCCGCACGGCCCCGAGCCGTGACGGGTCGCCGTGCTGCGCTCCCGCGCAGGGGGGATGACTGCCGCGTGCCCCCAATACCTCTCCCTCCGGGGGGACTTGGGAGGTACGCCATGACCCACACCACACTCAACGGCAGCTCCGCGGCCACCGCGTCGCGCACCGCCGTTCTCGATGACGCGCACGTAGGCGACATCCGCGGTGCACTGGGCACCATCAAGCTCGACGACACCGCACCCCGCACCGGCCTGTCAGCCAAGCTCAAGACCCTCCTGGCCATCGTCGGCCCCGGCCTGATCGTCATGGTCGGCGACAACGACGCCGGCGCCTTCGCCACCTACGGCCAAGCCGGCCAGAACTACAGCACCCACCTGCTGTGGACCCTCCTCCTGCTCATCCCCGTCCTCTACGTCAACCAGGAAATGGTCCTGCGCCTCGGCGCCGTCACCGGCGTCGGCCACGCCCGCCTCATCCTCGAACGCTTCGGCAAATTCTGGGGCGCCTTCTCCGTCATCGACCTCTTCCTCCTCAACGCCCTCACCCTGGTCACCGAGTTCATCGGCATCACCCTCGCCGCCGGCTACCTGGGGCTGCCCAAGGCCGGTTCGGTGATCCTGGCCGCCGTGGTCATCGTCTCCGCCGCCTTCACCGGCTCCTTCCGCCGGTTCGAGCGCGTGGCCATCTTCCTGTGCGCGGGTTCACTGCTGCTCATCCCGCTGTACTTCATGATCCACCCCAAGACCTCGCAGATGGCCCACGACTTCGTCGTACCCACCATGCCCGGCGGATCGGGTCAGCTGGCCACCGTCATGCTGCTGATCATCGGCATCGTCGGCACCACCGTCGCCCCCTGGCAGCTGTTCTTCCAGCAGTCCTACGTCATCGACAAGCGCATCACCCCCCGCTTCATGCGCTACGAGAAGGCCGACCTGTGGATCGGCATCGCCATCGTCGTCATCGGCGCCGCCGCCATCATGGGCTTCACCGCCACCGCCTTCACCGCAACCAAAGGCTTCGGCAACTTCACCGACGCGGCAGGCATCGCCACCGGCCTCGAAGCCCACGCCGGCAAACTCGCCGGCATCCTCTTCGCCATCGCCCTCCTCGACGCCTCCATCATCGGCGCCTTCGCCGTCTCCCTCTCCACCGCCTACGCCATCGGCGACGTCTTCGGCATCAAGCACTCCCTCCACCGCGGCATCAAAGGCGCCAAGGGCTTCTACGCCATCTACGCCGGAGTGGTGGCCGTCGCCGCCACCATCGTCCTGATCCCCGGCTCCCCCCTCGGCCTGCTCACCGAAGGCGTCCAGACCCTCGCCGGCGTCCTCCTCCCCTCCGCCACCGTCTTCCTCCTCCTGCTCTGCAACGACCGCACCGTCCTCGGCCCCTGGACCAACGGCCCCAAAACCAACGCCTTCACCGCCACCGTCGTCGGCGTCCTGGTCACCCTCTCGATCATCCTGACCGCCTCCGTCCTCTTCCCGGACATCAGCGCCACCGCGATCCTCGACATCATGGCCGCCTGCGGCATCGCCGGGGTGCTGGTCGCCGGGTACGCGTTCACCAGGCGCCGTACGGGCACCAAGGAGGACCCCATCGACCGTACGGGCCGGGACAGTTGGCGGATGCCGCCGCTGGAGACGCTGAGCAGGCCGGTGATGTCCTCCGCCCGCAGGATCGGTATGGGTGCCCTGCGGACGTATCTGCTCATCGCGATGGTCCTGGTCGTCGTCAAGATCGTTCAGGTTGCGCTCGCGCAGTGAGCGCGCGCACCGCCGCAGCCGCCGAACCCAAGGAGCAGATCCATGCCCGTGCGCTACCCCAGGGCCATCGCACTCCGCACCCTCTGCCCCCAGCCCCCTGCCGCGCCCCGGGCCGGGGGCGGTCTGACGGTCGACCGCGACCTGCGGACCGCCTCGGTCGACGGGCGGCCCCTCAAGCTGACGTATCTGGAGTTCGAGCTCCTGGCCCACCTGGCCGCGCATCCCCGGCAGGTGCACAGCCGCCGGCAGCTGATGGTGCAGGTGTGGCGACAGCCGGCGGTCGGCGACATACGGACCGTGGACGTCCATATCGCCCGGTTGCGGCGGAAGCTGGGCCCGGCATACCGCGCGGCCATTGCCACCGTGCGCCAGGTCGGGTATCTCTACGATCCTGCACGGGTTTCTTGACCCGTGCTCGACCGTCCTCACAGGTTGACCGGGTACACCGGACAGACCGCGGGACGGAAGGAGGTGCGGTATGGGCTCTGCCCGGCGCCGCTCACCCGGTCCGTACGCCCGGTTCCCACCGGGGTCCGGCACCGCCTCTCCGCCGGTCGGAGCGGGCGGCCGACGGGCACCGGAGGCGGGCGGCTCGTGGTCAGGTACCTTTTCAGGCCGGACTCCACACTTGCTAGATTGCGCAATTAAGCAGTCAAAATAGCAACCGGCCCGGCGCGTCCAGCGTCTTTCCCGCCGGAATCGCCATCTTCTGCCACCGCGGCAGGAGGCACACGCGACCGACACGTCGGTCGGCCGTATGAGGGATGCGAATGACAGGTCAGCGCACCGAGACCCCTAACGGGTACGACGACCTGGCGCGAGACCCGAGACAGGCTTCACGCCAGGTCCCGGGCCCACGACGCCGGGGAACGCAGTACCCGGGACCGGATGACGGCCGGTACGCCGGCCAGGACGGCACCCGTTCGTCGCGGACGGACAGAGCGGCCAGAAAGGGCCGAGGGGGCAGAGCGGCGCTGGTGGCGCTGGTGCTGGCGGTCGCGGGTGCACTGGTTGACACGGCGATCGGCTCGCGGCCGGGATGGGTGTTCGCCATCGCCGCGGCGATCGGGGCGGCCCTGGCGGCGAAGGCGTGCACGCGCCCGGGCGCCTGGTGGCTGATATCCGCTCCCCCGCTGGTGGTGGCGTTGATCACAGTGACCTGCGAGCAGGTCGCGGGGACCACCACCGCGCAGGGCAAGGGACTGACAACCGCCGCGGTGCGCTGGGCCGTGGACGGCTTCCCCGCCATGGCGGCGGCGGAGGTCGCACTGATCGTCGTGCTGGTGGTACGGCTCGTCGGGACCAGGCGGCGAAGCGGGCGGAACGGGAGCAGGAGGAGCAGCGGTGCGTGACGAGCAGAATCCGTACGGGCGGAGTCCGTACGGGTCGAGCCCCTACGGGCAGGAGCCCGAGGAGCGCGGCGGAACGGGCGGGCGGGCCGCCCGGCGCCAGTCGGCCGGCGGTGCGGCGCGCCGCGGACCGCGGCGCTCGCCGCTGGTCGTCGTGGGACGGACCGCGCTCGCGCTCTCCTCGGGGCTCATCCTGCTGGCGAGCGGGGTGTCCTGGGCGGCGTACAACTGGGTGAGCAGCGGGCTGAACACCTCCGACGCGCTCAGCGCCATCGGCGGCAAGAACGCACCCAAGCACCTGGACAACTCGGTCAACCTGCTGCTGATCGGCCTGGATTCCCGCAAGGACATGAACGGCAACGACCTGCCGCGGGAGTTCGTCAAGGACCAGCTGCACGCCGGCTCCAGCGACATCGGGTACTACAACACCAACACCCTGATCCTGATGCACATTCCCGCGGACGGCGGGAAGGTCACCGCGTTCTCCGTTCCGCGTGACGACTATGTGCAGACGTTCAACGGCGACGGCAGCTCCCAGGGGCACTTCAAGATCAAGGAGGCGTACGGCAACGCCTACACGGTCGCCCACGACAAGCTCTCCGCGCAGGGTGTGAAGGGCGCCGACCTGGAGGGCAAGAGCCGGGAGGCCGGCCGGGAGGCGACGCTGGCGACCGTCCAGAACTTCCTCCAGGTGCCGATCGACCACTTCGCCGAGGTCAACCTGCTCGGCTTCTACGACATCGCCAAGGTGCTCCAGCCGATCGAGGTGTGCCTCAAGCACCCGGTCAAGGACCACTACTCCGGCGCCGACTTCCCCGCGGGCCACCAGCAGCTCAACCCCAAGCAGGCGCTCGCGTTCGTACGGCAGCGGCACGGCCTCGACGGCGGCGACCTGGACCGTACCCACCGCCAGCAGGCGTTCATCTCGTCGGTGACCCACAAGCTGAAGAGCGAGGGGGTGTTCGGCGACCTGGGCAAGCTCCAGGGGCTGTTCGACGTGGTGAAGAAGGACCTGGTCATCGACAGCAAGTTCGACGTCCTGGACTTCGCGCAGCAGGCCACCAACCTCACGGGCGGGAACGTCGAGTTCCACACCCTGCCCATCGCCGGCTTCGGCACCCGCAACCGCGAGTCCGTCAACCTCGTCGACGTCCCGAAGATCCAGGCCATCGTGCAGTCGATGATCGGCGGCAAGTCCGGGTCCTCGGGCGGCTCGGACGGCGCCAAGCCGTCCCCGTCGGCGAAGGCCGCGGCGGGCACCGTCGACGTCCTCAACGGTTCCGGCAAGACCGGCGGCGCGGCCGAGGAGCTCAAGGCGCTGACCGACATGGGCTACACGGCGGGCAAGGCGATCAACTTCGCGCCCCGGCAGAAGACCGCCGTGGTCTACGGCGCGGGCGCCCAGGAGGCCGGGCAGCAGATCGCCTCGAAGCTGGGCACGGGCTCGGCCGTCTCCTCGTCGGCCGTCCCCGCCGGACACGTCCATGTCGTCCTCGGCAAGGACTACACCGGACCGCCCTCGACCGGCTCGGACAGCTCCTCCGGGGGCTCCGGGAGCTCCGACGACAGCAAGGACTCGGGCGGCGCGGCGTCCCAGGTCCCGTCGAATGCCTTCGCGGGCGAATCCGTCAAGGAGGGCGGCATCCCCTGCGTCAACTGACGCACCCGGTGCGGCCGGTGGGGCGGGAGTCCGCGTCCCGCCGGCCGCGGCGGAGGCCCTGTCCGGCATCCGCTTCCGACGTCCATATCTGACGCCGCATCAGCTAATGACCCCTTTGATCCACTATGGGGGCATACGTCCGTCCGCGACCGGAAGGCCGTACGGCGCGGCGCCTAGACTGGGCGGTCCGGGGGCCATGACAGGGGGAGAGCCGCAGTGGTGAAGAGCGTCGAACGCGTGGGCAGTGGTCCGGGCTCCGTCGCCGATCCGTCCGCCGAGGTGCTGGCCGAGGCGGCGGCGATGTTCGGGCTGCTGGCCTCTCCCCCGCGCCTGCGCATCGTCTGGGCACTGGCCCAGGGCGAGAGCGACGTCAGCGGGCTCGCCGAGCGGGTCGGCGGCGCCCTGCCGGCGGTGAGCCAGCACCTGTCCAAGCTGAAACTGGCCGGACTGGTGCGCTCGCGCCGCGAGGGCCGGCGCGTGGTCTACCTCGTCGACGACCCCGACGCGGTGGCGGTGGTGCGGCTCCTGTTCCGGCAGCTGGCCGCCCGCCCGGGGCAGGAATCGCCGGCCCGTCTGCGGCACATCGGCGCCTGAGCCCCCCTTACGGGCGGCCGTCAGGTCGCGTCGGCGTCGAAGGGCGGGCGTTCCCCGCGGGGCGCGTCCGCGCCGTCCCCCTTCTTGAGGTCCGCCCCGACCGGGGCGGCACCGGTGTCGCGCGCACCGCGCTCCGCCGCGGCCGGCTCCCGCTGCAGGTCGAGGGCGTCGCGGAGTTCGCCGAGCCCGAGGTCGTCGCCCTGGAGCAGCTGCTTGCGGACGAAGTTCTTGGGGTGCAGGTCCTCGAACTCGAAGTCCTTGAATTCCGGGCCGAGTTCGGAGCGCACTTCCTGTTTCGCGCTCTCCGAGTACTCCCGTACCTTGCGCAGGAATCCGGTGGCGCTCCGGATGAACTCCGGCAGTTTGTCCGGGCCGAAGAGCAGCACCGCGATCAGACCGATCACCAGTAGATCGGGGGTGCTCATACCGAAGAACATCCTGCCGCTCCCTGCCCGATCCCGTCGCGCCCACGGTGCGCCGCCTGCCGTCGAGTCATTTTAGTGGTTGCGCAATCATGGAACCAAGGAGGGGTTCCCTCTCGTTCTCAGCAACGACAGCACACAGGCACAGGACTGCTGGAGGGTTTTTCATGGGTGTGACCCTGTCCAAGGGCGGCAATGTTTCGCTCAGCAAGGAGGCCCCGGGCCTCAGCGCCGTGACGATCGGCCTGGGCTGGGCCGTCCGCACCACCACGGGCGCGGACTACGACCTGGACGCCTCCGCACTGCTCTGCGCGCAGTCGGGCAAGGTCGTCTCCGACCAGCACTTCGTCTTCTTCAACAACCTCAGCAGCCCCGACGGTTCCGTGGTGCACTCCGGCGACAACCTCACCGGCGGCAGCCACGGCGACGACGAGCAGATCGAGATCAACCTCGGCTCGGTCCCGGCCGAGGTCGCCAAGATCGTCTTCCCGGTCTCCATCTACGACGCCGAACAGCGCGGCCAGAGCTTCGGCCAGGTCCGCAACGCCTTCATCCGGGTGGTCAACCACGCCAACGGCCAGGAGATAGCCCGCTACGACCTCACGGAGGACGCGTCGACGGAGACCGCCATGGTCTTCGGCGAGGTCTACCGCCACGGCCCGGAGTGGAAGTTCCGCGCCATCGGCCAGGGCTACGCCTCGGGCCTGCGCGGGATCGCCCAGGACTTCGGGGTGAACGTCGGCTGAGGCACGGCGCCCGGCCTGCTCCCCGTACCTGAGAGAGTGAGGTATGGCTGATTCCCGGGTGCGGTGGCGATGGCTCGTCCTGCCGGGCGTCGCCCTGGCCGTATGGGCCATGGCGCACACCGACCGCGGTTCCCCCCAGGGCTCCGCGCCGACCCCGGCGGCGCCGCCGAGCGCCGCACCGTCGCCGCCGCCCGGCGGCGGTCCGGCCACGACACGGCCCGGCCCGGCGTACGACCCGGCGGACTGCGCGGCGGCGGTGCGCAGGTACGCGGCCCAGGCCGGTGTGGCACCGCGGCTGGTGATGGCGATCCTCTACAACGAGGCGTACAAGCCGCACGATCCCGCCTTCGAGCGCGCCTGGCAGCGGTACAAGGCCGATGCCGCCTTCGGCATCGCGAACATGCACCGGGCCACCTTCGACGAGGTCAGGCGGGGGCGCGACTTCGCCGGCCGGAAGTGGGACGAACTGCCCGATGACCGGAACCTCGCCATCGAGGCTGCGGCGTGGTATCTGCACGATCTGGCGAGGCAGTTGCCGGGCCACTGGTCCGCCTCGTACTCCCGGGACGAGTTGCTGGCGCTCGGGTACAACGCCGGGGCGGGCAACATGCTCGCGTTCGCCCGCGGTGTGCCGCCGGGGAGCCAGGCGCAGTCCTATCTGGACCGGCTGCACGACAACTGGGACAAGGCGGGGAAGGCCGTCGCACCGTGACGGCGGCCCGGTGCCGGTGCGGGGCCCGTATGCCCAGGTCCGGGTCCCTCGGCGGCCCCCGGTCGCGTAGGCGGTGCGCCAAAACAGGGTGGCGGCGATCGTCTGATGCGGGCTCAGCCGCATACTTTAGGCATTGCGCAAGGCGGGGAACCCCGCCGATCGCCCTCGCGTTGTAGCCGAAGGACGCCGGAAGCCGGGACAGTTGTGGAGGAAGCTCATGGGCGTGGCCCTCACCAAGGGCGGCAATATGTCGCTCAGCAAGCAGGCTCCCGGTCTGACCGCCGTGAAGGTGGGGCTGGGCTGGCAGGTGGGCACCGCCGCCGGGGTCGACCACGACCTGGACGCCAGCGCGCTGCTGTGCGACGCCTCCGGCAAGGTCCTCTCGGACCGGCACTTCGTCTTCTTCAACAACCTCACCAGCCCCGACGGTTCGGTGCGGCACTCCGGCAACGGCCCGGCCGACGGCGGTGACAACGAGCAGATCGAGGTCCGCCTCGCCTCGGTCCCGCCCGAGGTCGCCAGGATCGTCTTCCCGGTCTCCCTCTACGAAGCCGAGCAGCGCCGGCACAGTTTCGGCCAGCTCCGCAGCGCGTACATCCGGGTGCTCGACCAGGACAGCGGCACCGAGCTCGCCCGCTACGACCTGGCCGGCGAGGCCGCCACGGAGACCGCCATGGTCTTCGGCGAGCTCTACCGCCACGGCGCGGACTGGAAGTTCCGCGCCATCGGCCAGGGCTACGCCTCCGGGCTCGCCGGGATCGCCCAGGACTTCGGCGTCGACGTCCTGCGCCCCGCCCCGGCGGCCGGAGCCGGCCCCGCGCATCCCCCAGCTTCCGGACGGTCCGCCCCCGCGGGAACGCCCGCGCCCACCGTGGCGTCCCTTCCCGTGGCGTCCGCCGTCGGCGCGGAGCCGTCCGGATCCGGCCTCACCGCCGCCTCATCACCGCAATCGACAGGAAGTTCCGACATGACCTGCTTCTTCGACCCCAACCACGGCCCGGGTATGACGCCCGTGATGTGGTCCCCGCAGTGGGGCGTGGCCCGTCAGATCCAGACCTGCGGCGGCTGCGCGCAGCGGATCCAGACCACCACCCCGCCGTTCTACACCCCGGCGCAGCAGGGCTACCCTCAGGCGGCTCAGCAGGGCTACCCCCAGCAGGCCGCCCCGCAGGGGTACCCGCAGCAGGGCTACCCGCAGCAGGGAGGCCCCCAGCAGGGCGGCCGGCGCTTCGGCACCGGCGCGCTCCTCGGTGCCGGTGCGGCCGGCCTGGTGGGCGGTGCGCTGCTCAACGAAGCCTTCAGCGACGACGAGCCCCAGGTCGAGGTCGTCAACAACTACATCTACGAGGGCGACGAGTACGGCGACGGGTACGAGTGACCCGCCGGTCCCCGTGACCGTTCCCCCGGCGCCCGGCCCCGCCCCTCGGCGGGCGGCCGGGCGCCGGCGCGTTCCGGGTGAGCGCCCGGCCGGCCGCTCACCCGCGGCTCACTTCGGCGCGATCCGTACGACGCCGGTGAGGGTGCCCTGCCACCAGACGCCGCCGGGCGTGGCGTTGCCCGCCATCTGGAGCGTGTCGAAGAGGAAGCCGGTGCCCAGGTGGCGGCGGCTCGCCACCCGGCCGGTCTCCGCGTCCACCGCCAGGAAGTCGTAGCGGTCCAGGATGCCGGTCTTCGCCGGGTCCAGGACGCCGGTGCGCTCGACGGTGTAGATCTTCCCGTCGGCCACGGACAGCTTGGGCACCGCCGCGGAGCGGATCCGGGCGTCCCAGCGGACCGCGCAGCCGCTGCCGCCGCGGTCGACGTCGACGCGGGTCAGTCCCCCGTTGAAGGGGGCGGTGGCGGGTACGGCGGGGCCGGCGCCGTCCGGGACCGCCGGGTAGGGGTAGCCGTAGGTGCTCGCCACGTAGACGCTGTCGCCCGCCCCGATGGGCGAGTTCTCCGTCCCGCTGCCGTTGGGGTCCAGCACCGGTATGCGGCAGACCGTGCGGTCGTCCTTCGTGGACACCACGATCAGGTTCTCCTGCGGGGCGGCGTTGTCGGTGATCGCCAGGTATTCGGAGCCGGTGCGCGGCCCGAAGAACGTCGGCGTGGCGCCCGTACCGTGGCTGAGCTGCCCCGGCTTGCGGGCCGGCCCGCGGTCGTACGCCCGCCGCCAGGTGGTCCGCGGCGTCCCGTCCGCGCCCGCGCGCAGCAGGTACAGCGCATGGTCGGTGGCCACCGCGGTGCCCTCGGGCGCGGTGGAGATGGAGTTGGCCACGCCCTCGCCGAGGTTCGCGGTGCGGACCGCCTTCGTCGCGGTGTCCACCGTGCCCACGACGCCGTGCGCGGTCGCGAACCACACCCGGCCCCGCCAGTCCGGCGCGAGCCCCACGACGCTGTCCCCGGCGGCCACGGCCCCGGCCAGCGGCGTCCGCTCGACCACCTTGAGCTGCCGGCCGCCACCCGCGGTACGGACGTGGGCGATCCGCAGCAGGTCGCCGGAGCCGTCGGCGACGACCAGCCGGTCCCGTTCGTCCAGGTAGCTGTAAATGCCGCCCAGGATGCTCGACTTGGCGAGTGTCAGCTCGGTCAGCGAGGCGCCGGTCGCGGGGTCGAGCAGATGCACGTGCGGCGCCCGGTCGAACATGCCGGTGCAGACCGCCACCGGATAGCCGTCGGAGCCCGCCACCACGGTCGGGCAGGCGGATCGCAGTGCCGTGCGGTGAGTGGCGACCCCGCCGGTGCCCGGACCGACCCGGGGTGTGGTGTCCGACGAGGCGCTGTCGCCGTGCATGGCCCCCGCGCCGCCGGCGGCCAGATAGGGGTTGGCGGGCGGCGGCGCGGCCTGTGCCGCGGCCGCGGTGCCGAGGACGGCGGCCAGGGCGGCGGCGAGGGCGAGTGCGCGGGTTCTGCGAGCGGGCACGGGTCGGCTCCAGGAGTCGGAAGCGGGAATGCGCAAACGGGAGCGCGGGCGGGACGGCGCACACGCGGGGGCACGAGGGCTGCGCCGGCACTCGGCGTGCGAGGCGGCGCCGGAAAGCGGGAAATCGCGCGGAAAAGGGCGATATGACGCGGGGTCAGCTGCCCGCCGGACGACACACCGCGGAGGCGATCCGCGCGAGGTCCGGGAAGAGGCGTCTGCGGAGCGGGAGTTGGCCCATCACGCGCCGCATTGCAGCACGCTCGCCGGCAACCCGCAATCCCCGTCCCACCCCTGGAGACACCCTGGAGCGGCCGGATCACCGTCAACCGCATGCCCTGAGGATCCCGCCCTCGGAGGGCAGCGGGCCGCGGGCCCGTGCCAGCGGAGGAATTCAGCCCTACGGTCAGGCCATGGCCGAAAATGTAAGCCCCTCATCGACCCTCCTGGCGCGCGCCGAGCGCTTCGTCTGGCTGACCGCCCGGGTGCTGGAGCAGCGGCTCTTCGCATACCACTTCCTCGGCGGCGCCGCGGACCCGGTCGAGACCGCGCTCGCCGCCTACCGCAACGACGACGACGGCTACGGCCACGCCCTGGAGCCCGATCTGCGCGGCCCGGTGAGCCAGCCGCTGCACACGGCGCACGCGCTGAAGGTCCTCGACCGCATCGGGCGCTGCGACGGCCGCCAGGTGGAGCGGATCTGCCGCTATCTGACCCGGATCTCGACGGCGGACGGAGCGCTGCCGGCGGTGCATCCCTCGTTGCGCGGCTATCCGGCCGCGCCGTGGATCCCGGTGGTGGACGATCCGCCGAGCGCACTGCTGGCGACCGGCCCGGTGGTGGGGGTGCTGCACCGCAATCAGGTGTGGCACGCCTGGCTGTTCCGGGCCACCGACTACTGCTGGGCGGCCGTGGAGTCCCTGGAGGAGACGCACCCCTACGAGGCCGAGGCGGCGGTGGCCTTCCTGGACGGCGCCCCGGACCGGCCCCGGGCCGCGGCGGCGGCACGGCGGCTGGGCCGGATCGTCCGGGAGCAGGGACTGGTCCTGCTGGATCCGGAGCGGGCGGCGGACGTCCCGGTGGCGGCGGGGTACGCCCCCGGGGAGCACCACTTCGCGTACCACTTCGCCCCCTCTCCCGGCTCGCTGGCCCGCGGCTGGTTCACCGACAAGGAGATGGACGTGGCGCTGGACCACCTCGTCTCCCTCCAGGAGGAGGACGGCGGCTGGCCCGTCAACTGGCGGGTGTGGGCGCCGTGTACGGCCCTGGAGGGCCGCCCGATGGTGACGCTGGAGGCGCTGCACACCCTCCGGGCATACGGGCGGCCGACGGCCTGAGGCGCCGGGCGTGCACCGGGGTGCGGTCACCCGCCGAGCGCCCGCACCCCGGCGGTCACTGCGACCGCCACGCCGACGACGAGCAGGAACGGCGCCCGCAGGACGAGCGCGACGGCCGCCGCGGCCACCCCGGCGGCCCTGGCGTCGAGCACCAGGTGCTGCCCGTCGCCGAAGGTCTGCTGAGCGGTGAGGGCGGCCAGCAGCGCCACCGGGAGCAGCGCGGCCAGCCGCCGCACCAGCGGGCGTTCCAGGACGCCGGCGGGCGCCGACAGGCCGAGGAGCTTGACCAGGTAGCAGCCGGCGGCGGTGACGCCGATCGCGATCCAGATGTTCATGCCCGGTCCTCCCCGGTGGTGCGGTGGTGCGCGGTGCCGTGTCGGCCGGTGGCCGCGCGCCCGCGCCACCCCTGGACGGCGAGGACGGCGGGCGCGGCCAGCGCCGACAGCAGCACCGGCACGCCCGCGGGCAGTACCGGGAGCGTCGCCATCAGCAGCAGGACGGCGACGCCGGCCGCGGCCCGTTCGACGGCGGTCTTCAGCATCGGCGCGAGCAGCGCCAGGAAGACCGCGGGGCCGGCCGCGTCCAGGCCCCAGGCGGCGGTGTCTCCGAGTGCCTCGGCCCCCAGGGCGCCGCCGAGGGTGGTGAGGTTCCACAGGACGTACAGGGTCAGTCCGGTGACGGTGAAGCCGAGCCGGGCGCGATGCCGGTCGGGCTGGGCGAGGGCGACGGCCGAGGTCTCGTCGATGACCCAGTGGGCGGCGAGCGGCCGGACCGCGCCCCGGTAGCCGAGGAGGGCGGACAGCCGCAGCCCGTAGAAGGCGTTGCGGACGCCGAGGAAGAACGCCCCGGCGGCGGCGGTGAGCGGATTGCCGCCCGCGGCGAGGGCACCGACCAGCGCGAACTGCGAGGCCCCCGTGAAGACCAGCAGGCTCAGCGCGCAGGTCTGCCAGACGTCGAGCCCGGCGCCGGCGGCGGTCACCCCGAACGCGAAGCCGGAGAGGCCGACGGCGACGCCGACCCCCAGCGCGTCCCTGACGACGGCGGAGTGGGGCCGGTCCGCGGCCGGTTGGGCCGGCGGCGCGGCCGGTCCGGTGGCGGGTGCCGATGCCGCCCCTGCGGCCGCTGCCGCCCCGGATTCCCCCGCTGTCCCCGCGGGTACCGCCGGTTCCCGCCCTGCCGCCCGCGCTGTGTGTTCTGCCTGGTCTGCCACGTCCCGGACCCTAAGAGGACGCGTCCCGGGCGGTCTTGTACGTTCTTGCGCCCACGGACGCGGCGCTCCCGCGCCCGTACGCCCGCGGCCGCGCCGTGGTCACGCGGGGGTGCCGCCGCCGTCCGGCCGGTCCGCCGCCGCGTGCTCCCGGCGGTAGGCGCCCGGTGGGACCCCGACGATCCGGGTGAAGTGCCGGTTCAGATGGGGCTGGTCGGTGAAGCCGACCGCCACCGCCGTCTCGGCGGGCGCCCGGCCCTCCTCCAGGAGCCGGCGGGCGCGGCGGACCCGGGCATCGGTCAGCCAGGTGTGCGGCGGCATGCCGTAGGTGCTCTTGAAGGCCCGCAGCAGCGCGAACGGTCCGGTGTCCAGTTCCCGGGCGAGCTGTTCCAGGGTGGGCGGGTCGGCCATCCGCTCCTCCAGGACGGCGCGGGCGCGGGCGGCGGTGCGGGCGCCCGCCGTACGGGGTGCCAGGGGCGGCAGCGGGCCTCCGTGGCGGCTCAGCAGGTGGGCGAGGGCGACCCGCAGCAGGCTGTCGGCGGCCAGTGCGTTGCCGGCCTCGGCCGCCCCGTGTATCCCGGCGATCATGCGGCCGATGCGCGGTTCGTCGGCGACGGTGCGGACGAAGCCCGCGGTGCCGCGCAGGGCGGTGGTCTCCCGGGCGATACCGGCGACGAGGTCCGCCGACGGGTAGAGCGTGGCGTAGGTCCAGCCTTCGGGGGCGCCGGCCCGCGCGGTGTGCGGCACCTCCGGATTGATCATCACGATGCCGCCGTGCCCGGCCCGGACCGCGCCGTCCTGGAGACCGACCTCCTCGATCCCGGAGGTGACCACGCAGATCACATAGCCGTCGTGGGCATGCCGGGGGAAGGAGTGCTCCACATAGCGGGCGCGCAGCAGGTCGAGGCCGGGCAGTCCGGCGTAGCGCCAGTGGCGCGCCCATTCGCCGCGGGCCCGCGGCACCGCCCGCGCCCCGGCCGCGCAGCGGGGGACGGCCCCGGCGCCCGCCCCGCCCCCGTTGATCATGGCCATGCACCCCATTCTGCGCCCGCCGGGCCGCCGCGGACCGGGGCGTCCGCACCGTGGACGGGCGGCGACGGGCGGCGGCGGCCGCGGACGGACTGCGGCGGGAGCGGGCGGACACGGTGCGGCGGCGCAACCCGGGCGGGCCGTCCGCGGCGGGCGCCGGACCGGATTGTCAGTGGTCCGGTGCACGATGGGGGACATGACCGAGGCAGCGCTCGATTCGTTCTCGCCGGCGACCCGCGGATGGTTCACCGGGGCCTTCAGCGCGCCCACCCCCGCGCAGGAGGGCGCCTGGCAGGCGATCGGCGCCGGCTCCGACGTCCTCGTGGTGGCGCCGACGGGCTCCGGCAAGACCCTCGCCGCCTTCCTCGCGTCGCTGGACGCGCTGGCGAGCAGCCCGCCGCCCGCCGAGCCCAAGAAGCGCTGCCGGGTGCTGTACGTCTCCCCCCTCAAGGCACTCGCCGTCGACGTGGAGCGCAATCTGCGCAGCCCGCTGACCGGGATCCGCCAGGAGTCGGTCCGCCTCGGGCTGCCGGAGCCGGACATCCGGGTGGGCATCCGCTCCGGGGACACCCCGCCCGCCGAGCGGCGCTCGCTGGCGAGCCGCCCGCCGGACATCCTCATCACGACCCCCGAGTCGCTGTTCCTGATGCTGACCTCCTCGGCCCGGGAGGCGCTGGCCGGCGTCGAGACGGTCATCCTGGACGAGGTGCACGCCGTCGCCGGCACGAAGCGCGGTGCGCATCTGGCGCTCTCCCTGGAGCGGCTGGACGAGCTGCTCGCCCGCCCGGCCCGCCGGATCGGGCTGTCGGCGACGGTCCGCCCGGTGCAGGAGGTGGCCCGCTATCTCTCCCCGCGGCGCCGGGTGGAGATCGTCCAGCCGCCGTCCGGGAAGCGGTTCGACCTGTCCGTGGTCGTCCCGGTGGAGGACATGGGAGAGCTGGGCGGCTCCCCCGTCCAGGAGGGCGACACGGGCGAGAAGCCGTCCATCTGGCCCCAGGTGGAGGAGCGGATCGCCGACCTTGTCCAGGCGCACCGCTCCACGATCGTCTTCGCCAACTCCCGCCGCCTGGCCGAGCGGCTGTGCAACCGCCTCAACGAGATCGCGTACGAGCGCACGGTCGGAGCGGCGCTGCCCGAGCACCACTCCCCCGCGGAGCTGATGGCCGAGTCCGGTGCCGCCAAGGGCGCGCCGCCCCTGCTGGCCCGCGCCCACCACGGTTCCGTCTCCAAGGAGCAACGCGCCCAGGTGGAGGAGGACTTGAAGGCCGGCCGGCTGCCGGCCGTGGTCGCCACCTCCAGTCTGGAGCTGGGCATCGACATGGGCGCGGTCGATCTGGTCGTCCAGGTGGAGTCGCCGCCGTCGGTCGCCTCCGGGCTCCAGCGGGTCGGCCGGGCCGGCCACCAGGTCGGCGCGGTGTCGACGGGCATCGTCTTCCCCAAGTACCGGGGCGATCTGGTCCAGGCGGCCGTGGTGACGGAGCGGATGCGCACGGGCGCCATCGAGGCGCTGCGGGTGCCCGCCAATCCGCTGGACGTGCTGGCCCAGCAGCTGGTCGCGATGGCCGCGATGGACACCTGGGATGTCGGGGAGCTGCTGGCCGTGATCCGCCGGGCGGCCCCGTTCGCGTCCCTCCCGGAGTCCGCGTTCACCGCCGTCCTGGACATGCTCGCCGGACGCTATCCCTCCGACGCCTTCGCCGAGTTGCGCCCGCGCGTCGTCTGGGACCGCGTCGCGCAGACGGTCACCGGCCGCCCCGGCGCCCAGCGCCTGGCCGTGACGTCCGGCGGCACGATCCCCGACCGCGGCCTGTTCGGCGTCTTCCTGGCGGGCGAGAGCTCCGCCAAGGGGGGCGGGCGACGGGTGGGCGAGCTGGACGAGGAGATGGTCTACGAATCCCGCGTCGGCGACGTCTTCACGCTCGGCACGACGTCCTGGCGCATCGAGGACATCACCCGCGACCGGGTCCTGGTCACCCCCGCTCCCGGAGTCCCCGGCCGGCTGCCCTTCTGGAAGGGCGACCAGCTCGGCCGTCCGCTCGAACTGGGCCGTGCGCTGGGCGCGTTCCTCCGGGAGATCGGCTCGCTGCCCCCACAGGACGCCGGCGCCCGGCTGGCCGCCGCCGGACTCGACGACTGGGCTGTCTCCAACGTCCTGGGCTATCTCGCCGAGCAGCGGCAGTCCTGCGGCCATGTCCCGGACGACCGCACGATCGTCGTCGAGCGCTTCCGCGACGAGCTGGGCGACTGGCGGATCGTCGTCCACTCCCCCTTCGGCGCGCAGGTGCACGCCCCGTGGGCGCTGGCCCTCGGCGCCCGACTCGCCGAGCGCCACGGCATGGACGCCCAGGTGATGCACGCCGACGACGGCATCGTGCTGCGGCTGCCGGACGCCGATCTGATGGGCCTCGACCTCCTCGACGGCGACACCGGCTTCGGCGGTTCGGCCGACCGCCCGGAGTACGACCCGGAGCGGTCCCCCGTGGGGGCCGCCGACGTCGTCTTCGACCGTGGCGAGGTCGACCAGCTCGTCACGGACCAGGTCGGCGGCTCCGCGCTGTTCGCCTCCCGCTTCCGGGAGTGCGCGGCACGCGCCCTGCTGCTGCCCCGCCGCAGCCCCGGCAAGCGCACGCCGCTGTGGCAGCAGCGCCAGCGCGCCGCCCAGCTCCTCCAGGTGGCAAGCGAGTTCGGGTCCTTCCCCATCGTGCTGGAGGCGGTCCGCGAATGCCTCCAGGACGTCTTCGACGTGCCGGGCCTGGCGGAGCTGATGGGCGACATCGAGGCCCGCCGGGTCCGCCTGGTCGAGGTGACCACCCCCGAGCCGTCCCCGTTCGCCCGCTCGCTGCTCTTCGGCTATGTCGCCCAGTTCCTGTACGAGGGCGACTCCCCCCTGGCCGAGCGCCGCGCCGCCGCGCTCTCGCTGGATTCCCGGCTGCTGGCCGAGCTGCTGGGCCAGGCCGAGCTGCGCGAGCTGCTGGACGCGGAGGTGCTGGCCGAGCTGGAGCGCGAGCTGCAGTGGCGTACGGAGGACCGGCGCGCCAAGGACGCCGAGGGCGTCGCCGACCTGCTGCGGCTGCTGGGGCCGCTGACCGACGGGGAGCTGGCCGAGCGCGGCGCGGATCCGGCCTGGCCGCGGGAGCTGGCCGCCGCCCGCCGCGCCATCCGGGTGCGGATCGCCGGCGCCGACCACTGGGCCGCCGTCGAGGACGCCGGGCGGCTGCGGGACGCGCTGGGCACGGCGCTGCCGGTCGGCGTCCCGGAGTCCTTCACCGAGCCGGTCAAGGACCCGCTGGGCGATCTGCTGTCCCGTTACGCCCGCACCCACGGCCCGTTCACGTCCGAGCAGGCCGCCGCCCGCTTCGGCCTCGGCCCGGCCGTCACGGACGGCGCGCTGCACCGCCTCGCCGCCGCCGGCCGGGTCGTCCAGGGCGAGTTCCACCCCGCCGGCATCGGCCAGGAGTGGTGCGACGCCCAGGTGCTGCGCCGGCTGCGCCGCCGCTCGCTGGCCGCGCTGCGCGAGGAATTGGAGCCGGTGCCGCCGGCCGCGCTCGCCGCCTTCCTCCCGCAGTGGCAGCAGGTCGGCCCGCCGCGCCCGGCACCGGCCTCCGGTGCGCCCGCCGCCGCGCCCGCCGGTGCGTACGGCCTGCGCGGTATCGACGGCCTGGTGCGCGCCGTCGAGCAGCTCCAGGGCGCGCCGGTGCCCGCCTCCGCCCTGGAGAAGCTGGTGCTGCCGTCCCGCGTCGGCGGATATTCCCCGGCTCTGCTGGACGAACTCACCGCCACCGGCGAGGTGTTGTGGGCCGGGGTCGGCGCCCTCCCGGGCAAGGACGGCTGGCTCTCCCTCCATCTCGCCGACTCCGCGCCCCTGTTGCTCCCGCCGCCGCTCCCCCTGGAGCCGACCGCGCTGCACGACTCCGTGCTGGCCGCCCTCGCCCCCGGTTACGGCCTGTTCTTCCGGCAGATCGCCGACCAGGTCCGTGCCACCACCCACCCCGACGCCACGGATCCCCAACTCGCCGACGCCATCTGGGACCTGGCCTGGTCGGGGCGGCTCACCAACGACACCCTCGCCCCGCTCCGCGCCCTCCTCGGCTCCGGCCGCACGGCGGGCTCCACCGCCCACCGCGCCCGCCGCGCCGTCCCCCGGGGGCGGTACGGTTCGCTGACCGCGGCGGCCGGCCGGCCCACCGCCTCCCGCTCCGGCCCGCCCACGGTCGGCGGCCGGTGGTCGCTGCTGCCCGCCCCCGAGCCCGACCCCACCCACCGGGCCCACGCCCTGGCCCGTACCCTCCTGGACCGGCACGGCATCGTCACCCGCGGCGCGGTCGCCGCCGAGGGCGTCGCGGGCGGCTTCTCCGCCGCCTACCGCGTCCTGTCCGCCTTCGAGGAGTCCGGGCAGGCCCGCCGCGGCTATGTCGTCGAGGGGCTGGGCGCCGCCCAGTTCGCGATGGACGGTGCGGTGGACCGGCTGCGCGCGGTCAGCAGCCGGCGGGAGCGCACCGCCGACGCCGCCCTCCCGGACGGCGCACCGGCGCCCGACCGCCGCGACGGCCCGCCGCGCGCCCTCGTCCTGGCCGCCGCCGACCCCGCCAACGCGTACGGCGCCGCGCTGCCCTGGCCCGATCCGCCCGAGGGCTCCACCCACAAGCCGGGCCGCAAGGCGGGTTCCCTGGTCGTGCTGGTCGACGGGGAGCTGGCGCTCTATATGGAGCGCGGCGGCAAGACCCTGCTCCTCTGGCCGCTCGGCGACCCGGCCGACGCCGCCACCGACCCTCGCCTCCAGCCCGCCGTCGCCGCCCTCACCGACGCGGCCCGGGCCGGCGCGCTCGGCACGATCACCACCGAGCGCATCAACGGCACCGCCGCCCTCACCTCCCCCTTCGCCCCGATATTGGAGGCCGCCGGCTTCCACCCGACCCCGCGCGGCCTGCGGCTGCGCGGCTGACCCGCGGCGGCCCAGCGGCCGGGCGCGGGCCGCCGCCCTCCCGCCGCAGCGTGCATGATGGCCCCATGCCCGAAGGTGACACCGTCTGGCGGCTGGCCCGGCGCCTCCAGGAGGCCCTGGCCGGCAGCCGGCTGACCCGCTGCGACCTGCGCGTCCCCCGGCTCGCGACGGTGGATCTGACCGGCCGCGAGGTACTGGAGGTGGTGCCCCGCGGCAAGCATCTGCTCACCCGCTTCGAGGGCGGCCTCACCCTGCACTCCCATCTGCGGATGGACGGCGCCTGGAAGATCTACGCCCCCGCCGAACGCTGGCGCGGCGGCCCCGCCCACCAGATCCGGGCCGTCCTCGGCACCGCCGCGCACACCGCCGTCGGCTACCGCCTCCCCGTCCTCGACCTGCTGCGCACCGCCGACGAGTCCCGGGTCACCGGCCATCTGGGCCCCGACCTCCTCGGCCCCGACTGGGACCCCGCCGAAGCCCTGCGCCGGCTGCTCGCGGCGCCGGAACGCCCCCTCGGCGAGGCGCTGCTGGACCAGCGCACCCTCGCCGGCATCGGCAACGTCTACAAGTCCGAACTCTGCTTCCTGCTCCGCGCCTCGCCCTGGCTCCCGGTCGGCGACCTCGCCGACCCCGAGCGCGCCCCGGCGCTCGCCAAGAAGCTCCTGGAAGCCAACAAGCACCGCCCGGCCCGGGTCACCACCCCGAGCCCGCGCCCCGACCGCCGCCTGTGGGTCTACGGCCGCGCCGGCCGCCCCTGCCTGCGCTGCGGTACGCCGGTCCGCACCGCCGAACAGGGCCGCACCGCCGAGGAGCGCGTCACGTACTGGTGCCCCACCTGCCAGCCGATCCCCCCGGAAGCCTACGACCGACCCGACAGCCCGCCCCCGCACGCCAATTGACGCATCGTCAGATGCTTCCCCACCCTCACCCCATGCCCCTCGCCGCATACGACCTCACGGGCCGCACCGTGATCGTCACCGGCGCCGCCGGGGGCATCGGCCGCGCCTGCCCGGGCTGGATCCGTACGCCGATGACCGAGCGCCACACCGCCGAGGACCAGGAGCGGACCGAGGCCCCCATGGCCCGGATGTCCCCGCTGGGCAGGCTCGGCGAGCCCGACGAGATCGCCCATGCCGTGCTCCACCCGGCTTCGGACGCCTCGTCCTTCACGACCGGCCAGATCCTCCGCCCCAACAGCGGCGTCGCCATGCCCTGGTGATCCGCCCCCTGTCCGCCCCCGGGCCCCGCTTCGCCCTCTCGCGCCGTCCCGCCCACGGCACGCAGTGCACCGGCAGCAGGCTCAGCCCCCAGCCGCCCATGACCACGGCGCCCTCCACCGGCCCGGCCGAGTGCGGCCACAGCGCCAGCCGGACCGCCGCCCACCACCACAGCCCCCCGACGAGGGCCGCGGATATCCGGCGGCCCGGCGCGAACCGCGGCCCCGGACTGCGGGCCGGCACCCGCCCGTCCGGTCCGCGCGCCATGAAGTCGCGCCACGCCATGCCTGCCTCCTCAGGGGCCGACGTTAGACGGGCCCGCGGCCCGGCGGCAGAGCGCACCGTCGCGCGCCCGGCGCGCACACCGTGCCGCAAGCCCCAGGGCGCACGACACGACCCACGGCGGACAAGGTCAGTGGGCCTCGGCCTGGAACATCCAATGGTGCTTCTCCAGGTCGGCGGTCAGCCCGATGAGAATGTCCTGGCTGACGGGGTCGGGCTCGGCGGTGGCGGTGATCCGCTCCCGCATCCGCCCGATGACCGCGCCGAGCGCGTCCACCAGCGTCCGGACCGCGTCACCGTCCTTGATCCAGCCGTCCCCGACCTCCTCGATGCCGCTGGTCTTGGAGACCGTGGCCGACCGGCCGTCCGGGGACACCCCGATCGCCGAGGCCCGCTCTGCCACCGTGTCCGCGTGCTGCCGCGCGGTGTCGACGACCTCGTCGAGCTGAAGATGGACGGGGCGGAACCGCGGCCCGACGACGTTCCAGTGCACCTGCTTGGCGACGAGGCCGAGGTCCACCAGGTCGACCAGGGCTCCCTGGAGGGCGTTCCCGACGACGGTACGGGCTTCGACGGAGAGGGTGCTCGTGACGACAGACATCCAGCTACTCCTTTTCAGACGCATTCAACGACATTCAGGCGAATGTTCCGAAAAAAACCGATTTAGCCCATCGTACGGGCCAAGCCGCTGCTCCGAGCAGCCCAGCGGGTCCGCCCGGGCACCCGGCAGCGGCCCGCCCGGACAGCACGGAGCCCCGGCGGGCCGCTGCCCGCCGGGGCTCCGATCACGTACGAACTGCGGTGTCAGGCCGCAACGACATCCACGACGTCGGCCGGGGGCTTGATGGTCACGCGCTCCTCGGGCACACCGGCCAGGGACGCGACGGACACCGAGTTGAGCTTCGGCCGCACCGGTGCCGGCACCGTGTCACTCGCAGCCGCGGACGCCGCCAGCTCGGCGAGCGCCAGCTCGTCGCTGACCTCTCGCATGAGCTCGGACATGCGCACATCCAGTGCGTCACAGATCGCCGAGAGCAGCTCGGAGGACGCCTCCTTCTGCCCCCTCTCGACCTCGGACAAATAGCCGAGCGACACCCGGGCGGAGGACGAGACCTCGCGCAGGGTGCGGCCTTGGCGCTGACGCTGTCGGCGCAGCACGTCACCCAGCAGGCGACGAAGCAGAATCATCGCTGGCTCCCTCCTCGGACCTCGGATCCGGATCCTTCTCGCCCCACCGTACCGCCTCGGGCCGTGGCCGTGCCGGGAGCGAGTTCGTGTTCACTCAGGGCTGCAAACATCCATTCCCCCCGTGTTGTTCCGTATCCTGTGCCCGCGCATTTTCTGTGAGTTCGCTCAACAGCAGTGCGAGCACGGCTTGGACACTGTCACGACGGATCCGGTCGCGATCCCCCGCCAGTGCCAGCCGTCGTACCTCTCCGTCACCGTCCGGCCCCTGAACGGCTACGTACACCGTGCCCACGGGCTGCCCGTCCTGGGGCTCGGGCCCGGCGACGCCCGTGGTGGCGATGCCCCAGTCGGCGCCGAGCACCCGCCGCACCCCGCGCGCCATCTGCCGCGCGACCTCGCCGTCCACGGCTCCGCGCGCGGCCAGCAGCGCACCGTCCACGCCCAGCAGCTCCCGCTTGACCTCGGTGGCGTACGCCGTCACCGAGCCGCGCACCACCCGCGACGCCCCGGGCACCGCGGTCAGCTCGCCGGCGACCAGTCCGCCGGTCAGCGATTCGGCCACGGCCAGGCTCTGCCGCCGCCCGGCGAGCACCTCCAGCGCCCCGGCCGCCACAGAACCCGGCCCGCTCACCGCCCGGTGTTCCTCTCGGCCCGCTCGGCCCTCTCGGCCCGCTCCCTGGCCAGCCCGGCCCGGCGCAGCACCACGGCCTGCCGTACGTAGTCGAGCCCGGTGACGACCGTCAGCACCACGGCCACCGCCATCACCCACCAGCGGAAGGTCGCCAGTGGACCGGTCAGCACCAGGACGTACATGCCCACGGCCGTGCCCTGCGCCAATGTCTTGATCTTGCCGCCGCGGCTGGCCGGGATCACACCGTGCTTGATCACCCAGAACCTCATCAGCGTGATGCCCAGCTCCCGGAAGAGGATCACGCCCGTCACCCACCAGGACAGGTCCCCCAGCACCGAGAGGCAGATCAGCGCCGCACCCATGATCGCCTTGTCCGCGATCGGGTCGGCGATCTTGCCGAAGTCCGTGACCAGGTTGTACGTGCGCGCCAGATGCCCGTCGAAGACATCGGTGATCATGGCGATGGCGAAGGCCGCCCAGGCGAACGCGCGCCAGGCCGGGTTCGCGCCGCCGTCGTGCACCAGCAGCAGGACGAACGCCGGGACCAGCAGCAGCCGCAGCATCGTCAGGACGTTGGCGATGTTCCACAGCCCGGCCTGCCGGACGGCCGGCGCGGTGCGCGGCCCCCCGGCGGCGGAAGCCGAGGCCCCGCTCATCTGCCCGCCTCCTCGGTACACCCTGTACCGTCCACCGACAGCACCTCCGCCACGAGGTCCACACCCTCGCTCGCGACCACCTTTGCTTCGACCATACGACCGGGCCGCAGGTCCCGGCCGCCCGTGAGCAGCGTGACCCCGTCGGTCTCCGGCGCCTGGTGCGCGGCCCGCCCGACGACGCCGTCGTCCTCGTCGTCGATCCGGTCCACCAGTACCCGCACCGTCTCGCCGACCCGCTCGGCCGCCCGCTGCGCGGTCAGCTCCTCGGCGAGCCGGGACACCCGCGACAGCCGCTCGGCGACCACGTCCGGGTCGACCTTGTCCTCGTAGGAGGCGGCCTCGGTGCCGTCCTCGTCGGAGTAGCCGAAGACGCCGACGGCATCCAGCCGGGCCTCGCCGAGGAACCGCTCCAGCTCCGCCAGGTCGCTCTCGGACTCGCCCGGGAAGCCGACGATGAAGTTGGACCGGGCCCCGGCCTGCGGCGCCTTCGTGCGGATGGTCTCCAGCAGCTCCAGGAAGCGGTCGGTGTCGCCGAAGCGGCGCATCGCGCGCAGCACCCCGGGCGCCGAGTGCTGGAAGGACAGGTCGAAGTAGGGCGCCACCTTGTCGGTGCCGGTCAGCACGTCGATCAGACCGGGCCGCATCTCGGCGGGCTGCAGGTAGCTGACCCGGATCCGCTCGATGCCGTCCACCGCGGCCAGCTCCGGCAGCAGCGTCTCCAGCAGCCGGATGTCGCCGAGGTCCTTGCCGTACGAGGTGTTGTTCTCGGAGACCAGCATGACCTCCTTGACGCCCTGCTCAGCCAGCCAGCGGGTCTCGCCGAGCACGTCGGAGGGCCGGCGGGAGATGAACGAGCCGCGGAAGGACGGGATCGCGCAGAACGAGCAGCGCCGGTCGCAGCCCGAGGCCAGCTTCACCGAGGCGACCGGCTCGCTGCCCAGCCTGCGGCGCAGCGGCGCCCGCGGCCCGGAGGCCGGCGCGACGCCCTCGGGCAGGTCCTGCGGCGGAGCCGCCGGCTCCTCGGCATCCGCCTGGGCGTGGCCGGGCAGCGCGACCCCGGCGGCGTCCTGGCGCTCGGCCGGGCTGATCGGCAGCAGCTTGCGGCGGTCGCGCGGGGTGTGCGCGGCGTGGACGCCGCCGCTGAGGATCGTCTGGAGCCGGTCGGAGATGTTGCTGTAGTCGTCGAAGCCGAGCACGCCGTCCGCCTCCGGCAGCGCCTCGGCGAGCTCCTTGCCGTAACGCTCGGCCATGCAGCCGACGGCGACGACGGCCTGGGTCCGGCCGTGGTCCTTGAGATCGTTGGCTTCCAGCAGGGCGTCGACGGAGTCCTTCTTGGCGGCCTCGACGAAGCCGCAGGTGTTGACGACGGCCACATCCGCGTCGGCGGCTTCCTCGACGAGCTCCCAGCCGTCCGCTGCCAAGCGGCCTGCGAGCTCCTCCGAGTCCACCTCGTTACGGGCGCAGCCAAGAGTGACAAGGGCGACGGTACGGCGTTCGGGCATAGGGCTCAGCCTACTTCGTCCCGGCCACCCCTATGGCGCGCAGGTCTCCGCCGCCGGCACCGGACGCCCGGGCCGTGCGGCGGACACCCCCGCGTGCGGTCGGCCTCAGCCTGCCTGCGGGTCTCCCGGTGTGTAGCTCAGACGCTCCACGGAGCCCTCGTCGCCGACCTTCTTGACCTCCTTGCCGTTGACGTACAGCTGTACGGCCCCGGCGTTGCCGACGACGAGATCGATCCGCTTCTTGTCGGTGAGCGTCTTCGACTCGCCCTGCTTGAGCAGCCCGTCCTGCAGGAGGTTGCCGTCGGCGTCCTTGGCGGAGATCCAGCTCTGGCCGTCCTTGGCGGTCACCTTGATCGTGACCTGGTCCTTGGGCAGTCCGGCGATGGCGCTGTCGGACGGCTGCGGGCGGGGCCGCGCGGGCTGGGGCTGGGAGGGGTGGATGGTGCGCGACGGTCCGGGCCGGTCGGCCTTGGCGGTGTCGGCCGCGATCGGACCGCCGCCGTGCTTGTCGCCGCCGCTGAAGAGCGTGAAGCCGACGAAGCCGACGACGGCGACGATCGCCGCGACCATCGCGGCGGTCCAGTTGGGGCGCCGTGGCTCCGAGCGGATCCGCTCCGCCTCGAAGAGCGGGGCGGCGGCCGTCGGCGCGGGCCGGCCGCCGTGCTCGGCGTCGTAGCGGGCGATCAGGGGTTGGGGGTCGAGGGAGACGGCGCGGGCGAGTGTTCTGATGTGTCCGCGTGCGTAGACGTCACCACCGCAGCGCGAGAAGTCGTCCTGCTCGATCGCATGCACGATGGGGATCCGCACCCGTGTCGTCGTACTGACCTCTTCGACGGTCAGTCCCAGTCCGATACGGGCCTGCTGGAGGGCTCGACCGACCGAAGGCCGGTCCTGGCCGGCGGACGGCCGGTCCTCTTCGGGAGGACCAGCGGAAGGCCGGTCGTCTTCGGGGGAGTTGCCGATGGACACGGGGGCGCCTTTCGAGCGTGTAGCCACCTGCTGGAAGTTCAGTCTAGGGGTGGAGCGAAAGGGTCGGGCAAGCGGGAGAGCCGGGTTTGTACGCCATCAGAACGCCCCGCCACACTGCCCCGGGGCCGGAGGATGAAGCATCGTTCCCACGCCTCCCTCACCTTGACGTATCGGCAGAAGAAACGGTTGCCTGCCGCCACGTACGGGTGAACCCGTACGCGCGTGCTACTCGGTAGCCTCCCCGCGGATGACCGCCAGCACGCCGTCCAATTCATCCGGCTTCACCAACACGTCGCGCGCCTTGGAGCCCTCGCTCGGGCCGACGATGTTCCGCGACTCCATCAGGTCCATCAGCCGCCCGGCCTTGGCGAAGCCCACCCGCAGCTTGCGCTGGAGCATGGACGTCGACCCGAACTGGGTGGACACCACCAGCTCCGCGGCCTGGCACAGCAGATCGAGGTCGTCGCCGATGTCCTCGTCGATCTCCTTCTTCTTCGCGCTGCCGACGGTGACGTCGTCCCGGAAGACCGGCGCCATCTGGTCCTTGCAGTGCTGGACGATGGCCGACACCTCGGCCTCGGTGACGAACGCGCCCTGCATCCGCACCGGCTTGTTGGCGCCCATCGGCAGGAACAGCCCGTCGCCCTTGCCGATCAGCTTCTCGGCGCCCGGCTGGTCGAGGATGACCCGGCTGTCGGCGAGCGAGGACGTCGCGAACGCCAGCCGGGACGGCACGTTCGCTTTGATCAGGCCGGTCACGACGTCGACGGACGGGCGCTGGGTGGCCAGCACCAGATGGATACCGGCCGCGCGCGCCAGCTGGGTGATGCGGACGATGGAGTCCTCCACGTCGCGCGGCGCCACCATCATCAGGTCGGCCAGCTCGTCCACGATCACCAGCAGGTACGGGTACGGCGCCAGCTCCCGCTCGCTGCCCGCGGGCGGGCTGACCTTGCCGTTGCGCACCGCCTCGTTGAAGTCGTCGATGTGCCGGTAGCCGTACGCGGCGAGGTCGTCGTAGCGCAGGTCCATCTCGCGCACCACCCACTGGAGCGCCTCGGCGGCCCGCTTGGGGTTGGTGATGATCGGCGTGATCAGGTGCGGGATGCCCTCGTACGCGGTCAGCTCGACCCGCTTGGGGTCGACCAGCACCATCCGCACGTCCTCCGGCGTGGCCCGCACCATGACCGAGGTGATCAGGCAGTTGATGCAGGAGGACTTGCCGGAACCGGTCGCACCGGCGACGAGGATGTGCGGCATCTTCGCCATGTTGGCCATGACGTAGCCGCCCTCGACGTCCTTGCCGAGCGCCACCAGCATCGGGTGCTCGTCGCCCGCCGCGTCGGCCAGCCGCAGCACGTCGCCGAGGTTGACCATCTCGCGGTCGGTGTTGGGGATCTCGATGCCGACCGCGGACTTGCCGGGGATCGGGCTGATGATGCGGACGTCCGGACTGGCCACCGCGTACGCGATGTTCTTGGCCAGCGCGGTGATCTTCTCGACCTTGACGGCCGGGCCGAGTTCGACCTCGTAGCGGGTGACCGTCGGGCCGCGGGTGAAGCCGGTGACCGAGGCGTCGACCTTGAACTCCTGGAAGACGTTGGTCAGTGCGGCCACTATCGCGTCGTTCGCGGCGCTGCGGGTCTTGCCGGGGCCGCCCCGCGACAGCAGGTCGAGGGACGGCAGGGAGTAGGTGATGTCGCCGGAGAGCTGGAGCTGTTCGGCGCGCGGCGGCAGATCGCCGGACGGCTCCGGCGCGGCCTTCGTGAAGTCCACCGGCGCCTTGGTCAGGTCCGGCACGTACCGTCCCGGCTCCTCGGAAGGGGACGGCTCCGCGCCCCGCGCCGGCGGCACCGAGCCGCTGTCCGCGCCGGTGTCCGTGCCGCGCTCGCCGGAGATCCCACTGCTGAGGTCCGCGACCAGCGGCGAGGGCTGGACACCGTGCAGCACCGCGCCGTCCAGCGCGGCGGCGGCCGCGGCGGCGACGTCCACCGCGTCCGGCTCCCGGTCGGCGGGCGGTGCGGCGGCCCGGCGCGGGCGGCGGCGGGCCAGCGCCGCCTCCTCCATGACGTCCGGGTCCGGCGAGCCGTCCGCGGCGCCGCGCCGCGGCTTGCGGGCCGGCTGCTCGCGCCACTCCTCGGCGTACTCCGCCGGCTCCTCGCCGTACGGCCCGGCCTCCCCGCCGTCCGCGGTCTCCAGCACGCCCAGCCGGACGGCGAGCGCCTTCAGCCGCTGCGGAATGGCGTTCACCGGCGTCGCGGTCACCACCAGCAGCCCGAAGACGGTCAGCAGCACCAGCAGCGCCACCGCCAGGGTCTGCCCGACGGTGAAGATCAGCGGCTTGGACGCGGCCCAGCCGACATAGCCGCCGGCGTCCTGTATGGCGGCGAGCCCGTCGCCCCGCCCCGGGGACCCGCACGCCATCGCGACCTGCCCGAGCACGCCGATGACCAGCGCGGACAGCCCGATGACGATCCGGCCGTTGGCCTCCGGCCGCTCGGGATGGCGGATCAGCCGTACCGCGATGCCGCCGAGCAGGATCGGTACGACCAGGTCGAGCCGCCCGAAGGCGCCGGTCACCAGCAGCTCGACGAGATGGCCGACCGGCCCGGAGAGGTTGGACCACGTACCGGCCGCGATGACCAGCGCCAGTCCGAGCAGCAGCAGCGCCAGCCCGTCCTTGCGGTGCGCCGGGTCGAGGTTCTTGGCGCCGCGCCCGAAGCCGCGGAACACCGCCCCGACACCGTGCGCGGCACCGAGCCAGCAGGCGCGGGCGAGGCGGTAGACACCGCCGGTCGGCGACGGCGCCGGCCTCGGCGCGGCCTTCTTGGCGGGCGCCTTCCTGGCCGGGGCCTTCTTCGCCGCCGCGGTCTTCCTGGCCGGCGGCTGCTTCGCGGATGCCTTCTTGGCGGCGGTCTTCCTCGCGGCGCCCCCGGACTGTCCGGCGCGCGGCTTCGAGGGGCCTGCCGTGCGCTGGGTTCCCTTGCCGGACGTGCGTGAGGCCATGGCGACGAGGTTACAGGCGCCGACCGGCGTGGCACGAGCGCACGGCGCTTCACCCATTCGTGTCGCGCGCCAGTCTCCTGAAGGGCCGTCAGAGCGCGTCCGTACGGCCCGTCAGCCCGCCGCCACCCCCGAGCCCGGCTCCAGGGCGTCCAGGGCCCGGCGCAGCCCGGTCAGCTTGCGCTCCAGATGTGCGGCGGTGGCCACCGCCGCGGCGTCCGCGGTCTCGTCCAACTGTTTGGAGAGCGCCTCGGCCTGCTCCTCGACGGCCGCCAGCCGCGCGGAGAGCTCGGCGAGCAGCCCCGCGGACTCCTTGGTCTCGCCGACGCTCTGCCGGCCGCCCTCCAGCTGGAGCCTCAGCAGCGAAGCCTGCTCGCGGAGTTGGCAGTTCTTCATGTACAGCTCGACGAAGACCGAGACCTTGGCGCGCAGCACCCACGGGTCGAACGGCTTGGAGATGTAGTCGACCGCACCGGCCGCATAGCCGCGGAAGGTGTGGTGCGGACCGTGGTTGATGGCCGTGAGGAAGATGATCGGGATGTCCCGGGTGCGCTCCCGCCGCTTGATGTGCGCGGCGGTCTCGAATCCGTCCATCCCCGGCATCTGCACATCGAGCAGAATCACCGCGAAGTCGTCGGTGAGCAGTGCCTTGAGCGCTTCCTCCCCGGACGATGCCCGCACCAGTGTCTGATCGAGCGCAGAGAGGATCGCCTCCAGCGCCAGCAGATTCTCCGGCCGGTCATCGACCAGGAGGATCTTGGCCTTCTGCACCATGGCCCGTCCTCCTCGCCCCGGCATCGAACCGGACGCCGCCCCAGGGGACGGCTCCGTCACGCCGCCCGTCCTTGTGCCGGTCATGGTAGCTGCACCCCGCCTGTCGCCACACCCTGTCACCGCGATGTCACTGTGCACGTAGCAGAAACGCAGCGAGAGACGAGAAGGTTCCCCGAATCCCGCGGTCCCACACGTCTACGGCCACACTCAGTCAGCAACGCGTTGATCCTCTTCCGGCTCCATACTGGACGCCCCGTCACCTCGCGCGCATCCATTGCTCCATGACCGACAACAGATGATCGGTATCCACCGGCTTGGTCACGTAGTCGGAGGCCCCGGAGTCGATGCTCTTCTCCCGGTCGCCCTTCATCGCCTTCGCGGTCAGGGCGATGATCGGCAGCCCGGCGAACTGCGGCATCCGCCGGATCGCGGCGGTCGTCGCATAGCCGTCCATCTCCGGCATCATGATGTCCATCAGGACCAGCACGATGTCGTCGTGCTGCTCCAGCACCTCGATGCCCTCGCGGCCGTTCTCCGCGTACAGCACCGAGAGCCCGTGCTGCTCCAGGACGCTGGTGAGCGCGAAGACGTTGCGGATGTCGTCGTCGACGATCAGCACCTTCTCGCCGTGGAAGCCGCCACCGAAGCCCGGGTCGACCAGGTCCTGGCCGTTGCCGAGCCAGGGCTCCTCGGCCGGCTGCTGGGCGGGCTGCGGCGCCGTCTGGTGCGGCTGCTGCCCCGCGGACGAGGGCTGGCCGGGCAGCGCGAACCGCCGTGGCGTACCGGACACCGCCCGGCGCCGCCGCCTGCCCAGGCTGCCGCCGTGGCCCCGGTCGCGCTGCGGCTCCTCGCCGTCCTGGCTCCCGGCCTCGGTCTCCCGCGCCTCCGCGTCCATCGCCAGTCCCCCGGCGACCAGCTGCGGGTAGCCCTGCGGAGGCAGCCCGCCGGGGTTGTGCGGCAGGTACAGCGTGAAGGTGGAGCCGCGGTTGGGCTCGCTCTGGGCGTGGATCTCGCCACCCAGCAGCCGGGCGATCTCCCGGCTGATGGACAGGCCCAGTCCGGTACCGCCGTACTTGCGGCTGGTGGTGCCGTCCGCCTGCTTGAACGCCTCGAAGATGACCCGCATCTTGCTGGACGCGATGCCGATGCCGGTGTCGGTCACCGAGAACGCGATCATGTCGGCATCCGGGTCGCGCAGCGAGCCGTGCTCCAGCAACTGCTCGCGGATGGCCACCGGGACGTCCGCGCCGGCCGGCCGGATCACCAGCTCCACGGCGCCGCTGTCGGTGAACTTCACCGCGTTCGACAGCAGGTTGCGCAGCACCTGGAGGAGCCGCTGCTCGTCGGTGTGCAGCGTCGCGGGCAGCTCCGGGGAGACCCGTACGGAGAAGTCCAGCCCCTTCTCGGCGGTCAGCGGCCGGAAGGTCGCCTCGACGTAGTCGACGAGCTGGACCAACGCGATGCGGGTCGGGCTGACGTCCATCTTGCCGGCCTCCACCTTGGACAGGTCGAGGATGTCGTTGATCAGCTGGAGCAGGTCGGAGCCGGCGCCGTGGATGGTCTCGGCGAACTCCACCTGCTTCGGGGAGAGGTTCCCCTCGGCGTTGTCGGCCAGCAGCTTGGCGAGGATCAGCAGCGAGTTCAGCGGCGTCCGCAGCTCGTGCGACATGTTCGCCAGGAACTCCGACTTGTAGCGCATCGAGACCGCGAGCTGCTCGGCGCGCTCCTCCAGGACCTGCCGCGCCTCCTCGATCTCGGTGTTCTTCACCTCGATGTCGCGGTTCTGCGCCCGCAGTTGCTCGGCCTTCTCCTCCAGTTCGGAGTTGGACAGCTCCAGCGCCTTCTGCCGGCTCTCCAACTCCGCGGAACGCTCGCGCAGTTGCTCGGTCAGCTCCTGCGACTGCTTGAGCAGCACCTCGGTCTTGGTGTTGACCGAGATGGTGTTGACGCTGGTCGCGATCATCTCGGCGATCTGGCTGAGGAAGTCCTTCTGGATCTGGGTGAACGGCTGGAACGACGCCAGCTCGATCACACCGAGCACCTTGTCCTCGAAGAGCACCGGCAGCACGATGATGTTCGCCGGCGGCGCCTCCCCGAGACCCGAGGCGATCTTGAGGTACCCGGACGGCACGTTCTCCACCAGGATCGTGCGGCCCTCCTCCGCCGCCGTCCCGATCAGCGTCTCACCGGGCTTGAACGTCGTCGGCATGCCGCCCATGGCGTAGCCGTACGAGCCCATCAGCCGCAGCTCGTACGCGCCCGGCTCGCCGCCGTCCGCCCCGATCTCCCGGGTGTCGGGCTGCGCCGCGAGGAAGAACGCGCCGTGCTGCGCGGAGACCGCGGGCGACAGCTCGCTCATGATGAGGGTGGCGACGTCCTTGAGGTCGCGGCGGCCCTGCATCAGACCGGAGATGCGGGCCAGGTTGCCCTTGAGCCAGTCCTGTTCCTCGTTGGCGAGGGTGGTCTCCCGGAGGGTGGAGATCATGGTGTTGACGTTGTCCTGGAGTTCCAGGATCTCGCCGGCCGCGTCCACGTCGATCCGGACGTTGTGGTCGCCGAGGGTCACGGCCGCGGCGACCGCGGCGATGGCGCGCACCTGACGGGTCAGGTTGCCGGCCATCTCGTTCACCGACTCCGTCAGGTCCTTCCAGGTGCCGGCCACGCCCCGCACCTGCGCCTGACCGCCGAGCTGGCCCTCCGTTCCCACCTCGCGGGCCACCCTGGTGACCTGCTCGGCGAACGAGGACAGCTGGTCGACCATCGTGTTGATGGTGGTCTTCAGCGCCAGGATCTCGCCCCGCGCGTCCACGTCGATCTTCTTGGTCAGGTCGCCCTTGGCGACCGCGGTGGTGACCATCGCGATGTTGCGGACCTGGCCGGTGAGGTTGTTGGCCATGGAGTTCACCGACTCGGTGAGGTCCTTCCACGTGCCGGCGACGCCGGGAACGCGGGCCTGGCCGCCCAGGATGCCGTCGGTGCCCACCTCACGGGCCACGCGGGTGACCTCGTCGGCGAACGACGAGAGCGTGGTGACCATGGTGTTGACGGTGTCGGCCAGCTGCGCGACCTCGCCGCGCGCCTCGACCGTGACCTTCTTCGTCAGGTCGCCGTTGGCGACCGCCGCCGAGACCTGCGAGATGTTCCGCACCTGGATGGTCAGGTTGTTGGCCATCAGGTTGACGTTGTCGCTGAGGTCCTTCCAGATGCCGGTGACGCCCGGAACCCGTGCCTGGCCGCCCAGTTGGCCTTCGGTGCCGACCTCGCGGGCGACCCGCGTCACCTGCTCCGCGAACAGCGAAAGCTGGTCGACCATCGTGTTCACGGTGGTGACGAGTTCGAGGATCTCGCCCTTGGCGTCGACGGTGATCTTCTTGGAGAGGTCACCGCGGGCGACCGCGGTGGTCACCTCGCCGATGTTGCGCACCTGCGACGTCAGGTTGTTCGCCATGAAGTTGACGGACTGGGTGAGGTCCTTCCACGTACCGCTGACGCCCTGCACCTCGGCCTGCCCCCCGAGGATGCCCTCGGTGCCCACCTCGCGGGCGACCCGGGTGACCTGCTCCGCGAAGGACGAGAGCTGGTCGACCATGGTGTTCAGGGTGTTCTTCAACTCCAGGATCTCGCCCCGGGCGTCCACGTCGATCTTCTGCGACAGGTCGCCGCGCGCGACCGCGGTCGCGACCTGGGCGATGTTGCGGACCTGGGCCGTCAGGTTGCCGGCCATGCCGTTCACCGAGTCGGTCAGATCGCGCCACACGCCGGCGACGCCGGGCACCTGCGCCTGACCGCCCAGCCGGCCGTCCGTACCGACCTCCCGGGCCACCCGCGTCACCTGCTCGGCGAACGCGGACAGCTGGTCGACCATCGTGTTGATGGTGTTCTTCAGCTCCAGGATCTCGCCGCGCGCGTCGACGTCGATCTTCTGCGACAGGTCGCCGCGCGCCACCGCCGTCGTCACCTGCGCGATCTGCCGCACCTGCGAGGTCAGGTTCCCCGCCATGAAGTTGACGGAGTCGGTGAGTTCCTTCCACGTACCGCTGACGCCGTCCACCCGCGCCTGGCCGCCCAGCCGGCCCTCCGTGCCCACGTCCCTGGCCATCCGCGTGACCTGGTCCGCGAACGACGACAGCTGGTCCACCATGGTGTTCACGGTGTTCTTCAGCTGGAGCATCTCGCCGGAGACGTCGACGGTGACCTTCTGCGACAGGTCGCCGTTGGCGACCGCCGTGGTCACCTGCGCGATGTTGCGGACCTGCCCGGTCAGGTTCCGGAAGGCGGTGTTGACGGAGTCCGTCAGGTCCTTCCACGTACCCGCCGCGCCGGGCACCGCGGCCTGGCCGCCCAGCTCGCCCTCGACGCCGATCTCCCGCGCCACCCGCGTGACTTCGGCACCGAACGAGGAGAGCTGGTCCACCATCGTGTTGACGGTGTTCTTCAACTCCAGCATCTCGCCGGCCACATCGACGGTGACCTTCTGCGAGAGGTCGCCGTTGGCGACCGCGGTGGTCACCTGGGCGATGTCCCGCACCTGCCCGGTCAGGTTGCGGAAGGCGTTGTTCACCGAGTCGGTGAGGTCCTTCCACGTACCCGCCGCGCCCGGCACCTGCGCCTGACCGCCCAGCTGCCCCTCGGCGCCGACCTCGTTGGCGACCCGCGTCACCTCGTCCGCGAAGGTGCGCAGCGTCTCGGTCATGGTGTTGATGGTGTCGGCCAGCTGCGCCACCTCGCCGCGCGCGCTGACCGTGACCTTCTGGGACAGGTCGCCGTTCGCGACGGCGGTGGTGACCTGGGCGATCCCCCGCACCTGCGCGGTGAGGTTGCCGGCCATCAGGTTGACCGAGTCGGTCAGGTCCTTCCACACGCCGGCCACACCGGGGACCTGCGCCTGACCGCCGAGTTCGCCCTCCGTGCCGACCTCGCGGGCCACCCGCGTCACCTCGGAGGCGAACGAGGAGAGCTGGTCGACCATCGTGTTGACGGTGTTCTTCAGCTCCAGCATCTCGCCGGCGACATGGACCGTCACCTTGCGCGACAGATCGCCCTTGGCCACCGCGGTGGTGACGAGAGCGATGTCACGTACCTGGGCCGTCAGCCGGGAAGCCATCGTATTGACGGATTCCGTCAGATCCTTCCACGAACCCGACATTCCGCGCACGCGCGCCTGACCGCCGAGCTTGCCCTCCGTACCGACCTCGCTGGCCACCCGCGTGACCTCGTCGGTGAAGGCCGAGAGCTGGTCCACGAGCCCGTTGACCGTCCGGCCCACCTTCAGGAACTCACCCCGCAGGGGATGCTCCGAAGAACTGTCCGAACTACGCGACCGCAGATCCATCCGCTGTTCCAGGTCGCCCTCGGACACCGCCGACAGCACCCGCCCCACCTCGGACACCGGCCGCACGAGGTCGTCCACCAGCGCGTTCGAGGCGTCGATCGCCGCGGCCCAGGAGCCCTCGGCGGCGCCGACCTCCAGCCGCTCCGTGAGTTTTCCCTCACGCCCCACGACACGGCGCACCCGGGCCAGCTCACCCGTCAGATGCAGGTTGCGGTCCGCGACCTCGTTGAACACCGCCGCGATCTCCGACATGACGCCGTCACCGGAGACCGTGAGCCGCTTGCGGAAGTTTCCGTCCCGCATGGCGACGAGAGCGACCAGCAGGCGATTCAGCGCCGCCGTATCGACCTCGGTCGTCCCATTACTCCGGGATCGTCCGCCTTTCGCGCGCGTGCTTGCGCCCCGCGCCGCTACGCCAGACTCCACCGTGTCCCTCCCGCAGGGTCGACCGTTCTCTCCGGGCTCTCTGTCGGAGCCTGCCCAGTGTTTCACCCCACCGCACGGAAGCGGCAAGGAGTCGCAACGTAACCACACCACCGGAGATACGTTGAGGCAGACGGGCAGGGCTTGTCCTTCGTCACCCCTGGCGGCGGCGAGAAACCCCGATACGGGGCGGAGTCACAACAGTTCGGCAGCATCCACACACGGGATGCAGCGCTTGCCGACCATAACCCGGCGGCCATGGACGTTCCTCACGGGAATGTGCACGGCCGCCGAGGTACGTCTCATGCCGGAAAGCACGCCTTCGTTCCCACTGCTCGCGTCGACCGTCTAGCCTGGCATGCGCATCGATGCCACGAGAAACGGGCACAGGACCCTGGGGAGCGACGAAAGACCAATGGGGAGTGCTGTGATCACCGCGCGGGCCGCCGCCACCTTCGAGCCGGTCGGGCGCTCCGTCGCCACTGCCCGTGCGTTCGTCAGGGACACTCTCCAGGGTTGGGGCTGCGTCGACATCGTCGACGACGCCGTGGTCCTCACCAGCGAACTGGTCACCAATGCCGTGGTGCACGCCGGCACCGCCGCCGATGTGCTGTGCCTGCGCACCGACGGCGGCGTCCGCGTCTCCGTCGCCGACCGCTACCCCGAACGCGAGATTCCACTCCAGAGCGCCGGCCAGGCCATGGTCCACCCCGACCGCGAGGGCGGACGCGGCCTGCTGCTGTGCGGCGCGCTGGCCGCCCGCTGGGGCGTGGAGTACACCGCCGCCCAGAAGCACGTCTGGTTCCACCTCGAACTCCCCGAGCGCCCGGCCGGCACCCGCGCGGCCGGCCCCGCCCTCCCCGTGGACGCCCTCCCGGTCGCCGACACGCGGGTCCGCGTCGCGGTGATCCAGATCGACCGCGGCGGCTGCGTCAGCTTCTGGAACGAGGACGCCCAGGACCTCTTCGCGTACGACGCCGAACAGGTCATCGGCAAGCCCCTCACCGACTTCGCCGCCTGGCCGCACACCCCCGGCACCGGCACCGGCATCGCCGAGGCGCTCCAGCTCTCCCGCTGGGAGGGCTCCTACGGCATAAGGGGCGCCGACGGCCGGGTCATCCCCGTCTACGCCTCCCATCTGCGGGTGCGCGACGCCGACGGCGAGGCGTCCACCGTCTGCCTCCTGGTCCGCGACCACGAACGCGCCATCCTCCAGAGCCCGCAGCGCACCCCCGCCGCCGACGCCACCACCCCGCCCGAGGGCCGCCCGTCCGACCCGTTCGAGGTCTTCATCGGCTCCCCGGCACCGGACGACCTCGACGGACTGCTCCAGCGCACCGTCGAACGCGCCCGCGACATGCTCGACGGCGACGCCGCCTACCTGCTCCTGGCCACCGACGACGAGACCGAGCTGGAGGTGCGCGCCTCCACCGGCCTGCCCTCCGCCCGCCAGCGGTTCGCCCGCGTCCCCGTGGAAGCCGGATCCGGACGCTACGGCTCCGCCCGGATGCCCGCCGTCCACGAAGACCTCACCGCCGTCCCCGGCGCCGTCCCGCTCCTCGCCGGTACGGGCATGCGCTCGGTCGTCACCGTCCCGCTCAAGGTCGAGGGCCGGCTCACCGGTTCGCTGGGCGTCGCCGCCGAGAGCCCCTCCCGTTACACCAACGAAGAGGCCCTGCGCCTCCAGTTCGCCGCCGACCGCATCGCCCTCGCCGTCGAACGCGCCCGCCTCACCGAACTGGAGAAGCTGCGCCGCGGCTCCCTCTCCTTCCTCGTCGAGGCGTCCGACCTCCTCGCCGGCACCCTCGACCGCGACCAGACCCTGGCCCTGATGGCCCAGATGACGGTCCCCACCCTCGCCACCTGGTGCGCCGTCTACACCGTCGCCGACCAGGCCTCGGAACCGGAACTCTCCTACGTCCTCCATGAGGACGAGGACCGCATCGACGGCCTCAAGACCCTGCTGATGAAGGTCGACCCGCCCGAGCCGGTGCCCACCCCCGGCGCCCGCGTCTGGACCGCCCCCGCCGACGCCGCCCACGACGCCGCGCTGCGCACCTCCCTGCGCAGCCTGGGCCTGGAGGAGTCCGCCCGCCCGTCCACGGGCCCCGGCGCCACTCTCGCCACCGCCTCCGCCGTCGGCGGCGAGACCGTCGTCCTCCCGCTGGTCGCCCGCAACCGCGTCATCGGCATGCTCACCCTGGGCAAACCCACCGAGGAGCACTTCCGCCAGGAGATCCTCGAACTCGCCGAGGACCTCTCCCGCCGCGCCGCCCTCGCCCTGGACAACGCCCGCCTGTACAGCGAGCGCACCGCCATCAGCCAGTCCCTCCAGCGCAGCCTGCTGCCCCCGGAGCTGCCCGACATCCCGGGCGTCGAGGTCGAGGTCATCTACCGCGCGGCCGGCGAGGGCAACGAGGTCGGCGGCGACTTCTACGACCTCTTCCCGATCCGCGACGGCGCCTACGGCTTCGCCATCGGCGACGTCTGCGGCACCGGCCCGGAGGCCGCCGCCGTCACCGGCCTCGCCCGGCACGCGCTCCGCCTGCTCGCCCGCGAGGGCTTCGGCGGCCCCGCCGTCCTGGAGCGCCTGAACGCCGCCATCCTCGACGAGGGCGCCCGCAGCCGCTTCCTGACCCTCCTTTACGGCGAGCTGTGGCCGCAGGAGGACGGCAGCGCGCGGCTCAAGGTCGTCTGCGCCGGCCACCCCCTCCCGCTCCGCCTCCGCCAGGACGGCTCCGTCGAGCCGGCCGCCGAACCCCAGCCCCTCCTCGGCGTCCTGGACGACCTCGAACTGTACGAACAGACCGTCACCCTCGACCCCGGTGACGTCCTGCTGTGCGTCACCGACGGCGTCACCGAACGCCGCGAGGGCACCCGCATGCTCGGCGACGACGGCCTCACCGACGTTCTCACGACATGTACGGGCCTGACCGCCGGCGCGGTGGCCGCCCGCGTGCTGCGCGCCGTCGAGCGCTTCGCCGCCGAACCGGCCTCCGACGACATGGCCATCCTCGCCATGCGCGTCCCCGAAGTCCCTGCCGACTAGCCCCCGTTGGGGGCGGAGACACCACTCCGCCCCCACCACTCCCCCGCCCACCACATACGAAAAAGTCCCCCACCATCTGGTGGGGGACTTTCCCTTTCCTGAGCCCCAATACGGAATCGAACCGTAGACCTTCTCCTTACCATGGAGACGCTCTGCCGACTGAGCTATTGGGGCGCGGCAACGAGATAAATACTACCCCAACTCCGCGCCGTTTCCGAACCGTCCACACCGCCCACCCGCACCGCCTAAAAGGCCGGCTGCAGCAATCCCCCGAGCGCATTGCACGCCCCCACCATCCGGTGCAGCTCCCGCCGCGTCATGGCGGCATGCAGCGGCAGCGCCAGGGTCTCGTCCACGGCCCGCTCGGTCTGCGGCAGGAACACGTCCCGCCGCAGCCCCGGCAACCGGTACACCGGCGCCTGTACGGGCACCTTGCAGGCAACTCCCTTGGCCCGCAACGCCCGCGCGAACGCATCCCGGTCCGGCCGCCCGTTCCCCGGCACCCGCACCACGTACTGCTGGTAGGTATGCCCCACCGCGGGCGTCGGCGTCGCCACCCCGTTCAGCCGCCCGTCGAGGTACGTGGCATGCGCCCGCCGCTGTTCCACTCCGTCCGGCCGCGCCCCGGGCTCGTCCTCGACCAGCACCAACAGCCCGTACCGCTGGCCGACTTCACGGATCCACGCGGCATCCGCCTGCCGCCCGAACCGGTGTATCGCCACCACCGCGGCCGTCTGCCCGGTCACCACATCCGACACGGCCGCCGGATCGAGACAGTAGCTCCCGGCATCCACATCGGCGAACACCGGCACCGCTCCCAACTCCACCACGGCCTGGGCGACTTCGGCGTTGCCGTAGGCCGGCACCACCACCTCGTCACCTGCACGGACACCGGCCGACCTGAGCGTTCCCACTGTCCCCATGCCGCGGAGCATGTCCACGGGAGTTGAACGGCACGTTACGCCCGTCACCTCACCTTCCGAACAAAAAAGCTCCGGCCCCTGAACCAGAAGGTTCAGGGGCCGGAGCTGAATGATTGTTCGGCGGCGTCCTACTCTCCCACAGGGTCCCCCCTGCAGTACCATCGGCGCTGAAAGGCTTAGCTTCCGGGTTCGAAATGTAACCGGGCGTTTCCCTAACGCAATAACCACCGAAACACTATGAAGAAAACAAACTCCAGCCGACAAGGCGAGTTCGTTACTTCAGAACCTACACAGTGGACGCGAGCAACTGAGGACAAGCCCTCGGCCTATTAGTACCAGTCAACTCCACACCTTACGATGCTTCCATATCTGGCCTATCAACCCAGTCGTCTACTGGGAGCCTTACCCCATCAAGTGGGAGGGAGCCCTCATCTCGAAGCAGGCTTCCCGCTTAGATGCTTTCAGCGGTTATCCTTTCCGAACGTAGCCAACCAGCCATGCCCTTGGCAGGACAACTGGCACACCAGAGGTTCGTCCGTCCCGGTCCTCTCGTACTAGGGACAGCCCTTCTCAAGACTCCTACGCGCACAGCGGATAGGGACCGAACTGTCTCACGACGTTCTAAACCCAGCTCGCGTACCGCTTTAATGGGCGAACAGCCCAACCCTTGGGACCGACTCCAGCCCCAGGATGCGACGAGCCGACATCGAGGTGCCAAACCATCCCGTCGATATGGACTCTTGGGGAAGATCAGCCTGTTATCCCCGGGGTACCTTTTATCCGTTGAGCGACGGCGCTTCCACAAGCCACCGCCGGATCACTAGTCCCTACTTTCGTACCTGCTCGACCCGTCAGTCTCACAGTCAAGCTCCCTTGTGCACTTACACTCAACACCTGATTGCCAACCAGGCTGAGGGAACCTTTGGGCGCCTCCGTTACCCTTTAGGAGGCAACCGCCCCAGTTAAACTACCCACCAGACACTGTCCCTGATCCGGATCACGGACCCAGGTTAGACATCCAGCACGACCAGAGTGGTATTTCAACAACGACTCCACACCAACTGGCGTTGGCGCTTCAAAGTCTCCCACCTATCCTACACAAGCCGAACCGAACACCAATATCAAGCTATAGTAAAGGTCCCGGGGTCTTTCCGTCCTGCTGCGCGAAACGAGCATCTTTACTCGTAATGCAATTTCACCGGGCCTATGGTTGAGACAGTCGAGAAGTCGTTACGCCATTCGTGCAGGTCGGAACTTACCCGACAAGGAATTTCGCTACCTTAGGATGGTTATAGTTACCACCGCCGTTTACTGGCGCTTAAGTTCTCAGCTTCGCCAACCCGAAGATTGACTAACCGGTCCCCTTAACGTTCCAGCACCGGGCAGGCGTCAGTCCGTATACATCGCCTTACGGCTTCGCACGGACCTGTGTTTTTAGTAAACAGTCGCTTCTCGCTGGTCTCTGCGGCCACCCCCAGCTCAGGAAGCAAGTTCCCTCACCGGAAATGGCCCCCCTTCTCCCGAAGTTACGGGGGCATTTTGCCGAGTTCCTTAACCATAGTTCACCCGAACGCCTCGGTATTCTCTACCTGACCACCTGAGTCGGTTTAGGGTACGGGCCGCCATGAAGCTCGCTAGAGGCTTTTCTCGACAGCATAGGATCATCCACTTCACCACAATCGGCTCGGCATCAGGTCTCACCCTTATGCGAGAGACGGATTTGCCTATCTCTCGGGCTACACCCTTACCCCGGGACAACCACCGCCCGGGCTGGACTACCTTCCTGCGTCACCCCATCGCTTACCTACTACAAGTCTGGTCCGTCGGCTCCACCACTCCCCTCAACTCCGAAGAGATCAGGGCGGCTTCACGGACTTAGCATCGCCTGATTCAGTATTGGGCGCTCCAAAGCGGGTACCGGAATATCAACCGGTTGTCCATCGACTACGCCTGTCGGCCTCGCCTTAGGTCCCGACTTACCCTGGGCAGATCAGCTTGACCCAGGAACCCTTAGTCAATCGGCGCAAGAGTT